>CAKUBN010000004.1 GCA_934643185.1 uncultured Eubacteriales bacterium
TTTCATCACCCATGATTATTATAGCATAGATAATGGAAAAAGCCCAGCATAGGCTGGACTTTTTCGACAGTCTGAGATCTGCTTTTAAAGCAGATCAAACTCAGGGTTTTTAAGGATAGGTGAAAACAAATGCAATACAGAAAACGTATGATCCGAAAGGGTACGGCGCTGCTGCTTTCCGCATTGCTGCTCGCTTCGGCAATGCCGTTTGCGGTCTCTGCGGAGGAGGTCTCCGCCAAAACGACGGAGTATGTCAATTTCCGCTCCGGCCCCGGCACAAATTACAGCTCTAAGGGCGTCATTCCGTCCGGCACCGGCATCACCGTAACGGACACCAGCAATTCCGAGTGGTACGCCGTGCGCCTCTCTGACGGCTCCACCGGCTACATTTACGCAGAGTACATTTCCGTTTCCGGCGGCAACAGCGCCGAAGACGGGGGGGTAAATGCTAAGACCACGGCGGATGTAAACTTCCGCTCCGGCCCCGGCACGAATTATAACTCCAAGGCCGTCATCGGCTCCGGCACCGGCATCATCGTCACAGATACCAGCAATTCTCAGTGGTATGCCGTGCGCCTCACAAACGGTTCCACCGGCTATATCTATGCGGAGTATATCCGCATCACGGGCGACGTCAGCACGCCGTCCGCACCGGCAGACCCCACGCCCACACCTGCACCTTCCAATCCTGAAGCGGAGCAGAGCGCCAAAACGACGGAGTACGTCAATTTCCGCTCCGGCCCCGGTACCAATTACAGCTCCAAGGGTGTCATTTCCCTTGGCACCACCGTCACCGTGACGGATACGAGCAACGCCCAGTGGTACGCCGTTCGTTTGTCTAACGGCTCCACAGGCTACATTTTCGCGCAGTATTTAAAGCTCACGGGCAATACGTCCACAGCGACCCCTGCGCCTACGGCTACGCCCGCGCCGTCCGACCCGGCAAATGAAAAGACCGCAAAGACGACGGAGTACGTCAACTTCCGTTCCGGCCCGGGCACGAATTACAGCTCGAAGGCCGTCATTCCGTCCGGCACAACGATCACCGTAACGGATACGAGCAACTCCCAGTGGTACGCCGTGCGCCTTGCTAACGGCTCTACGGGCTACATCTTTGCGCAGTATATCAAGATCACAGAAACCCCGTCCGCAACGGCAACGCCGGAACCGACCTCGACCCCCGCACCGTCTGACCCGGCAAACGAGCAGACTGCAAAGACGACGGAATACGTCAACTTCCGCACAGGCCCGGGCACGAATTACAGCTCCAAGGGTGTCATTCCGTCCGGCACAACGATTACGGTCACCGATACGAGCAACTCCCAGTGGTACGCCGTGCGCCTTGCAAACGGCTCTACGGGCTACATTTACGCACAGTACATTAAGATCACCTCCGCCACCGCAACGCCCGCGCCCACAGAGGCCCCGGCAGACGGCACCGTCCGCGCTAAGACCACGGCAGACGTCAACCTCAGAAAGGGCGCCGGCACAAACTATGGTGTTGTCCGCGTTGTCGGCAATAACACCACCGTCACGGTCACGGAGGCCACCAACACCTGGTATAAAGTAAAGCTTTCCGATGGCACAGAGGGTTACCTCTATGCCCAGTACGTCACCGTCACCTCCGGCGACATCAACAGCGTCAAGAAAGAGGAGACCACCGATCCCTCCACGCTCACCGAAGCGGAGCAGAAGGCGAAGGCCGTCCTCGATACGATCGGCTGGGATCTGCGCGCGGCCTACAACTGGTCTGCACACGCACTTCCGTACTACACGCTCGGCCCGGAGGTCACCGGCAACAGCGTCCATTCCGAATGGTACGCAAACTTCGGCTTTGATAATCACAAGGGCAACTGCTACGTCATGGCAGCAACGTTCCAGAAAATGGCAAAGCTGCTCGGCTACGATGCCCACCTTGTCGAGGGCTACATCCGCACGTATAACGGCCGCGGCCGCCACGGCTGGGTCGAGATCGATATGAACGGCACCACCTACGTGTTCGACCCGAACTTTGAGTACGGCGGCTACGGCAACGGCTACCAGATCAACTACGGCATGTCCGGTACGTTCAAGTATATCGATTACGCCCGCGTAGATTAACAGCGAAGCAAACCCTAAATCGGAAAGGAAATTTACCCCATGTACAATAAAATGAAAACGGGCGCATTGGCGTTCGTCTGCGCGGCGCTCGTGCTTTGCGCCGGCTGCTCCGCTGCGGAGAACTCTTCTTCCGCAGAAGCCACACCGTCTCCCACCGCTGCCCCCACGGCTACGGCAGAGCCCACTGCCACACCGGCCCCGGAGCTGAAGGTCGTCGGCGAAAAGTCCGACAGCAAAGACACCTTCTGCGTCACGCTCGAAAACGGCACAAAGCAGGAGATCACCGCCGTGTCCGTCAAGACCGGCAGCGAAGAAAAGTTCCCGGAAAGCATGATGAAAAAGGGCGAGACCCTCGCAAAGGACGAAAAGTTCGAGCTTTACTACACGTCCAAAACGGAAGAGGAATCCTCCGGCTCCGGCGATGAATATTTCGTCTCCCCGCGCTACGATGTGCAGCTCACCCTGAAAGACGGCAAGACCTACGTCTTGCACGGCTTCCCGTTTGAGGACATCAAAGAAGGCACCATCCTTGTAGAGGATGACATTGCCTACACCACATACACCTCCGTTTCCACAAAGGAAAAGATCGATACCAAAGAAGCGGAGCGCGCCACAAAGGAAGCGGAAAACGGCGAGGTTTCCGTGCAGACGGAAGAAAAGCCCGCATCCGCAGCAGAGGTCGTTACGGAAGAGCCCACCTACGAGGAACCAACGTATGAAGAGCCTTCGTATGAGGAACCGTCCTACGAGGAGCCGAGCTACGAAGAGCCTGCTTATACGCCGGAAGAGCCGGATAACGGCGGCCAGGAAGGCTGCGTAAACGGCGCGCTGTTCAACTGATGAGCCGCCACATGAGAGCGGAAGCTCCGGCCTCCGCAAACACCTCACGCGTTTATTCGTTTTCCTATCTGCGCGCCGCGGCATGCCTTGCCATCGTGCTTCTGCACACGGTGTTCTGCGCCGTGTCCCTTTTCCCGGAGGAAGCAACTGCTACGCAGGCGCTTTTGTCCAGCATTGTCGTCAACAACATGATGTGGGCAGTGCCGTGCTTTTTAATGGTTTCGGGCGCGCTGCTTTTAAACCCGGAGCGCCCGGTCACGGTGAAAAAGTGCCTCACAAAATACGTCCCGCGCATGCTCATCGCGCTTATTGTGTTCTGCCTTTTGTTCCACGCGCTGGAAATTATCGTCAATCACGAGCCCATCAATGCCGAAACACTGCTTTCGGGCTTTTATGAGATCCTCTCCGGCACTTCGTGGTCGCACGTCTGGTATCTCTACCTCATGATCGGCATCTATCTTCTCCTGCCGTTCTACCACAAGATCGCGTCGAACAGCACGGCAGGGGAGCTGCGGTATTTGATGATCGTCTACGTCATCTTCCTGTCGCTCGTGCCCGTTTTAAAAACGTTCGGCATCTCCGTCGGGTTTTACATCTGCGTGTCCACCATCTACCCGTTCTACCTCTTCTGCGGCTACGCATTGCGGCAGGGCGTGTGGCGCGTGAACCGCGGGCTCGGCCTGCTGTTCCTCCTCACCGGCACAGCGGCGGTCGTCGTTTTTACCGTGCTTAAAGAGAACGGCACCGTAAAAGCCGCAGGCGTGTTCTACGGCTATTCGTCGATTTTTGTCATCCTCCAGTCCGTCGGCGTGTTTACGCTTTTTGGCTGCGCGGCAGACAAGACCGGCGCACCGCGAACGGAAAAAGCTCCCGGCGTTTTTGGCAAGCTCGTCTTGGAGATCGATAAATGCTCGTTCGGCATCTATCTCATCCACATGATCTTCGTGCGCGGCATTTTAAAGCACACAAGCATCCACCCCTACGGCGCGGGCAGCCCGTTCATTTTGATTGGTCTCACCCTCGGCATCCTCCTCGCCTCGTTCATCCTGACGTGGCTCCTGAAGAAAATCCCCGGGGTTAAGAAAATCCTGTAAACTAATTTGGAGGCACACTTCCTCGTGAAGTGTGCCTCCATTATCATGTCGCGCACATACGCGGTATATCATTCATCTCGCACAACAAAAAAAGAAGGCAGAGTTCTGAAATCCCTCTGCCTTCTTTTTTTATTGCTTTTAACTTTATTGTTTTAAGCACCCCTGCAAAGCAGGCTTCAGCGTATCCAAACTGATCGGCTTCGGCACGTGGCCGTTCATGCCGGCAGCAAGCGCCGCCTTGCGGTCTTCTTCAAACGCGTTCGCCGTCACAGCGAGGATCGGCACCTCGGCGCGTTCCTTGTCCGGCAGCGCGCGGATGGCCTTCGCGGCCTCGTAGCCGTTCATGTTCGGCATCTGAATATCCATCAGCACCACGTCAAAGTAGCCCGGCGCGGCGGTTTTCACCTTTTCCACGGCCTCTGCGCCGTCGCAGGCTTCTTCTACAATGAGCTTTTCGCTTTCCAAAATGTCGCGGGAAATTTCCCTATTCAGCGCGTTGTCTTCCACCAAGAGCACGCGCCGCCCGGCGAGCGGAATTTCTTCCTCCGCCGTGTCCTTCGCGTCTTCAAGGTCTTTTTCCGTGCCAAGCTTAAAGCGGAAATCACAAATGAACGTCGAGCCTTCACCCGGCGCGCTTTCGCATGTGATGGTGCCGCCCAGAATATCCACAAGGCGCTTTGTAATGGCAAGCCCCAGGCCGGAGCCCTCTGTGCCCGCTACGGTGCCGGTGTTCTCGCGCTCAAACGCGTCAAACACCTTTTTGCAGAATTCCTCGCTCATGCCGATGCCCGTGTCGCGCACCGTCAAGCGGAACAGCCCATAGCCGTCCTCGCGCCCCGTCTGCTCCACCGTGTACCACACCGTGCCGCCCTTTGGCGTGTACTTCATCGCGTTGCCGATGAGGTTCAGCTCGATCTGGTTCACCTTTAAGCGGTCGTAAATCACGATCTCGTCCTGCACGCGGCAGTCAAAGTGCAGCGTCAGCCCGCGGTTTTCGGCGTCCGCCGCAAAAATATAGCTCAAATCTTTAAAGACCGTCGGCACGTGGTACGCCTTATTTACGATCTCCAGCCGCCCGCTCTCAATGCGCGCCATGTCAAGCACATTATTGATGAGCTTCAAAAGGTATTCGCCGGAAACGTGCACCTTCTGCAGGCAGTCGCGCACCTTTTCGGGGTCATCGGCGTACTTTTCCGCCATGTCCGTAAAGCCCATAATGGCATTCATCGGCGTGCGGATGTCATGCGACATGTTGAAAAGGAACGTGCTCTTCGCGCGGTTGGCGCTTTCCGCCTTGTCCTTTGCGCGCTCCAGCTCCGCCGTGCGGGCGATCTCGTCGTCCACGCACCGCGTCAGCGAAACGCAGCAGACCTCGCCCGCGGCGTTTTTCATCAGGATGTTGCGCGTCTCCATCCAGTGGTTCTGCCCGTCGTCGCCCAGCTGGCGCATGCGCATCGAAAGCTCGCGTTCGCCGCGCGCATACGCGTCCAGCTGCGCTTCCCGCTTCAGCATTTTCAAAAGCAGCGCGTAGTCCTCGTCAAAGGGCACCGTCTCGCGGATGTCCTCCAGCATGCCGTCGATCGTCCATTCGGCAATGCGCCCGTTTTTCACAATGTTCTGGTTGCGCACCGTGCGGGCAACGTCGCGCGTCAGGTTTTCCTCCAAAATGAACGGGTACACCGTAGAAGCCGCCGTAACGATCAAATCGATGCTCGTCTGCGTGCGGATCTTCTCGCGGGTCACGTCCGTAATGTCGCGTATGCCCGCCAGCATGTGGTCGCCCGCGCTGTTCAGCGTGAATTTGCTCTGTAAGCGACGCACCGTGCCGTCCGGCTCACCGTCATATTCAAGGTAGAAATACTTCTGCTTCGCAAGAATTTCCTTCAGCACCGGAAGCTTTGTCGAGCTGATAAACTCCGCGCGGTATGGCTCGCAGACCACCGTTTCCGCGTAGTTTTTAATGCAGTTTTCGTAGCTGAAATTGCCGTGCGCCCAGTCTAAAATCTCCGTTTCACCGTCCGAAATGCGGAACTGCTCCTCCATGCCCGTCTGCAGATTCACGTCAATCAGGCAAATGTAGTCGTTTGCCACGTTCTGCAAAAGGGACTGCACGCGGTCGCGGCTTTCGTGCTCGCGCGTCATCTCATTCTTTTTGTGCAGCAGGTAAACGAGCCGCGCAATGAACACGGCGCACACAATGGCGAACAGCATCAGCGCAAAGCGTTCGTCAAAGTTCACCTGCTCAATGATCGTGTTGATGGCCTGCTGCGGAAAAAGCTGCAGCAAAAACCAGTCCGTCCCGTCGATCGGCACCAAATACCCAAGCGATTCCGTCGAGTGCCGCATAAACGAGCATTTTACCTTTTCGTGATTCTGCATTGCCGCCATTACGGTCTGGCGCGTGTCCTTGTCCATGTCGAGCAGCAGGGCGTAAATGCTCGTAATGGTGTGTGCGCCGTCCTCGTACCGCCCCAGCACCGTGCCGTTCTGGTTTAAGATCATCGTGTCGGCCGGGTAGTCGTAAAGCTCGGTTTCCAAAATGTCAGAGACGGTCTCTTTCTCCAAAAAGCCGACCAATACGCCGATGATTGACCCGGTCTTTCCGTTTCTGCGCACCGGCGCGTAAAAGCCGATGAGGTCTTTTCCGTCAAAGTAAGACTGCATCACGCCCGTAATGCCGGAGCCGCCCTGTATGGCGTCTTTAAAATACGGCCTGTCCGAAACATTCACGCTTTTGCCGTCGCTCGCATAACTCAGCCCGTTTGTCCGCACAAAACGGATGCGGTCAAAGCCGGAGGTGTCCTCCAGCTTTTTCAGCGGCTCCCAAACCTCGCTGCTTTCCTTTAACGCCTCGTCATACAGGTCGGCAATGGCCGTCACGGCGCTCAATTTGTCCTGCAAAACGTCGCCCACGTGGTGGGCCGTTCTGCCCGAAAGCTCGTCTATGTATCCGTCCACCTGCTGCATCTGCCGGGCGTAGTTTTCCCGCTGTGTTAAAATAAGGATCACAAAGACCGCCAAAAACAGCAGCACAATGCTGATGAAAATATGGTGCGTGATCCGTTTTTCCTTGTTCTTCACAGAATTTCTCCCCAAAATCCGCCGCGTTTCCCCTTGCGTTTTCAAAATGCGCCCGCTTCGGCGGAAAGTCGGGCATATATACAAATATTATATACCTTTTAAATCATAGTTTCAACATAAAAAGGAAGAAAATGCAGGAAAATATGCGCTTTTTGCTTGACAACCCCGCATTTCGCCCGCTACAATCAAAGAAAAAGGGGAGGCGCTGCCATGTTCATCAAGTCCCGCGTACTGAATATTCTCGAATGCGTGCCCGTTGCCGCTTGTCTCTTGTGCATCCGTTACCTTGAAAAATCGTTTTACCCGGGTCACCTCAGCTCCGGTAAAGCAGCCGCCGTCACGGTCGTTCTGGTGCTTTTCATGGCACTTTTAAATTATCTCGCGGCCTTTACAGGGGAGCTCGGCCGCCTGCTCGGCGGGCTTTTAACGGGCTACAAATTTTCATCCTTCTCCTTCGGCCAGTTCACGCTCGCAAAGCAAAGGGGAAAGCTGCGCCTGTGCCGCACATCGTCTAAAAAGCTCGACTGCATCATGGTGCCGCCGCCCATGGAAAACGGCCGGTTTCCGTATAAGCTCTACTACCTTGGCGGCAGCGTTTTGAACCTGTTCCTTGCCGCATGCGCCGCGCTTTTGGCGGTACGATTCCGCACACAGCCCATCGCGCTCTGCGCCGCCGCAGAAGCCGCGTTCCTTTTCTTCTGGTCGGCGCTTATGAACCTCATCCCCTTGCGCACGGAAAACTACGTCAACCACGCGTACAGCGCCGTCATGGCCGGCAAAACGGAGGAAAGCCTCTATCGTTGTCACGCCAAATTAAATCGCCTCGCCGCCGAGCTCTCCGGCATGCGCATGCGCGATCTGCCGGAAGCGTGGCTTCGCATGCCGCGCGAGTACGAGCTCCGCATGGCAGACGGCGCGGAGGAAGCATTCCAGCTCCACTGCAAGCGCATGGATGAGCACCGCTTCACGGAAGCCTTAGAGATCGCTGACCGCATTTTCGCGCAGAACACGGAAGGCCCCTTCCCGCTGCAGGGCGATCTGCTCAATAACTGCGTCTACCTCTGCCTCATGGAAGATAAGCCCGCCGTGGGCTATAAAACATCCGCGTGGGAGCTTTTTCGCTCGCGCAATGGGGGTAATCTCGCCGCCCTGCGCACCGAGTACGCCATGGCGCTTCTGTATGAAAACGACCCCGAACGCGCGCGGAAGATTCGCCTGCAATTCGAGCGCACCGCACTGCGCCATCCCGCTCTTGCCGATGTCGAAACCGATCGCGAGCTCATAGAGCTTGCCGCCGAAAAATACCGAAAACAAACCCGAAAGGAACCTTAATATGTCTGCACTCCACATGGAAAAGCTTACGGAGCATTCCAAAGATTTTCACCGCACCGAAAACCTCTACGTCCGCGCGTTCCCCGCAAACGAGCGCACGCCCATCCGCGGCCTCATGCGGCACGACGGCCACGATTTTGTCGGCTTCTACGACAAAGACGAAAACTTCTGCGGCTTTGCAAGCCTGCTCACCTACGGCGACATCACGCACATCCTGTATTTCGCCATTGATGAGCAGTACCGCGAACACGGCTGCGGCAGCGAAGCCTTAAAGCTCATGCACACGCTGTACCCGAAAAACCGCTTCATCGCCGATTTGGAGCTCGATATTCCCACCGCCCAAAACGAGCCCCAGCGCCACCTGCGCCGCGCGTTCTACCTGCGCAACGGCTACACCCCGTCCGAGGTGCGCTACACCTGGCAGGGCGAGCAGTACGAAATTTTAGTCAGCAGCGGCACCATCACAAACAAAGAATTTGAAGACTTTTGGGATCACTTTCCCAATGACGAGGATAGATAACGCGGAGAAAGGAGACACCCCATGACCCAAAGAACCCCCGAAGAAATGATGAATTTGATCCTCTCCCGTGCCGAAAACGATGCGCACATCCGCGTCGTCGGCATGGAGGGCTCGCGCACAAATCAAAACATCCCGAAAGACCGGTTTCAGGATTTCGACGTCACCTATTTTGTCGATGACCCCGCGCTTTACACGAAGGACGACACGTGGGTGAACGTTTTCGGCGAGTGTCTCATCATGCAAAAGCCCGAAGACATGGAGCTTTTCCCCGCCGTGGAAGAAGGGTACAGCTTTTTGATGTTCTTCACGGATTACAACAAGATCGACCTTACCATTTTGCCCCTCACCGCGCTTGAAAGCTATTTAAACGGCGACGGCCTGCGCGAAATTCTGCTCGATAAAGACGATCGCGTCAAAGAAAAGCCTATCCCCACAGATGAGGAATACCGCATCCAAAAGCCCAGCGCCCGCAGCTTTGACGATTGCTGCAACGAGTTCTGGAACATCACCACTTACGTCGTCAAGGGCCTCTGCCGCCGCGAATTATTATTCGCCATTGACCTCCTTTCGATGATGCGCAACGAGCTTCTGCGCATGCTCTCATGGCAGGTCGGCAGCACCTACGGCTTCACATTCAGCGTCGGCAAAAACTATAAGTTTATCGACAAATACCTCCCCGCAGAGCAGTGGCAGACGCTTCTTTCCACCTATCGCACAGATTCTGTGGAAAACACATGGCAGTCGCTTTTCACCTGCCATAAGCTTTTCCGCGATACCGCAAAGCGCTTCGCCGAAAAATACGGCTACACCTATCCCGATTACGACGAAAACGTCTCCCGCTACGTCCGCGATATGTACGCGGAATACGAAGCAAAGTAACGCCAAAAACTCCAAAAATTCCCCGCCGCAACTTAAAATTGCGGAAATTCCAAGTTGACATGGTAGCTTTTCCCGCGGTTTTCGTGTAGAATGAGCCCATCAAAAGGAGGTCTTCATATGACCATAGGAACCAAGATCGCAGACTGCCGCAAGCGCGCCGGCATGTCGCAGGAAAAGCTCGCAAACGAACTCAACATCTCGCGCCAGGCGGTCTCCCGCTGGGAAACAGGCGAGGCCGTGCCGGATACCGAAAAGGTCATTTTGCTCAGCAAGCTTTTTCACGTCACGACCGATTATTTGCTGTTGGATTCTGTCGAAGCCCCGCAAAGCGCAGCCCCCACCGAAAACAAAAATGAAGAATCGGAAAAGCGCGCCGCAGAGCAAAAGCTGAAGCGCCAAAACCTGCGTATTTACTTTGGCAAACTCCTGCTCATTTTGGGCATCATCTCGCTCAGTGCAACGCTCATCGGCGCAGGCCTTTACGCCCAGACGCTCACAGAGTGGTGGACAAGCCTCGGCCGCTACGGCACCGCACTGTTTGATACCTGGATCTTAGCGCCGTTCATCATCAGCATCGTCGTCACCCTCTCCGGCCTCCTCACCCTCCTCCGTGAATACATCTTCCTTGGAAAAGAGGTATAATCTCTCTGATGAGGGAGAAAGCCTTAGTACTAACGGAACCTCACAGCTACATAAAAAAGGGTGATCAGCAACCGCCCTTCGGTCCCCTAAGTACCCCCGCCCATAGTGTTTTAAATATGACCAGAAAGGCGGAAAAATGATAAGAACGGAGAAACACTTTATATTGGAGCTAATGCAATGGGAAGACGTCTATAAACTTTGGCAAATATACAAAAAGGATAAAGCCCGCAGATTCTTAGTTAATCTGCGGGCTTTCTTTAGTCTTTTCCGATGGTCAATTTGACGGCGCGCTTCCACAGGAAGAGGCCGAGCGGCAGGGTGATGACTTCCGCTGCGATGAACGTGACCCAGACGAGGTTCAGGTTTTTCAGCGGCGAGACAAGCAGCACGAGCAAAAGCGGCAGGACTGCCTGTCTGGTCAGCGTCAAGATCATGCTGTCTGTGCCGCGGCTGAGCCCTTGGAACGATGCGGCGAACACGAGGCACGGAATGGCCAAAAGCCACGCGACAGACAAAATGCGCAGCGCCGGAATGCCCATGCCGAGCATTTCCTCCGAGGCGTCGAACAGCTCCATCACAAGCCCCGGGAAGCCCTCTAAGAACACGAGGAACACCGCAAAAATGATGGCGGAGTAGATCATCGCCCAGCGCACGGCTTCGTAAATACGGTCGTGCTTTTTTGCGCCGTAGTTATACGCAACGATGGGGATGATGCCGTTATTGATGCCGTGCACGCCCACGGTAGCGAGGTTCTGAATTTTCGTGCACACGCCGTACACGGCGACGGCCGTGGACGAAAAGCCGATGAGCACGGAGTTCATCACGATGCCCAGAACGGAAACGATGCCCTGCACGAGCGTTGTCGGCAGGCCGACCTTCAAAATAGCGAGGGTGTTCTCTTTATCCGGCTTCAGCGTGAAGTGAATGGGGATCTCTTTATTGTACTTTCGGTTGATGAGATACCCCGCAAGGCAGCCCATGCACTGCCCGATGACGGTTGCAATGGCGGCGCCGGTCGTGCCCATGGCGGGCAGCCCAAGCCAGCCGAAAATGAAGATGGGGTCTAAGATAAGGTTCGTGATTGACGCCGCGGACAGCGTAAACAAAAAGAGATGTGAGCGCCCGCTTGCCATGACGAAGCGGTCAAACACCCACTGCCCCATATTCGGCACGGCGAAAAGCATGATGACGCTCAAATACTGCACGCCGTACTCGGCAATCTCTTCGTTGCCGCCGGACTGCCACGCAAAGTACGGGCGCACACACAAAATGCCCACAAGCGCGATGAGCAGGCCTGCACACAGCGCGAGAAACAGCGACGCCGAGGCGGCTTTTTTCACGCCGTCCTTGTCTTTGCGCCCGAGCGCGCGGGAGATGACAGCGTTTAAGCCCACGGCGATGCCGCAGCCGAGCGCGCCGTTTAAAATCTGCACCGGCGCGGCAAGCGAAAGCGCCGTCAGCGCGTGCTCGGAAACATGCGAGACAAACACGCTGTCCACAAAGTTATACAGCGAATTGATGAGCAGAGAGAGCATCAGCGGCACACCGGTGCTGATGAGTAGCTTGGGTACGGGCTGTGTTCCCATGCGGTTTTCTTCCAATTTAAACTTCCTTCCCTTAAAAAAACAAATACGCAATACACCGCGCAGGCGCGGCGGGCTAAATTGTAAATTACGCTTCGAGATACCGTTTCAGCGCGTCCATACGGCGTTCGGCCTCCTGCCGGCCTTCCTCGTACAGCGCTTTTAATTTCGCCGTGTCCTTTTCCGTGTGTGAAACGTTCACGGGTCCCTGCGGGCGGATAACGAAAATGCGGCCTTCTTTCTCTAAGCGGTCAATCTCCCTTTGCTGGGCGTCGTAGCGCGTCGGAACGGCGTACAGCGCACTCAAAAACTTCGGGAAATGCCGGAAATACTTCGCATACAAATGCAGCATAGAGGGCTTTGTGTAAAGCTTGCGGTAGCCCTGCTGGCGCGTTAAGACCAGCACGATCTTCTCAAAGCCGTCATCGATAGCCTTTTGGTACGGAATCGCCATGGCACAGCCGCCGTCCAGGTACAGCTCGCCGTTCATCTTCACGGCTTTCGAGAGCATCGGCATACTGCTGCTGGCGCGAATAGCTGTCAAAATATCCGAACAAGAACTTTTTTCAAAGTATTCCGCCTCGCCGGTTCTTAGGTTCGTCGCCACGGCGGTAAAATGCTGCGGCGATTTATAAAACGTGTCAAAATCCATCGGCAGAATGCTGTGTGACAAATCGTTAAACAAAAAGTCAAAGTTAAAGATCTCGTGGTGCAGGATGAGATTATTTACGCCAAGATACCGCTTGTCGTTCACGTAGTCGATGTTAAGCTTTGCGGAACGCCCCGGCTGGCGGGAAACGTAGTTCACGCCGGTCAAAGAGCCTGCGGACACACCGGTCACATCGGAGAAATATAAGTTGTGCTCCATGAAGACGTCCAAAACGCCGGAGGTAAAGAGCGAGCGCAGAGAGCCACCCTCCAAAATTAAAGCACCGTTTTGCATTTTTAATTCGTCCATCACGTTTTCCTCCTTGACATATAAAGTGATATGTAAGTCTAAGTTTGCGCTTTTTCTTATTATAGCAAAATGCCCGATGCCTTTCAATGAAAAAAGAAGAAAAAAGCGCGCAAAACGGGGAAAAATCAGAATCGCACTTGCACACTTTTCATTTCTGCGTTAAAATAGGCAGAGCGAAAATAACGGAAAAGAAATGAGGATAAAATTTTGAGGATCCGAAAGAAAAAGTGGGCGCGCCCGGAGCTTGCCGCGTGCCCGTTTTATGTGCACGAGCCGAAAACCGCCGCCGGAACATGGGGCGAGCGCTTTAAAAAGCAGCAGCCCATCCATTTAGACCTCGGCTGCGGCAAATGCACGTTTTTGGCAAAGCTTGCGCACCGAGAAAAAGACGTAAATTTCATCGGCATCGACATCAGTGAAGATATTTTGGGCGTCGCCCGCCGCAATATTGAAGCGGAGTTCGGCGAGGAGCCCGTGGAAAACGTAAATCTGCTTTCGTATAACATTGAAAAGCTTGATACGCTTTTTGCGCCCGATGAAAAAGCTGCACGAATTTATGTAAACTTCTGCAACCCGTGGCAGAAAGCCGGCGACCACAAGCGCCGCCTGACCCACACCCGCCAGCTGAACACCTACAAAAAGGTGCTCGCACCCGGCGGCGAGCTGTGGTTCAAAACCGACAACACCGACCTGTACCTTGCAACACAGCGCTATTTAGCGGAAGCCGGTTTTGAAATTCTCTGCAAAACGGACGACCTGCACAGCGAAGACGCGCCGGGCAACATTCAGTCCGAGCACGAGGTGATGTTCACCGCAGAGGGCATCAAGACAAAAGCCATTATCGCCCGCTGGAACGGCGAGCCGGAAACGCCCGAAAGAGTTTCCACAGAGCAGGCAGAAAAAGTGGAAAATACAGCCGAGTAAATTCACCCGTTTGGGGATAAAAAACAAGAAAGAGGAAAAAATTATGTCAACCAAAGTCAAAAACCAGAAGCCACTCATTATTGCGGCCATCGTGTTCGTTGTGCTCGTCGTCGCAGGCGTTGTCATCTGGCAGGTCACGGCGCCGAAGGGCACCGCAGGCGCTAAAGCCTACACGCTCACCGTTGTCGATGCCGACGGCAAAGAGACCGTGCATAATCTCAACACGGACGAAGAAATGCTCGGCGCCGCTTTGCAGGATGCCGGCCTTATCGAAGGCGAAGAGAGCGAATACGGCCTGTTCGTCACAAAAGTGGACGGCATTGAAGCCGACAGCGCGAATCAGGAGTGGTGGTGTCTGACAATCAACGGTGAAATGGCCTCCACGGGCGTTGATTCCACCCCGGTCGAAGACGGCGGCAAGTATGAATTCACACTCACGGTGGGGTATTGATTTGCGCTTAAAACACGTGGCACTCAGCGGCATTTTGGGCGCGCTGATGTTTGTTTCGCAGGTGGTACTTGCCCCTTTGCCAAACGTGGAGCTTGCCTCATCGCTCACGGTACTGTTCACCCTTGCGCTCGGGCCATACGTGGGTTATACGCTCGCCGTATTCGTGCTGCTTGAGGGGTTGCTGTACGGTTTTGGGCTGTGGTGGTTTTCGTATCTCTACATCTGGGCGATTTTGGCCGTTGCTGCTTGGCTGTTTCGTAAAATGGAAAGCCGCCTCGGCTGGGGGCTTCTGTGCGGGTTTTACGGGCTGATTTTCGGCACGCTCACTGCGATACCCGTGCTCATTTTAAGCGGCCCCGCGGCGACACTGGCGTATATCATCAGCGGCATCCCGTTCGACCTTATCCACGGTGTCTCGAACTTTCTCCTTGCCTTTTTGCTCCTGCCTACCCTCCGTCGCATCTTAGTGCGCCTGACGAGATCGCTGAACATGGGCACACTGTATTTTGAATAATTATACGTAAAAAGCACGCAGGTTTTGAAACACTGCGTGCTTTTGCTTTTGAAATTTTGAATTTACGCTCTGGTCAGGTCAAACCGTTTGATGAGGCGCATGGGATAGGTGTAGATCTCCAGCGCGGTAACTTCGGCTTGGGTAAAGACATCATTTTGGAAGACGAGCTCGAGCGCGTCCTGCAGCTCCGTAATGCGCACAACGCTGAGCGTACAGTGGATGACGGGCTTGTCCTCCGAAACGGCGGAGAAGCTGCCGATGCCTTTGCAGAACGACTCGTATTTTTCGTGGAACGCATAGTAAAAATCGACAAAAGGCTTTGCGTGCACCGGGTTCAGGCACAGCACGGCGGTTTCGCGGTGCGTGGCATACGGCGGCAGAAGGCTCACAGAGCCGAACGTCAGCTTTTGGCGCGTGTGCTCGCGGACGAACTCCCCTGTCCAGTCGCAGAGCGCTTCGGCATCGAGATCTTCATACGCTGCAAGCGTGATATGCGGCGGCCACTCGGAAGACGCATAGCCCGCGTTTGTCATCTCGCGGCGCAGCGCAATCAGTTTTTCTTCCGTATTTTTATCAAAACGGGCAAGCACAACGTATCGGTTCATCGATCATAGCTCCTTTCAAGGCTTCTGTTATCCGAACAGGCGCTTTAGGTGTTCGGCGGAAAAAATGGGGTCTTTGTGCAGGGCATCGAGTGCCATTTCCATGTTTTCGGCGCTGTATTCCACCTGCTTGGAGTAGTCTTTCGTGCAGACGATGCGGTCCCACGGGGTGAATTCGCCGGTATCACGCAGGCACTTTGTGTTCATCAGGCAGATGAACCACACACTCACAGCGCAAAAGCCCACGCGCGCCGCGATGCGGCCGTCGATCACGCCGTGCGCGAAGTGGCGGTAGAGAAAGTACACGAGCAGGTTTTCGTAGCCGCCGTCGAGGTCATCGAGGTTCGCCTGCAAGCCGTTGTCTTCCAAAAGCTGTACGTAATCCGGCCATGTTTCGTCGTAGGGCTCCATTTCGGTCATCATGTCAAACAGCGCGGCGCGGGTATCGGTCTCGTCGGTCGTGTCGCGGTCAGCGGGAGACAGGTTGCCGAACAGCGTTTTCTGCGCCTGCACACCGAAATCGAGCAGGCGGTGCATGCGCACGCGCAGCGGCAGAGAGCGGTCCTGTACAATGGCGAACGCCTCGTCGCGCAGGTGGAACACAAGCGGGTCTTCGGGCGCGTTCAGCAGCTCGCCGACATTCGTCGTGATGAACGTGACGGGGTTTTTCTGCTCAAACAGCAGTCTGCACGCCTCTTCACAGCAAAGGCCCACGCCCATTTCCACGCGGCCGCCGAGCTCCTCATAAAAGCGTGGGTGTTCACGGCAAATCTCGCACAAAGCATCATCGCCAAGCTTTAAGATAAGCTCGCAGAGGTTGTCGTCATCGAGGAACGGGCAGCGCTCGTTTTCGCCGAGGCGGAAGCACACCGTGCCGTCCGGCAGGTCGCACAGCTCTTCGCGCAGGCGTTCGCCGAGCTCTCCTTCTAAATTTTCGTAATATTCAACGGTATCGGGATCAACGTCGATTTCCCAGCCGGCGCAGCAGGTATCGGAACATGCGGCGGCCGTGCAGTGAAACGCGTCGTAAAAATTCGGTTTGATAAATTTCATTTTGCTTTTATGTACTTTACTTCTCTTTCTCATCGGTTTCAGTCGGCGCTGCATCGGGCTTTGGCAGCGTGACTTTTCTTTCAAATACAGGCTTCATGTGCGTGGTGAAGATGCGGCGCTCCGGTTCCGGCAGCGCATTCCCCGCTTCCACGCGCTCAATCAAGAGCTTAGCGGCTGCCTCGGAAAAATCGATCGTAGACGGTAAATACTGCATGGAGTAGCCGAAGTTCGGCAGCGTGTTGTCATCGTCAAGGCCGGTCAGGTACACGTCCTCCGGCACGCGCAGTCCTGCAGAATGCAGCGCCTGCAGCATGGTATAATCCCAGCCGCGCACAAAGTTGATGATCGCCTTCGGCGGGACATCCCGACGGGCTATGTCGTGCAAAAACGCATTCAGCGGTTTCGTATCTTCAATCGGCGCAAGAAAAATATTTTCCTGCGGCACCGTAACGCCGAACTCCTTGCAGGCGTCCCGGAAGCCGCGCAGACGGTCGCAACCCGGTCTGTATATGGGCGGGTCTGCCATATACGCAATGTTGCGGTAGCCGCGCGCAAGCACGTCTTTTGTAACCTCATAACAAGCGGTATAGTTATCGATATACACGCCGTCGCAGTGGATTCCTTCAATCTCACGGTCTACGCACACAACGGGCGTGCCTGTGCTGCGAATGTGGTCGAGGTATTCCCTGTTGTTGCCCTCGTCGCCGTCCACCGGCACGATGAACAGCGCGGCGATCTTGTAGGAAAGCAGATCGTCGATGAGCTCTTTTTCGCGCTTCAAGCTTTCATCGGAATTGCACAGCAGCAAACGGTAGCCGTACTTTTCCGCCACGCGGTCTGCAATGTAATACAGCTGGCTGAAAAACGGCGCGAAGATCTGCGGCACGATCACGCCGATGATGCGCGAACGGCTCGTTGAGAGGCTGACCGCAATGGCGCTCGGCGAATAGTGCAGCGTTTCCATGGCTTCTTCCACGCGGCGGCGGGCGTCTTCGCCCACGTAGCCGTTGTTGTTGAGCACACGGGACACCGTGGACTGCGAGACCCCGGCGGCTTTTGCCACATCCCGTATGGTGGCCTTTTTCATATTCTTTTCTTCCATAATTTCTTGCGCGGCAATGCCGTGCGTTCTCCCCTTTAAAAAATGATACAGGTAAGGTATGCGGCCTCCTATGCCGCATTTGGGGTGATTTCTACCGAAATACTCTAAAATAATATTGTAAGTTTTTTTAAACGGATTGTCAACAAATCCGGCGCAGAAACCGCTTGCATATGGGCAAAATGTTTGCAAAAAGAAGAATTTTTCATAGGATTTCGCGCAGCAGCTCACGCCATGTGTAAACTTTGTATGACAGGGCACAAAAACGTTTGACTTTTCACCGAAACTTGGGTATGATAAAGGTAATCAAAATCGCCCAAAGTGAGACAGTGTACGGTCTCTTTCAGAATGTTGGCGAACCGGAAAGGATGGTTTATCATGAAGTGTTTGAACAAGGTGCTCACCATTATCGGCTGCATCACCGCTGCCGTTGCCGTTGTTACCGCCGCTTTTGCCGTGCTGAACTATTTCAAGGAAAAGAAAGAAAATGCCGAGCTGGAAGCGTATCTTGAAGGTTCCATCCAGTAACGACCAAACTGATGTAAAAATAAGCGCCGCGGAGTTTCATTTCTCCGCGGCGCTTGTTTTTTACGCACGCACATTCAAAAACGAATCATTATTCATTGTCACACCTATGCAAAACCTCAAGCACAACGGGCAACTGGGTTTCGGGGTTCTTTACGGGGCACTCGAGGCTCATGCGGGCGTTGTAGCCGATAAAGTGCAGCGCATGGAAAAATGCTTTGTAATCCGCGGTATCCTGCGGTGTCATGGGTACGCGGCCGACGGGGTTTGCGATATGCGTGTGCACAAGGATATCGCCGCACCGCTCTACCATTTCCGGCGTGCCGTTTTCGCTTATGAGGTGATAGTAGTCGCACAGCAGCTTAAAGTGCGGGTGGTTGACCTCTTTGACAAACTTCAAGGCTTCCGGCTGCGTGGTGAAAATGTTGGTCTCTTCGTGCCGGAGCGGCTCCAACGCAATCGTCACGCCGTACTTTTCGCCGGCATCGCCCAAAATTTTCGCGACGGTTTTTAATTGCTCCCATGCTTTTTCGCGCGGAAAATCTTCCGGCACACGGCGGCTGCCGCCGCTGCCAAACACTGCAATCTTCACACCGGCCTGCGCCAAACGCCCTATGGCATGGTCGGCATAGGCCCTAATTGCGTCAAAATCGACATTGTCGCCCGTCAGCCGCATGCTGCCCGGGAACATACAGTTTGCCGCTTCCGCGTGGATGGGCGCGGCTTTATTTTTTTGCAGAAAATCGTGGAACTGCTCCTCCGTCATCTCCGCAAGCGCCGCAACGCTGACTTCCAGATAATCAAACCCGAGCTTTGCGATAAATTCCGCCTGCTCGACCGGCATACACACACCAAAACGCATGGTAACCCCTCCAAAGTCTTTTTCTCATTGTAGTCCGTGCACGCGGAAAAAGCAAGAAAAACACTTGCAAACGCGCGTAAGTTTTTCTATAATGAAGCCAAATAGACTTCATTTGGGAGGCTTGTTGTATGGAAAAAATCAAACTTGGCAAAAGTGGGCTTATGGTGCCGCCCATTGCTCTCGGCTGCATGCGTCTTTCGGGCGCAGAGCGCAAGCAGGCAGATACATTTCTGCACACTGCATTGGAGCTTGGGCTCAACTTTTTCGACCACGCCGATATTTACGGCGGCGGTGAGTGCGAGCGCATTTTCGGTGAAATGATCAAGGACGCGGGCATCCGCCGCGAGGACCTCATCATTCAGTCCAAATGCGCCATTGTGCCCGGCAAAATGTATGATTTTTCAAAGGAACACATTTTGGAGGCCGTAGACGGCAGCTTAAAGCGCCTTGGCACGGACTACCTTGATGTGCTGCTTCTGCACCGCCCGGACGCTTTGATGGAGCCGGAAGAAGTTGCAGCGGCGTTTGACGAACTCGAAAAGAGCGGCAAGGTGCGCCACTTCGGTGTTTCGAACGAAGACCCGTACACGATGGAGCTTTTGCAGAGCGCTTTAAAGCAGCCGATCTGCGCGAATCAGCTGCAAATGAGCCTGACAAACGCCACGATGATCGCACAGCCGATGAATACAAATATCTGCGACGGCTTGAACCCGGTGCTCGATAACGGCGTTTTAAACTACTGCCGCCTGCATGACATCACCATTCAGACGTGGTCGCCGTTCCAGTACGGCTTCTTCGAGGGCGTTTTCATCGGCAGCGAAAAGTACCCGAAGTTAAACGAAAAATTAGACGAACTGGCGGAAAAGTACAACGTGACAAACACCGCCATTGCGCTTGCGTGGATTTTGCGTCACCCGGCAAAAATGCAGGCAATAACAGGCACCATCAATCCGCAGCGTCTGCGCGACTGTGCCGAAGCGCTTGACATTACGCTCACGCGCGAGGACTGGTACGCACTGTATCTTGCAGCAGGCTACCGCCTGCCGTAAATTTTCGCTTGACAAATGCGCCGCGCTCCCGTAAAATGTGGGTATAAAAGGGAGTAGCAAACAGGAATACCTGTAATGTATGCGTCAGCACGACGGTTCCCCCGTCCGTATACGTTGTAATCTGCGAGACTTTTATCATGCCGCGGCAGGATAGAAGTCTCGTTTTTTATTTTCTTTCGGAGACAAAGATTTTGCAGGGGCGGCAAAAATATCCGAGAGGAAGGTATGAACATGAACTTTTTAAGCGAGCTTTTCGCGAACGTGGGCAATGTGACATGGCAGCACGCGGTGATGTGGTGCATCGGCGGCGTGCTCATTTACCTTGCCATCGCGAAAAAAATGGAACCCGCCCTGCTTTTGCCCATCGGCTTCGGCACGATCCTTGTCAACCTGCCGCTTTCCGGCGCGGTGACGCAGGGCGAAGAGGTGGGCGTGCTGACGTTATTATTTGACAGCGGCATTGCAAACGAGCTTTTCCCGCTGCTCCTCTTCATCGGCATCGGCGCGATGATCGACTTTGAGCCGCTGCTCTCGAACCCGAAGCTCTTTTTGTTCGGTGCGGCGGCGCAGTTCGGCATATTCTTCACGCTGAGCATGGCGCGGCTGTTTAACTTTGACCTGCACGATGCAGCCTCCATCGCGATCATCGGTGCAGCGGACGGCCCAACCTCCATCTTTGTCGCAAACATCCTGAATTCGCAGTATATCGGCGCCATCACCGTGGCGGCGTATTCGTACATGGCGCTTGTGCCCATTGTGCAGCCTCCGGTCATTCGCTTGCTCACAACACAAAAGGAGCGGCGCATCCGCATGGCGTACACGCCCGGCTCTGTCTCGAAAACGACGAAGATTTTGTTCCCAATCCTCATCACGGCGGTCGTCGGCATTGTGTCGAACCGCTCGGCGGCGCTCATCGGCTTTTTGATGTTCGGCAACCTGCTGCGCGAGTGCGGCGTGCTAAACAGCCTTTCGGACGCCGCGCAGAACGTGTTGTCCAACTTGATCACCCTGATCCTCGGCATCACGATCACGGCGCATATGACAGCGGCGGAATTTTTGCGCGTGGACACCTTGATTATTTTAGGATTAGGTCTTGTTGCATTCGTGTTTGACACCGTCGGCGGCGTACTGTTTGCAAAGCTCATGAACCTGTTTGTCAAGAATAAAGTCAACCCCATGATCGGCGCGGCGGGCATATCGGCGTTCCCGATGTCCGCACGCATCATCCAGAAAATGGGACAACAGGAGGACCCGCAGAACTTCCTTTTGATGCACGCCGTGGGTGCAAATGTCTCCGGCCAGATCGCGTCTGTCATTGCAGGCGGCATCATTTTAAACATGATCCATTGAGGAGGATAGCGTATGTTTAACATTCCCGCATTTTTAGACAGCTTGCAGTATATGGCAAAAGGCATGACAGGCGTGTTCCTTGTCATCGCCGTGATTATTTTGAGCATTTATGTCTTAAATCGTGTGTTTAAGGCGAAATAAAACTTCTATAAACCGGACAAAATCATCTTGACTAAATTTATCAGGAGCGTGAAAAGTATGACATTTATTTGTTATCCAAAGTGTACTACTTGTCAAAAAGCGCGAAAGTGGTTGGACGAAAATCACATTGCGTATGACATTCGAGATATTAAAACAGACAACCCGACATATGACGAGCTTGCCGCGTGGCATGCGCGCAGCGGCCTGCCGTTAAAGAAGTTTTTCAACACCAGCGGCCTGCTCTATAAATCGATGAATTTAAAGGAAAAACTGCCCGAAATGAGCGAAAACGAGATGTTAACGCTTCTCTCCACCGACGGCATGCTCGTCAAGCGCCCGCTCCTTATTGATGACAACTTTGTCCTTGTTGGTTTTAGAGAAACCGAGTGGGCGGAGAGGGTGAAAAAGGGATGAGCACGGCCGATTGAAGGATTTTCAGGGATACCGTAACACCTTTTATGCTCGATCATTTTTCTTGTTTTTCCCCGCTGGATATGATATGATTAAAACAACGTTGTCCGTGTTGTAATAAACCCCGGCAGTGTAAATACGTAGAGAATGCTCTGCCAAATGGCAGAGCATTTTTTGTATCGCCGTGTGCTTTGTGGTAGTTCTGAGGAGGATAGTATGACCGAGCTTGAAAAAATTGAACGAGCAAAAATGTACATTGACAAATTGGCAAACGGAATAAACCCTATTGATGACAGCATGGCGCCGGATGAAGATATTATCAACAACGTTCGTTTATCAAGATGCTTTTTCTTTGTGTCCGATATACTGCGTCAGGTGATCGAAAACGGTGGTACACATCCCATAGTGACAGACAAAAAGTCAAGAAAACTGCCTCTTGAGATCTCATTTGAAAAGAGGCAGCAATTTGACTATGATGAGAAGCCTCTTACTGCAAGCGAGATCGCAAGGCGCATAAATGATCTGGCCGACTGTGAGAACATGAAAAAGTTCACATACTTGGACATCGTCTCATGGTTTACAGAGATTGGAATGTTAGAAGAGGTCACCATACAGGAAGGAAAACACACCAGACGGCCAACAACGCTTGGCAGAGAAAACGGTATTTCCGTGGAAGACCGAATCAGCAGCAACGGCCCATATCAAGTAGTCGTTTATAGCACCGCGGCCCAACATTTAATTCTGGATAATCTGGATGCGATCCTTGCCATGACGAATACCCAATGGGAAATGCAGGGAATGCCATGGACAAAAGAGCAGGATGACCGCCTAACCGATCTTTACCAAAGAGCCATACCGCTGAGCGAGATCGCCGCAGCACTAAAACGCAATGTGTCTGCAATACGCAAGCGTTTGAAAAAGCTTGGGCTTGATGTGGGATAAATCCGCTGTACCTATGAACACAATCGAAATAGACTTCTAACCGCCGTCAGTTCTTTATGACTTTTCCTTCGGCTTTGTGATGGCGGCCATCAGGCAGCCGAAGAAGACGGCTGCGGCGATGCCGGCGGCGCCGGCGGTAATACCGCCCGTAAACGCGCCAAGCAGGCCCTTTTCTTTTACGGCGGCCTTTACGCCCTCGCTTAAAAGATACCCGAAGCCGCTCAGCGGCACGGTAGCGCCGCAGCCCGCGAAATTCACGAGCGGCGCGTACCATCCGAGCGCGCCCAAGATCACGCCGCCCGTGACGTACGCGACCATGATCCTTGCCGGGGTAAGCTTTGTCAGGTCGATCAAAAGCTGGCCGAGGACACAGATTGCCCCGCCGACCACAAACGCTCTTATATATTCCATGCGAAAACCCTCACCTTTCGTTTTATACGTATTCTTTGGCTTATTCTGTGCGGAATAACGCAAATTATGACGTGCAGAATAACCATGCAACGTTAAAACAAAAGGAGAGCGCAGCATGAAGAAAATCGCATTTTTTGATACAAAACCGTATGACCGCACATGGTTTGACATTCTGGCAAAGCACTATGAGATCGCTTACTTTGAGGAAAAACTGAACCGCCACACAGCGACGCTGACGGACGGCTTTGACGCCGTGTGCGCCTTTGTGAACGACCGTGTGGACGCCGCTGCTATTGACCGCATGCACCGCTGCGGCGTGCAGCTTTTGGCGCTGCGCTGCGCGGGCTTCAGCAATGTGGATATACAGGAGGCAAAAGGCAAGCTGCGCGTGGTGCGCGTGCCGGCCTATTCCCCGCACGCCATTGCGGAGCACACCATGGGGCTTCTATTGACGTTAAATCGAAGACTCCACCGCGCCTACATCCGCACGCGCGATTTTAATTTCAGCATTGTGGGCCTGACCGGCATTGACCTCTACAAGAAGACCGTCGGCATCATCGGCACGGGGCGCATCGGCCGCGCATTTGCGGAGATCTGCCGAGGCTTTGGCATGCGCGTTTTGGCCTATGACAAGTACCCTGCGCCGGAATTTGACTACGTTTCGCTCGACACGCTCCTGCGCGAAAGCGACGTCATCTCCCTGCACTGCCCACTGAGTGAAGAGTCCTACCACATGCTCGACCGCGAAGCGTTTGAAAAGATGAAGAAGGGCGTGTTTTTACTCAACACCTCGCGCGGGGCGCTCATCGACAGCGAAGCGCTTTTGGACGCCTTAAACAACGGCACCTTGCGCGGCGCGGGGCTGGACGTTTACGAGGAGGAAGCGAAGTTTTTCTATGAGGACCACTCCGACACCGCCGTGCGCGATGACACTCTGGCGCTGCTCATTTCGCGCCCGAACGTCATTTTAACGGCGCACCAGGCGTTTTTGACCGAAGAAGCGCTTTATAACATTGCAGAAGTGACCGTGCAGAACCTCGATGATTTCTTTGCCGGAAAACCGCTGAAAAACGAAGTGTGCCTGCACGCAGACTAAGCCGCACACAGGCACATTTTCAACCGATTTTTACTTTTCTGTGGAAAGTCCGCTTCCCATCAATATTCTAAGCCATAAGGCCAATCGACAAGGCTGCCGATGTCGTAAATATGTGTATAGCCGTAGGATTCCAGCTTCATCGCCGCCATAAAGCTGCGGCGGCCGCTCTTGCAGTAGACAAGGATCGGTGTATCGAGCGTGGGGATCTTTTCTTCGGCAGTATCCTCGTCAATGGTATCTACCGGGAAAAGAATTGCATTTTCGGCGTGACCCGTAATGTATTCGTCCTCGTCGCGCACGTCCAAGATCACGCAGTTCGGCTCGGTATCGATGATGTGCTTCGCTTCCTGAAACGAAACCTTTTTATATGCTTCTTCCATGATATTCCTTTCGTCTTCACTGAAAAGCCCCGGGGCAAGCGCTCCGGGGCTTTGTTTGCGGATAAACTTAACTTAGATCTGAACCTTCTTGATGATCTCCTTGAGGCACTCAGAGCTATGTACAAGCGCGGCATGCTCGCTCTCGGTCAGCGGCAGGTTGAGCTTATTCACAACACCCTTGTGGCCGACGGTGGTGAGCAGGCTCAGGCAGACATCGCTGATACCGTATTCGCCGTTTAGCATAGTAGAAACCGTCATGTTGGTATCGATGCCGGAGAGGATGCACTTTACGATATGGCAGACGGAAATGGAAACCGCATAGAACGTTGCGCCCTTGCGCTTGATGACGTTGCCGCCGGACTTGCGCATGTAATCCTCAACGTCCGCATAGTTGAGCGGCGGAATCAACATGCCGTCGGTGTTTTCCATAGCCTTCTGGTATGCGTTTGCCGGAATGTTGGAGATGTTCGCAACGGACCACGGCACGAAGGAGCTGTCGCCATGCTCGCCCAGAACGTAAGCGTGTACGTTCTGCTGGTTAATCTGGTAGTACTCGGAGAGACGTGCACGCAGACGGGCGGTATCGAGGATGGTACCGGAACCGATGATGCGGGACTCCGGAATGCCGGAGCACTTGCAGAACGTATAGGTGAGGATATCAACCGGGTTGCTGACGAACAGATAGATTGCATCCGGTGCGTACTTCGTGATGTTCGGCGTGATGCTCTTGATGATGTTGACGTTCGTCTGTGCGAGGTCCAGTCTGGTCTGGCCGGGCTTACGGGCAATGCCGGACGTGATGATAACGATGTCGGAATCCTTTGCATCTTCATAGCTGCCCGCGTAAACGGAACATGGCGTGCAGAACGGAACGCCCTGACGGATGTCCAGAGCCTCGCCCTTTGCCTTTTCCTCGTTGATATCGATCATGACAATCTCGGAAGCAATGCCCTGCACGGTGAGGGTGTAAGCGATCGTGGAGCCGACGCTGCCGCTGCCGATAATGGTAATTTTATTCATAGTTCAAACCATCCTTTTTTCAGTATAGTTGCAGAATTTTGGATTATCGCTTTGATTATAGTATATTCAGGGGAATAAATCAAGTAATTTTCGGCGTTTTGGGCGCATTCTGCGGGCTTTTGGGGATTTTGTCAAAGCTGTGTCAAGCCCGTGCGAAAAAGTGAACAACATGCACGGACACCGCAGTTGTATGGCAAAACGCGCATGTCTTTGTGGCGCTTTTTATTTATTGTAGACCTTTTCCATGACGTAGGCAATGTTCGCGATGCCGCCGTCCTCGCGGTGGAACATGCCGTCAAACTTGCGGGCATAGAGAAATTTGCGCCCGAGGAACTCCGTTTCGAACCGGTCGTCGTCATCGCTTAAAATCTCCTCGCACAGTATCAGCGCTTCGTCTACGATGTACGCCGGAACAGCCTGCAGACCGTGACCGCCGTAAAACTTGTCGATGCCCTTAAGATATGTCGCAAGGTGGTCGAGGCTTTTCGCATACGTCTCGACCGTTGTGGAGCACGGCAAACCGAGCAGTGTGTTCGCATTGCAGGCGTCGCCGGAATACAGAACGCGGCGGGCACGGTCCAGATAGACCATGGTTCCCACGGTATGACCCGGCACGGCAATGGCCTCAATCTGCACGCCGCCGAGGTCGAACACGTCGCCGTCTTGAACAGGCAGCGTCTTCACTGCGCACGGCGGCACAACGTCTTCCTTTTTGGGTACAAACGCCCCCTCCGGCTTGCCGCTGCCCATCACAAATCCGTAGCGCTTGTCGATGTCGCCGTGCTCGTACAAAAGCGCAACGTCCGCCGGGTTCACATAGCATTCCCCGTACTCAAACGATGCGCCGGCGTGATCCACATGTCCGTGCGTCAGCACAAGCGTAACGGGCAAATCGGTACATTCGCGTACAAACGCTTTCAAACTGCCTACGCCTGTAAGACCATCGATAAGCAGCGCTTTTTCACTGCCTTCAATCAAATAGCAAAGCTCGCCGCCCAGACCGCCGATCTGCGTAACATTGTCAAAAATCTTTCGGCTTGTAAAAAACTTGGACAAAATAAGCGCCTCCTCCGTAAATTTGCGGCTCTGCCGCCTTTTTATAAAACGGCTGCCGTCTGCGCCGCTTTCCTGCGTTTTTCGCTTTTATTATACGATATCGTTAAAAAAATGTCTATAAGAAAATCTCGGCTTACGGGACTTTTTGCATTGCATTTAAAACAGATTTTTATCATACGGAAGTACTTTACGGCCCTTCTAACGGTAAACCGCGCTTTTTATCTGCCGTTTTACGAAAAAAGGCAAAAAAGCTCTTGCATTTTCGGGGGCTATGTGGTATGATTATGTCTGCGTTATTGGAGTTCAAGGCGAATCTATGCCCACCAATACGGTTCAGGCGGTTTCGCCGTACTATAATCCTACGATCGAGGAGGTGTCTACTGTGCCCAACATCAAATCCGCTAAGAAGCGCGTTAAGGTCGCTGCCGCAAAGACCCTGCAGAACAAGATGATCAACTCTCAGCTCAAGACAGAGATCAAGAAGGCTAACGTTGCTATCGAGTCCAATGCTGCTGACAAGGCTGAGGCTGTCAAGGTCGCTGTTAAGAGAATCGACCAGGCTGCTGCAAAGGGTATTCTGCACAAGAATACGGCTGCCAGAAAGAAGTCCGCTCTCGATAAGAAGCTGAACGCTGGCGCGTAATTTTCCCAACATCGCAATGCATTAGACGACTGCTTTCGGGCAGTCGTTTTGCATTTTACGGCACTTTTTAAAGAGAATAAGTAAGGCGGAAGCAGGCTTTTTCGGTCTGCTTCCGCCTTTTTGTTTTTGCTATGCCTCTGCACTTTTCTAACGACTTGCCACGCAAGTCGTTCAGGAAACCCATACGACTGGGTTTCCTACAATTTGAACGTCCCCCGGACGTTCAAATTTACTTTCCTAGTCTTTGGTTAGGCAAAAGGTATTTCGAGCTCTGCGGAGCTCGACCAAGGGCTCTGCCCTTGGATTCCGCAAGTTTTCTGAAGAAAACTTGACTAAAGACTTTATTCGTTCGCCCGTCGGCAGAATCTTCTTACCACAACGACTCAATAAATACCATGGCGTACAAAAAGATGCTGAACACGGTCGTTATCATGCCGATGGTAAGCCCGGCGACGGCGAGGCCTTTGCCCCGCTGAAAGCTCTTCTTAATCTGTGAAAGCCCCAATGTAGAGAACACAATGCCGAGGATTGACAGCGGCGGGAATACACACATCAGCACAAGCGCGACGCACGAAAGCACAAAGCCCGCGACCGCGTAGCCGTTCATGCGGTTATTCATCGGCATCCCATACGGCCGGTAGGGCTGCACATACGGATTTTTCGGTTCTTCAAACTCCGAGTTCGGCGCAAGCTGTATTTTCGCTTCACTGCCGCAGTTTGGGCAGCAGCGCATTGTTTCCGGGTACACAGTGCCGCATTCATAGCATTGTACCATTTCTCCACCCCATTTTTGCTCTTTTCCCCAGTATATCGGGTTTTAGTAGCCTTGTCAATGCCCGTTTCTGTCCGCGGCGGACGGGCAAAAATGACAAATTTGCCCATGTGCAAAGGATTTTACGATTTTATGAAAAAATCTTTAAATCTCTATTGACAGTCATACGATTATGTTGTATACTCTCATCATCACATAGAAGGAGATGAACAAAGTGGAGTGGACACTTCCCGGAACGGTGCTTTCCGTTGACGCAGACCGGCCGCAGGCGGCGGAGGAAGTTTTTTCTTCCCTGTTTTTAGCCGGCGGGCTGGTGCTTTCGCAGGTGACGCAAGTCACGGGGCTGGAGCCGTACATCATTCAAAACTGGGTGCGGCGCGGCTTTTTGGCGCCGCCGAAGCAGCGCAAGTACACGCGCCGCCAGTTGAGCCGCATCTTAATGATCAACGCGTTGAAAAGCACGCTTTCCATCGAGCAGATCTGCAAGCTTTTAAGCTACATCAACGGTGCGCTGGACGATGAGGGCGACGACACCATCGACGATACGGAGCTGTACGGCGCGTTCGTGCTGGTGGCGGGCAGCGTGCAGAAGCACGGCTTGACCTCGGAAAGCGAAATGAACCGTTTGATTGCGGACGGCCTTAAGGACTACAAAGAGTCGATCCCCGGCGCGAAGGAACGGATTGAACAGGCTTTGCGCATTATGATCACCGCGTGGCGCGCCGCGCAGCTGCAAACCAAAGCGCAGAGCATGATGAACGCGCTCTAAGTGAGCACAGATTTTGAAAAAGGAGAAATTTATGTTTGAGGAATTCAAGGGCACCGAGATTCCCATCCCAACGCCAAAAAAGCCGAGCGGAGACTTTTTAAAGAAGCTGCCGAAAATCGTGCTCATCGTCGTGATCGTCCTCGTACTGCTCGCCGTTGTGGCAAGCTCTTGGTACACCGTGAACGACAAGGAACAGGCCGTTGTGACCACGTTCGGCAAGGTGACAGACATCACGGATGCCGGCTTCCACTTTAAGCTGCCGTTCGGCATTCAGAAAGTGGAAAAGGTCAACGTGAACGTCTACCAGAAGATCGAGCTCGGCTACCGCAGCGTAGGCTCCGCCGACAACTTCGACATCATCGAAAGCGAAACGAAAATGATCACCGGCGACTACAACATCGTCGACGTGGAGTTCTTCGTGGAGTACAAGGTCAGCGACCCTGAAAAGTACCTCTACGGCTCGTATGACCCGGAAACGATTCTGCGCAACCTGCTGCAAAGTCAGGTGCGCAACGTGGTCGGCTCCGAAGCCGTGGACGCCGTTTTGACGACCGGCAAGGAATCCATCCAGATGCGTGTCAAAGAGCTTGTATCCGAAATTTTGCAGGAATACGACATCGGTTTGACGCTTGTAGACGTAAAAATTCAGGACTCCGACCCACCGACCGATGAGGTCACGGAAGCGTTTAAGGCCGTGGAAACCGCAAAGCAGCAGGCAGAGACCGTGCGCAATGAGGCGCGCGCCTACCAGAACGCACAGCTCCCGCAGGCGGAAGCCAAAGCCGACGAGCTGCTGCGTAACGCCGAATATTTGAAGCAGAAGCGCATCAACGAAGCGACGGAGCAGGTCGCGATGTTCGAGGCCATGTACAAGGAGTACAGCCAGAACCCGGGCATCACGCGCTCCAGAATGTACTATGAAGCCATTTCCGAAGCCCTGCCGGACGTGAAGGTGTATATCGATACCTCCGGCGAAAACGGCGTGCAGAAGGTGCTGCCGCTTGAAAGCTTCACACAGGGCGATGTGACTACGACCGCCCCCGAAAAAGGAGAAGAATAACCGATGAAAAAGAAAACCGTGATCCTCTTGGCCGTGCTTATACTGGCGGCTGTGTGCCTCTTTAATTCCGTGTACACCGTGGAGGAAAACGAATACGGCTGCACCGTGCGGCTCTCTAAAATCATCTCGACGACCGATGAGCCGGGCCTGCACTTTAAAGTGCCGTTTTTGGACAGCGTGAAGTCCTTCCCGAAAGCCACCATGCTGTATGATATTCCGCCAAGCGAAGTGCTGACCGCCGACAAGCAGAACATGACCGTGGACTGCTACGTGCTGTGGAGCGTCTCCGACCCGCTGAAATTTTACCAATCGCTCGGCAACACGAGCGTTGCTGAGGAACGCTTAAACGCGCTGACCTACAACGCCCTCAAAACCGTAATGGGCACGCTTTCGCAGTCAAACATCATCAATATGGACGACGGCGCAGCGCGAAACGACATTTACGAGGGCATTACCATAGGCGTCGATACGCTTGCCGCAAACTACGGCATCAAGGTCGAGGACGTGAAAATCAAGCGCTTTGACCTGCCGGAGGCAAACGAAAGCGCCGTTTATGCCCGCATGATCTCCGAACGCCAGCAGATTGCGGAAAAATACACCGCAGACGGCAACTACGAAGCATCGCTCATCCGCAATGATGTCGATAAGCAGGTGAACATCATTGTCTCGAACGCGGAGGCCGAAGCCGCAAAATTGCAGGCCGAGGGCGAAGCCGAATACATGCGACTGCTCGGCAAAGCGTACAATACCGAGGATAAGCAGGAGTTCTACAAATTCACACAGGCGCTTGAAGCCTTAAAGAGCACCTTAAACGGCGACGAGAAGACCATTATCTTAGGCAAGGATTCGGACTTGGCACAGATTTTGACGAATCCGTAAAGCCTGATAGCCACCCCAGCAAAACCGGGGTGGCTATTCCCATATAAACGAGAACGGCACAGCCCGGGAGGAAGTCCAAGGCTGTGCCGTTCTCTATTCAAATCACATAGGAGTCTTATGATCTCAAATTATTCATCGAAGATGGAGACGATCTCGCCGTCTAAGATGCGGTTCATGTTCTTCACCGCGCAGAAGTTGCCGCACATGCTGCACGTGTCTTCCTTCTCCGGGCGGGAGGATTCGCGGTAGCGGCGCGCCTTTTCGGGGTCGATTGCGAGGTCAAACATCGCGTTCCAGTCAAGCTTCTTTCTGGCAACTGCCATTTCGTTGTCCCAATCCATCGCGTGCGGAACGCCCTTTGCGATGTCAGCCGCATGCGCTGCAATGCGTGCCGCGATGATGCCCTCCTTCACGTCGTCCACGTCCGGCAGGCGCAGGTGCTCTGCGGGCGTGACGTAACACAGGAACGATGCGCCGTTCATGGCTGCCACCGTGCCGCCGATGGCGGAGGTGATATGGTCATAGCCCGGGGCGATGTCCGTGACGATCGGGCCGAGCACATAGAACGGTGCGCCGTGGCACAGCGTTTTCTGAATCTCCATGTTCGCCGCAATCTGATTGAGCGGCATATGGCCGGGACCCTCGATCATGATCTGCACGTCTTTTTCCCACGCGCGCTTGGTCAGCTCGCCGAGCGTGATGAGCTCTTCAATCTGCGAAGCGTCGGTCGCGTCCTGCAGGCAGCCGGGGCGGCATGCATCGCCGAGGCTGAGCGTCACGTCATATTCACGGCAAATGTCGAGAATTTCGTCAAAATACTGGAAGAACGGGTTCTCCTCGCCGGTCATTTCCATCCATGCAAAAATGATGGAGCCGCCGCGGGAAACGATGTTCATCAAACGGCGGTTGCGTTTAAACTTCTTCGCCGTCTCTTTATTGATGCCGCAGTGAATGGTCATGAAGTCTACGCCGTCCTCCGCATGCATGCGCACAATGTCAATCCACTCGCGCGCAGTGATTTTGCCGAGCGCCTTGTGGTAGTAAACGACTGCGTCATAGATCGGCACGGTGCCGATCATCGCCGGACACTCGTGCGTCAGCTTGCGGCGGAACTTCTGCGTATCGCCGAAGGAGCTGAGGTCCATAATGGCCTCCGCACCCATTTCGACCGCATGATTTACTTTTTCAAGCTCCATGTTAAGGTCGGTGAGGTCGCGGGACGTGCCGAGATTGACGTTGATCTTCGTCTTCAGCATGGAGCCGAGACCGTTCGGCTCTATGCATGTATGCACCTTATTGCACGGGATGATGACCTTGCCCTCCGCCATGAGCGCCATGAGTTTTTTCGGCTCCAAATGCTCTTTTTCGGCGACTTTCGCCATTTCCGGCGTAAAAATGCCCTTGCGGGCGGCATCCATCTGCGTTGTGTATTCCATTTTCTGTTCCTTTCCTAATGCGTGTTTCGGAACAAAAGAATAGGGCATGTGATAATGACACATACCCGGATATTTCCGTTCCCTACGTTGGCATTATCCAAATCAGGTTATTCGGGTCGAGGGTCACACCCTCCTCTCAGCCCGTATACGAGCACCCCGTTTATTATTTTTTGCGTTTTCCGCGTACTTACTCTACCACGCCAAGTGCGTTTTGTCAAGATTTTGCCTGTGTTCTCGGCTTAGTGTCCGTGCACGTTGATCTCTTTCTCGCTCAATTTCGAATAAATAAGCTGCTGTCCGGAATAAAGGCTGAAATAGCCCGAAAACAGGAAGCTTACAAGCGCCGCGATCATGCAGAACAGTGCGCTTTCGCCGCCGAAGAGCTCTACGCTGAGCAGAATTGTCGCAATGGGACAGTTCGTCACACCGCAGAACAGCGCCGCTATGCCGATGGCCGCGCCGAACGCGGGACTCAGACCGACAAGCAGCGCCAGCGTACCGCCGAGCGTGGCACCGATGAACAGCGTGGGCACGATCTCGCCGCCTTTAAAGCCTGCGCCGATCGTGATGGAGGTAAAGATCATCTTGAGCAGGAATGCCTCGGGACGCACGACGCCCTCTTCAAAAATGCGCTCGATGACGTCCATACCGCCGCCGTTATACGCGCGCGTACCGACAAGCAATGTGAGCAAAATCACCACAACACCGCCGACCGCCGCGCGGAGAAATTCGTTTTTAAAAAGCCTTTTGAAGAGCTTTGCGCCGCTGTGCATCGCCCAGCAGAACAGCATACTGGCAACCGCACACAAAATGGCGATGACGAGCACACGCCACATTGTGGAAATGTCAAATGCCGGGACATTTTCGACGAGAAAATGCTCCGGGACAACGCCCATAACCAGCGCCAGTGCATAGGCAGACGCAGAGCACACGATGCACGGGAACAGCGCCGAAGTGCAGAAGCGGCCGACGCTGACGACCTCTATCGCGAAGACACATGCCGCCATCGGCGTGCCGAATACCGCCGCGAACACGGCGCTCATGCCGCACATGGTGAGAACGTGGCGGTCTTCCTCATTTAAACGGAACAGCTTGCCGAAGAACGTCGCCACGCTTCCGCCGATTTGGAGCGCCGCACCCTCGCGGCCCGCGGAGCCGCCGAGCAGGTGTGTAATCGTTGTGCCGAGGAAAATGGCCGGCGCAAGCAAAATGGAAACACCTTTATTGCTGCGTACACCCTCGAACACCTCGTTCGTGCCCACGCCGGAAACGCGGCAAAGTTTATAAACGCCCACAATGGCCAAACCGCCGACGGGCAGCAAATATAAAAGCCATGGGTTAGCGCCGCGCATGGCCGTTGCCCACGCAACGGATTTTGAAAACAGCGCGCCGACGAAGCCGCCAAGCCCGCCGACAAGCAAGCCTAAAACGCCCCACCGCAAAAACGCCGCAATGTACGCCCACACGTTTTCCGCAAGCGAGCGAATTTTCTCTTTGTTCTCCATTGTTCTGTCCTCTCAATTTAACGAATAAAGTCTTTCTTCAAGTTTTCTTCGAGAAAGCTTGAAAGCGCTGTTACTTTCTCACAAACAAAACGCCCAGCGTGTTCGGGCCGCAGTGACTCGAGACCGTGCAGCCAGCATAGGTCTCCAACACCTCGTCGAAGCCGCCGCATTCCTTGATGATCGCTTTCACATTCTCCACAATCTCCGGCGCACAGCCCGAGTGCGTGATGAAAATGCGATTTCGTCTCAAATCGTCTCTGCCCTGCAAACGCTCGCGCACATACTGTGCAATGCAATTGTCGATCTTGCCGCGGTACTTTTTGCCCACGCCCATTTTGCCGTCCTTCACTTCAATGCACGGCTTTAGCTTCAATAAATTCGCGCCGAGCGCCGCCAAGGTAGAGCATCTGCCGCCCTTTTGCAGATAAAAAAGCGTATCGATGACGAAGCTCGCCTCTACTTTTTTCGCCGTTTCGCGCATGAGCGCGGCAATCTCTTTGGGGTCCTCGCCCTTTTCCGCACGCTCTGCGGCATCCAAAACGAGCAGCGCGATGCCCGTGGAAAGATTGCGGGAATCGACCACATACACGTTTTCAAACTCCGCCGCAGCGGTGCAGGCGTTCTGGTAGCAGCTGGAAAAATCACTGCTGATATTGAAATGGATCACCGCGTCGTAATTTTCCCTGCATTTTTTGAAAAATGCCGTGTAATCGCCCACGTTCACGGCAGCAGTGCGGCACACGCCCTTGCCGGAGCGCACGTAGTCGAAAATCTCCTGCGGCGTGATGTCCATGCCGTCGCGACAATTCTGCCCGCCCTTTTCAATGTACAGCGGCGTAATGCCGATATTATACGTTTCGATAAGCTCCGGCGACAGATCGCATGTGCTGTCCGCCGAAATTTTAATCCTCATTGCAGAATTCTCCTCTCCGCTTTCGATTTGTTTTACGGTGTTTATGTTGTTTCAGTATACAACAGCCCGCGCTTTTTTTCAAGATTTCGCACCGTTTCCGGCATGATTTTTCCGTCTCTTTCATAAATTTTAAGACATTCTTACATTGCGCAAAAATGCTTGCATCTAAAGAAATTTTTCGCTACAATAAAATCACAAAACAAAGATGAGAGGAGACCGTATATGCAAGGTCAAAATTACAATCCCTACACCGGCGCACCGCTTTCCGGCATAGATCCGCCCGCCGGTTATCCGCAAAAAAGCCGTATCGCAGCCGGACTGTTCGGCATGCTGATGGGCACATTCGGCGTGCACAATTTTTACCTTGGCAATACACAGCGCGGACTGATCCAGATTTTGGTCGCTACGCTCGGCGCGCCTCTCACCTGCGGTCTTTCCACCGTTGCCGTGTGGGTCTGGAGCCTTGTTGAGGGCGTGCAGATCTTAGAAGGCAAGATCAAAATGGATGCAAACGGCATCAAGCTGAAAGACTGAGAAAGGAGATCTTTATGACAGACGAAAAAAACACCCGGAACACCACCCCGGAGATCGCAAAGCCGGAGCCGACCTTAACGAATCCCGTAGAGCAGAGCTTTGCCGAAGCCGAGCGCCTTGCGGAGCAGGCAGAAGCCGCCGCAAAAGACGAACCGTGCTGCGATATGCCGAAAGCCGAAGAAGCTGCCCCGGAAGCACCGAAAACGGAGGTGCCAACGCCGCCGCAGTATCAGCCACCGCAGTATCAGCCGCCGCAGTATCAGCCGCCGCAGTACACCTATGCGGCCTACACCGCACAGCCGCAGCAGCCCACCCCGCAGGAGGGCGCGGGCGACTACCGCCCCCCGCGCTACACGGAGCAGTACCAGGCGAACGCCAATAATGCAAATTATAACAACCCGCAGCAAACCTACTACGCCCCGAACGGCCAGCCGCAGTATGGGCAGAACTACGCACAGCCGTATGACCCGCCGCAGGGCACCAAAAGCCGCATTGCAGCCGGTGTGCTCGCCATTTTATTCGGTGTGTTCGGCGTGCACAACTTCTACATCGGCAAAACGGGCCTTGGCATTGCACAGCTTGCCATCACCGTTTGCAGCTGCGGCACGCTTGCCATCGTCTCCGAAATTTGGGGCATCATAGAAGGCGTGCGCCTTTTGCAGGGCACAATCTACACGGACGGTCACGGCATGAAGTTTGTTGACTGAGCTTGATTTTATCCCATTGACTAAAATTCCAAAACAGCAAAACCCGATGCAGCCGAATCCAGACTGCACCGGGTTTTCTCTGTTCTGTTATGACGATATAAACGCGTTTCTTATTTGACCGGCAGCCAGACACGCATCTGGTTTTCGCCGCGGTTTGCCCATGTGTAATACGGGATAAGGCGGATTGTCTTTTCCACAAATTTCGGAGCCTTTGTGGAATACAGCGTGTCGATGTCTTGCTGTGCGCAGCCTGCAATCTCTACGGGCACAATGCCGCCGAGCGTTTCGGGCTCGAAATCGAGCGCCTTCGGCTCTGCACCGGCTTTGACATACAGCGGCAGCACCTTGCCGTTATCGACTTCCTCTGCGCAGTAGACGAGCGCGCCGCGCTGTACACACACCTTGCCGCTGTCCGCCGCAATCTTTGCGGAGGCGTACACAACGTGCGGGGTCATATCCATGGTCAGCGTGAGCGTATTGCCGTCTTTCCATGCGCGGGTGATGTAAGCATAGCCGTCCTTTGTCACAGCGTTAAGGTCGACCGCTTCGCCGTTTACGGTCAGCATGCTCTTTTCGCTCCATGCCGGAATGCGGATGGCGACCGTCGTTTCCGCTTCACCCTTGATCGTATACTTTGCCGTGCCGCCGTGCGGGAAATCGGTCTCGCAGGTGAGCGTGATGCCCTTTTCGGTCTTCACCGTGCCGCCTGCATAGAGATCAATGAAGAACGTGTCTTCATTTTCGCTGTACGCATAGGAGCCAAAGGAAGACACCATGCGCGCCACGTTCGGCGGGCAGCATGCGCAGGCATACCACTGCGGGCGGGTGGGCAGCACTGCGCGGTGCGTGACGGCCTTGCCGGAAATGCCCGGTACGACCTCAAGCGGGTTCACATAGAAGAAACGCTTGCCGTCAAGCTGCATGCCGGCGAGCACGGTGTTGTAGAACGCGCGCTCCATCACATCGGCATATTCGCCGCGGTGCTCGTTTTCAAGCATCTTCTTCGCGAAGAACATCAGACCGATGGAGGCGCAGGTCTCGGCGTACACGGTGTCGTTCGGCAGGTCATAATCGACCGTAAAGGCTTCACCCATAAACGTGGAGCCGATGCCGCCCGTAACGTACATGCGGCGCTTTGTGATGCTCTCCCACAAATTGCGGCAGGCAGCAAGCAGTGTCTCGTCCTGTGTTTCCTTTGCGACGTCCGCCATGCCGGTGTAAAGGTACACGGCGCGCACGGCGTGGCCCACGGCGTCCTTCTGCTCACGCACGGGCAGGGTGCTCTGGGTGTAGTCGGTATTCAGCTCCTCCGTGCCGTCCCAAACGTTCCAGCCGCGATTCTTTTTTTCTTCCACGAAATAATTCGGGGCCTGACCGCGCACGTCTACAAAGTGCTTTGCAAGCTCCTTATACTTTTCGTTGCCCGTGGCGCGCCACAGACGCATCAGTGCGAGCTCCACCTCCGGGTGGCCCGGGTAGGCGCGCGTGTTTTTCTTCATGAATTGCTCGTAAATGCAGTCTGCATTCTTCGACATGATGTCGAGCAGCTCGCGCTTGCCGGTGACCTCATAATACGCCACGGCAGCCTCCATCATGTGGCCTGCACAGTAAAGCTCATGTGCATCGCAGATGTTCGTCCACATTTTGTCGGGACACTTCACGGTGAAATAGGAATCGACATAGCCATCTTCGTGCTGGGAAGCGCCGTAGAGCTGAATGGTCTCGTCCACGGCCTTTTCAAGCTCCGGGTCTTCGCCCGCTGCAAGCGCATAGGCTGCCGCTTCGATCCACTTTGCGACATCGCTGTCTTGGAACACCATACCGTAGAATTCGTCCGGCTTTACATCCTTGCCCCTCAGCTTTTCAGCTGCAAGGCGGATATTTTCAATGGCGTGGCTCTTTTCGATACCCGGGATGGCGTCGTTCAGGATATTATACTGATACGGCAGCACCTCCTCGCGCACGAGCTTCTGCATTTTGCCGATGAAACCGTTATCGGCGGAAAAGGATTTTACGGGGATACGTTCGCTTTTCATCTTTGTAAACCTCCATCACGAGTCTCAAGTTGTTCGTACATCTTTTATAGCACATTCAACCGGAGAAAGCAACTGTTTTCGGAAAACTTTAATTTTGATACGGAAAGTTCATGAAAAACGGTTGCAATTTTCACGCGTTGCAGGTAAAATCAAACTATAAAATTTTTTCCGAGAAAATCGAACCAAAAAAGGATGCGTGCCGCATGGCCATAAAGATAAAAGGGAAACTTCCGCTTAAAATTTGCAGCGTGCTGTTCGTTTTGTACGGTGCAGCGTCGCTTGTGGCGCTTCTGCTGTGCCTCATCGACCGAAAATACGTGGAGGAATACGACCTTTCCGCTTACTTTAATTCCTCTATGCCGGTGCTGTCCGTTGCGGGCGCGATGCTTGTGCCCGTTTTGCTGCTCATTGCGGGGCTGATGGGCCACGTCCGAGCAGACCGCCCGAACAGCATGAAGCCGTGCTTTTTTCTGGGCCTTGCTACCGGCATCATCATTCTTTTCAATGTTTTGTATGAAATCTTCACCGGCGATGCGCCGAATATGCCGGAAATCTGCACCTATGTTCTCGACCTCGTTCTCCCCGTTCTCTACACGTTCTGCGCATGGCTGAACTGGAGGCACAAGGGAGACGACACGCCGAAAGCCGCAGATGCCGACCCTGCATCCGCTTCTAAATCCTGATCGTTCCCTTTAGATAAAAAACTCAAGCACGCAGAACTTTCGAGTCTGCGTGCTTTTCTTTTGGCTTGTTCGGTTTTTGAAAGGCGGTTTGTGACCGCCTTTTAGGAAACCCATGCAACTGGGTTTCCTACGGATTGAACGTCCCCCGGACATTCAATCCTACTTTCCTAGTTTTTTGTCAGGCAAAAAGATTTCGCTTTCTGCGGAAAGCGACGTAGGGCTCTGCCCTACGCACCCGCAAGTTTTCTGAAGAAAACTTGACTAAAGACTTTAAACCGCCGTTACCGCGGGCTCGTCAGTTCATCAGCGCTTTATAGATTTCGCCTTTCTTAAATCCGGAGAGCTTTGCGGCCTCCTTAGCGGCGTCGCTGGCGGAGCTGCCGTTTTCCATCGCTTTTTTTGCGGCTTCTACGGCATCCTCTAACGTCATTTCTTTCTGTTCTTCCGCCTTCGCACCCTCAATGACGAGCACAAATTCGCCCTTTGGGGCGTTCTGCTCGTAGTATTCGGCAGCTTTATATAATGTCGTGCGCACGCACTCCTCGTGGATTTTCGTAATTTCCCTTACAAGCGCGATGCGTCTGTCGCCGAATACCTCTGCCATATCTCTTAACGTATACGGCAGCTTATGCGGCGCTTCGTAGAACACCATGGTGCGCACTTCGTTTTTGACGGACTCCAAGTGGTCCTTACGGCTCTTTTTATTGACGCTCAAAAAGCCCTCAAACGTAAATCTGCCCGTCGGCAGTCCCGATACCGCCAGCGCGGAAATGACGGCGCTCGGGCCCGGCACAACAAGCACCGGCACGTCGTGCTCGGCGCACAACGCCACAAGGTCTTCGCCCGGGTCGGAGATGGCCGGCATGCCGGCGTCGGAGACGATGGCGCACGTTTCGCCCGCCAAAATGCGGTCTACAATGCGCCCGCCCTTTTCGGCCTTGTTGTGCTCATAATAGCTTACAAGCGGTTTTTTAATGCCGAAGTGGTTTAAAAGCTTCATCGTGACGCGCGTGTCCTCCGCTGCGATGAAATCCACCGCCGCCAAGGTCTCCGCCGCGCGGGGCGAAAAATCCGACAAATTTCCGATGGGCGTGCCCACCACATACAATGCACCGCGAAGCAGTTTATTTTCTTCCATCTGCGCGTCCTCCCTTGTGACCGAATTTGTAATTCCCGTAAATTTCCAGCATTTCGGCGGAAAACCCGCCGTTTTCGTCTTCTATAATCAGCGTCGGCAGCACGGAAAGCCCCGGTTTGCCGCCGCGCCGCGCTTCCAGCAAAAACAAAGATGGCGCGGTGTTCACTCTTTGCTGCACAAGCCGCAGCCGTTTCGGCTCTAAGCCGTATGCCCTGAAAACATTCATCGCGTCCGCAAGGCGCTCCGGGCGCTGACAAAGGCAAAACCGGCCGCCATAGCGCAGCACGTCTCTGCCCGCTTTTGCAACGTCCTCCAGCGTGCAGGTGCACTCGTGCCGCGCATTTTCCATGCGCTCGTCCGGGTTGCGCAGCCCCGCGCCCACGGCCTTATACGGCGGATTGCACGCCGCAAGGTCTAACGTGGGGTGCGGAACGATCGTTTTGATCTCCCGGATGTCACCGCGGATGACCTCAATGTTTTCCGTATATCCGTTTTCCGAAACGGAGCGCAAAGCCTGCGAAAACGCCTGCTCGCCGAGCTCTACCGCCGTGATGTGCCGGGGCGCGTAATTTGCCTGCCACAAAAGCGGAATGGTGCCGCAGCCCGTGCCGAGGTCAATGCAGCGCTCTTTGTGCTTCGGCGCAGCAAAATGCGCCAGTAAAATGGTGTCCGTATTAAACGTGTGCTCGCGGCTGACAAGCACGCGGCAGGCGGGCGCAAGCGGCTCCCAATGCAGATTTTCCACAGGTTTTCTCCTTTCGGTTGAATTCATCTCCCGATAAGCGTGGTCAAAAGTTTTGCTCAAGCTTTTTCAAAAGCTTGCGGGTTTTTAGGGCAGCGCCCTAAATCGCTTTCCGCAGAAAGCGAAACACCTTTTGCCTACCAAAAATCAGGAAAGGAGCTCTAACAGTCCAGTGGACTGTTAGAGCGAGGAAAACCCTATTAAGGGGTTTTCCTAAGGGCGGCCCCGCCGCCCTTTTTCATTACATATAGCTACAAAACGGCATCTGAACTTGGGGAAAACTAAAGGTGCAGAGCTTTCAAACAGGCGGTCAAAAGACCGCCTGTCAAGGGACCCCCTAATTGGGTCCCTTGCAGCATAACAGTCCACTGGACTGTTATGCCTATCCTCCTGATTTTTCGGTAAGCAAAAAGATTTCGTCGTCTGCGGACGACGACTCGGGGCTTTGCCCCAAGACCCCACGACCTTTTTGAAAAAAGGTCGATCAAAAACTTTTAACACCCAAGCTCATTGCCAAAACAGCAAAAGAAAAAGGACTGCCGCTTGGGCAGCCCTCTCTTTTACGCAATGTCAGCGATTATGCCTGCTCCGGAGCGGAAACCGGGCAAGTGTCAGCGCAAGCGCCGCACTCGATGCAGGTATCAGCGTCGATCTCGTACTTGCCGTCACCCTCGGAGATTGCGGAAACAGGACATGCTTCTGCGCAAGCGCCGCAAGCGATGCAAGCGTCTGTAATTTTATATGCCATTTTGGGACACCTCCATGTATTTGATACCTACATTCTAACACAAATCCATGAAAATGCAAGCGAAAATTGCTTTTTTACAGATACGTAACAAAAACCCGCCAAAATACAGGAATTTTTAGTTCTCCAGCTTCTTAAATTCTTCGATTTCCTTCTTGTTCAGCTTGATCTGCCCGTCCTTCAGCACGCGCACGTCTTTCACCTTGTAGACGCCCGGCGCAGCGTCCGGGCTCTTGTCCAGGCGCACGGTCAGCTTGCCGGTGAGCAGGTTCTGGTCGATGACAACGCCCTTGCCGTCCGGCGTGGAGACCACAGCATTCACCTTCGGCGTAGTGCGCAGCAGGTCAAGATACGCCTCCTGCTCATATTTCAGGCAGCACATCAGTCTGCCGCACGTGCCGGAGATCTTCACGGGGTTCAGAGAAAGACCCTGCTCCTTCGCCATTTTGATGGAGACCGGCTGGAACCCGCCGAGGAACGAGCCGCAGCAGAACGGTCTGCCGCAGATGCCAAGGCCGCCGATCATCTTTGCTTCGTCGCGCACGCCGATCTGGCGCAGCTCAATGCGCGTGCGGAACATACCCGCCAGGTCTTTTACAAGCTCGCGGAAGTCCACACGGCCGTCCGCCGTGAAGTAAAAGAGGATTTTACTGTTGTCAAACGTGTACTCCACGTCGACAAGCTTCATTTCGAGTCCGCGCTCCGCAATTTTCTTTTCGCACTGCGTGAACGCATTTTTTGCTTTCAGTTCATTTTCCGCCACGCGGCGCAGGTCGTCTTTTGTCGCCTTGCGAATCACTTTTTTGAGCGGCTGCACAATGGAATCATCCGCAACATCGCGGTTGGCCATCGCCACTTCGCCGCACTCTACGCCGCGCGCCGTTTCTACAACGACGTGGTCGTCGGCGGAGAGCTTCTCGCTGTTCGGGTCAAAGTAATACACCTTGCCCATGTTCTTAAAACGAACACCAATTACTTCTGCCATATTTATATCCACAGCCCGTAAAGGGCTTCCTTTCTTTCCGGGAAAAATCCGTATTGTTATTTTGACAACACGGACGGTTTTTATTTCAAAACAGGCTTATTTGCCCGCAGTTTCTTTCATTTCGGCGCACAGCGCCGTTACAAGCAGCGCCATGTTCGCGTTGCGCCGCCAGTATTCCGTGTATTTTGCCGTCATTTCGCACAGCGCCATCAGCGCTTTTAAAGACAGCCTGCGCCGTAATTTGTCACAGACTTCGCGCGCGGGCACCTGCACGTTCACATTGTTTTTGAGTAAGCACGCGTCACGCAGCAAAAGCTGTAAGCGCTCCATGCTTTCCGGGAACAAGGGCTTGTCCTTAATAAGCGGTGCCGGCGCCGCCAAAAGGCCATGCTCCGTGCCGGAAACGAGCGCATTTGCAATGTCTTCCGCCATTTGCTCCGCCTTAGCAGCGCGGCCGTTTTCGCCGTCCGCAAGCATTCTGCCAATGTTGCCGCGGTGCAAAGATGCAAGCTTTTCGGCTTCTTCCATGGGCATGCCGGTCTTTTTCTGCACATAGGCCGCCGCCTCGCTTTCCTCCGGCGGGCGCACGGTAAAAATCTGCGCGCGCGAGCGGATCGTCGGCAGTAAAGCATCCGCAGAAGGCACCGTAAAGATGAAAAGCGCGCCCGTCGGCGGCTCTTCAATGACCTTTAAAAGCTTATTCTGGGTGATCTCCGGCATGGGATTTTCCGCAAAAATGCAGTAGACGTTGAGGTCCGCCTCCTCCGACATTTTGTACGCGTCACGGATGAGTTCATCGACGGACGCGACCGAGATCGTATTCGATTTGCCGCTGCCCGTGATGATGCGGATATCCGGGTGCGAGCCCGCTTTTGCGCGGATGCACGCCGGGCATACGCCGCAGGGCGCTAAGTCGCGGTCTTCGCATGTGCAGACCGCCGCGCGGGCCAAGATCTGCGCTAACGTGCGCTTGCCAAGCCCCGCTTCACCCTGTAAAAGAAGAGTATGCGGCAGCCTGCGGCGCGAAAACGCCGCCGAAAGCGCCGTTTTCAGGGCCGCATTCCCCGCAAAACCTTCAAACTGCATTAAACTTTCTCAAAACGGTCTACGTTCAGCACGAAGATGGTAGAGCCGCCCACGGTGACCTCCACCGGGAAAGAGGAGTACATGCCCACGTCCATGGTGGAAGTGCTGGGCACGACCTGCGTTCTGCGGCTGGAGTGCTTCGCGATGATGCCGATGACCTCATCGACCTTCTCGTCTTCCACACCGGAGATGAAGGTGGTGTTGCCGGCCATCAGGAAGCCGCCGGTGGTTGCGAGCTTTGTGACGGAGAAGCCGCCTCTTGTCAGTGCGGAAGAGACCGCACCGCTGTCATCGTTGCTGACGATCGCAAGGATCAGTTTCATAATATTTCCTCCTTATCGCGTTTTTGAAACGCGTATTCGTTGTTTTGCGGAAACACAGTTCTTTCTCGGCACGGCGCATAAAGTCTTTAGTCAAGTTTTCTTCGAGAAAACTTGCGGATTCTCAAGGCAGCGCCTTGAGTCGCCATTCGCAAATGGCGAAAACTTTTTGCCTCCCAAAAATCAGGAGGGGAGTATAAACGTCCGGTGGACGTTTATACTGAGGGGAACCCTATTAAGGGGTTCCCCTAAAAGGCAAAGCCTTTTAGAAAAGCGCCGCTTAATGCCTTTTGGAGCCGCTTCCGTTTCCATTCATATTTTAACATCTTGCCGAAGAAAAATCTATACCTTTTTTGGCTTTTGGGCAATTTGTTTTGTAAAAACCTGCGGGGTCAAAACCAAAAGCACCGGTACGTTCAAAAGCGCCATCAACCCATTGAACGCGTCACACACGTTTAAAACACCGAGGAACGGCGAAACGCACCCCAAAAAGCAGGAAAGCGCCGTAAACGCCATGTAAATTCTCTTTTCCGCCGTGCCTTTTCTCGGCAGCAGATAAAACAGCGCGTCCATGCCGTAGCAGCTCCACGCCAAAACCGACGCAAACGCGAAAAGCGCCACGCATATGCCCGCCGTAAGTTCGCCAAACCGCCCCAAAACGAGCGAAAACACCGAAAGCGCCGCTTCCGGGGAAAAATCACCCGCGGGCGACACCAGCATGCACAGCGCCGTGACCGTGCACAGTAAGATCGTGTCGATAAACACCTGCAAAGCGCCGAGCACACCGATCTGCTCCGGGGTCTTGTTTTCCGTGCGGAACGTCGCGAATGTGCCGCTGCCAAGGCCCGCTTCGTTTGTGAATACCCCGCGCGAGATGCCCTCGCGCATCGCTAAAACCATGCCGCATGCGCCGCCAGCACCGGCTTTCAGCGAAAACGCACTTTTCAGCATATTCTGCACCGCACCCGGGATATCGCTTCCGCGCAAAACGAGCACCGCGGCGCACAAAGCCAAAAACAGCCCCGCCATGAACGGCACAAGCTTTTCCGTGACGCGCACGGCCTTCGACAGGCCGCCGCGCACGCATAGGAGCAGCAAGCCCGCGAACGCTACGCCCGCCAGCACGCGCGGCACGCCCATGGGCGCAAGCACCGAAGACGCCGCGCCGGTCTGTGCCATGGTGCCCATGCCGAGCGCCGAAAGCACGCAGCCCGCGGCGTAGATTTTCGCGCCGTGCTGCCCGAACACCTTTTGCACGTAGCCGATGGCACCGGGGGCGTTTTCCGTGCCGAATTTTGCCGCCAAAATGCCCTCCGCGTAGACGGTCATCATGCCGAAAAACGCCGCGATCCACATCCAGACGACCGCACCCGCGCCGCCGACCGCAATGGCCGCCGCAACGCCCAAAATATTGCCCGTACCAAGCGAGCCCGCAAGCGACACCGTCAACGACTGAAACGCGGAAAAGCCCCCGCAGCGCTGTGTTCCGCACAGCGCCCCGCGCGTCATGCCCGGCAGCTTTGTCACCTGCATAAACCGCCCGCGCACCGTGAACCACACGCCCGCAAGCAAGATCAAAAGCAGTACGTGCGGCCCCCACAAAACAGCGGTCAGAGCACGGGCAAACGCCGAGAGCATCTCATTCACAGCGCGCAGTTCATCTCAAGGTACGCGCACACCGCGCGGGTGAGCGCTTCGGCGATCACCGTGATGTTGTTTTTGATCCACGCTTCGTCCTCGGCGTTGTCGTGGTACGCGATCTCTACGAGGACCGCCGGTGCGCTCGTTTTCGTGATCTCCGCAAGGCGCGTCGTCGCCACGGTGCTCACAAGGTCGGGGTCGGGATAAATTTTTCTGAGCTCGTCAGCGATCAGCTCCGCCGCGCGCCTGCCGGAAGCGCTGTACGGGTAATAGTACACGTCCGGCCCGCGCAGCTTCCCCGCTAAATTCGCCGGCCCGGCATTGGAGTGCAGCGCAAGGTGCAAATCGTAATTTCCGGCGTTTGATTCGCGTATCGCCTGCCCAAGCGACGTGTTCGGCGTGTTGCGCACAACGTTGATGCCGTTTTGCTCCAGCATGGGCACCATGTCATCCGCAATGCGGTTCATCCAGTACTGCTCGTCGCCCTCCGTCAAATATTTGTTGTACGGCTGAATGGACGGGCTTAAATAGATCGTCGGCATAGAAAAACCTCCTGCTTCAATTTTTCAAAACGCGGTCAAAAAACACCTCGCTGCTCACGCCCGAGGGGCGCAGGTAGCGGCCGAGGTAATACAAACTTTCCGGGTCGCGCGTAACGGTGCTGACGCGCTCCTCGCACGAAAGCGTGATCTTAAATCCGAGGCTTTTGATGATCTCCGGCTCGCCCGCGCTGACCGCACCAAACGGATACGCAAACAAAACGGGCTTGCTTTGCAGATTTTCTTCCGCTTTCTGCTGAAAAAGCGTCACGTCGTCGGTCAGCATCTTCGTGTAGTCTTCCAGTGATTCCCCGGAAAGCTGCTTTGTGCCCAGCCGCGCGCCGTCCGAGCTGTGCAGGTCATACGTGTGGTTCGCGATCTCCACCACGCCGGAGGACTGCATTTCGCGCAGCATATCCCACGTGCAGTGCGCGTAGTACGGGCTTTTGTCCGGCGTTTCGGTGTAGAGGTCGGCGTATTTTCCGATGGGCGAAAGCACAAACCGCATGCCGTACCGCTTTGCGGCCGGGTAAGCGTACAGGTAATTATTGTAGTACCCGTCGTCAAACGTCAGCAAAATCGGCTTTTCGGGCAGCGCAGCGCCGTTTTCCGCGTAGCTTATGAGGTCTTCGGATAAAATTGCCGTGTAGCCGTTTTCCGAGAGCCACTTAAAATCGCTCTCAAGCTCCTCCGGCGAAATGACGTACTTGCCAAGGCGCGAAGCGTCGTCGATGACAGCATGATACATGATGACCGGCACGCGCACGCCGGGGTCCTCCGCCATGACCGTTAAAACCGCACCGAGCGCCCCGATGGTGCCGACGGTCAGCACCGCGGCCGCCGTTCTGCGCAGCCACGCGGGCAGCAAGCTGTAAAACGCACCGAGCCTTGGCACGCGGTGAAAGCGCAAGCTCAAAATGCCGTACATTCCAACCCCCTCCTTCGCGCTATGTATACGCGGCAGGGAATTTTCTTATGCAAAAACCGCCTTTTGCACGGATTTTCCACGCAAAAGACGGCTTTGATTTTCTATTTACTTTTCGGCTTTGACCAAAAGCATCATCGGGCGGCGCAGCTCGTCCTTCATGCCGGGGATGTCCATCATGTTTTCGGGCGGCTGGGCTTCCTCCACGGCGCGCAGCGTAAAGCCGCTGTTCAGCACGCCCATCAAGATCTGCTGCAAGGTGTGGTGCTGTTTTTTCACCTCGCACCCAAGGAAATTTGTCACCCGCTCGCCCGGAATGTAATAGTCATCGATGGGCCAGTACAGCGGCTTCCCGTCTTCGCCGTAGACCCAGTCCTGCTTAACGCCCGCCGTAAACGACGGATGCTCTATGTTGAAAAGCATCACACCGCCGGGCTTTAGCGTCCGATAAATTTTCTTAAAAACGCTGTCCAAATCCGCAATGTAGTGCAAAGCGAGGTTTGAAAGCACGCAGTCCCACGCGTTTTCGGGGTATTCGTAGTCTTCTATGCCGCAAAGGCGGTAGGTGATCTTTTCACTTTCCGTGCGCTTTTCGGCTTCCTGCAGCATCTTTTCGCTGAGATCTATACCGAGCACCTTTTCAGCGCCCTGCTCTTTGGCATAGCGGCAGTGCCAGCCGTAGCCGCAGCCGAGGTCGAGCACGCTTTTGCCCAAAAGCTCCGGGAACAGCGGCTGCAGCTGATGCCACTCCCCCGCGGCCTTCAAGCCGTACACACTGCGCGCCATTTTGGCGTATTCCTTAAAAAATCCATCGTTATCGTATTCGCTTTTCATTTTGCGCTCCTCCGTTTCTTTTCCGATTGTACCATGATTTCCGCCCTGCCGCAACACAGTTTAAAAAGCAAGCAGCCGCCTCTGCCGCGGAAAATCCGGGCAAAGAACGGCCGCTCGCTTGGCTTTTCTATTTTCAAATCACGGGGAACTCTTCGTTTGTCTGCGGCGCGTTGTCCGCTTCTTCGGCGGCTGCCGCTTCTGCTTCTTCCACAACCGGATTTTCAACAACTTCTTCCGTTTCTGTGGAAACTTCAGGCTCTGCTTCCGTCTCTTTTTCGTAAACCGGCTCTTCCGCCTTCGGCAGGTGCGACGAGAAGAAAGCATACAGGTCTTCGTAGACCTGCGCACTGTTCATCTCGGTGATGAGCGCGTGGCGGATGCGCGGGTAAAGCGTCAGCTTCACGTCGTGCCCGGTCTTATTCAATTTATCAAACACACGGCGCACGCCCTTGCCCATATCGCCCACGGGATCGTTTTCGCCGGAGATGAGCAAAATCGGCAGGTCTTTCGGCACACGGCGGTACCACTGGTCGGTGTTGATGGCGTACAAAAGCGTGCCGAGGTCGATATACCCCTGCACCGTGAGCGGGAAGCCGCACAGCGGGTCGTTTACAAAGCGATCCACTTCCTCTTCCTTACTCGTCACCCAGTCGTAATTTGTGCGGTTGGGCTTGAATTTCTTGTTGTACGGGCCCGTGGCGATCTTCTCGAGCGACGGAATTTTCGCCCGTGCGCCCTTTGCCTTTTTCAGCATATTGAGGTACGTGCGCTCGGCCTTCCACATGGCAGTCGAAATGCCCGCGCTGGTACCCATGAATACCACTGCCGTGAGGGAGTTGCCGTAGGCGGCCGCAAATTCGCGCGCGATGAACGAGCCCATGCTGTGGCCCATGAGAAAATACGGCAGCTCGGGATATTTTTCGCGCATGATGCTCTGCAAATTGCGCTGATCCTCGACAACATTATAGAGGCCGCCCTTTTCGCCGAAATGCCCGTAGAGCGCGCCGGAGGTCACGCTGCGGCCATGGCCGAGGTGATCGTTGATGACAACGACAAAGCCGCGCTGCGCCATGTATTCGCAAAACGGTTTATACAACGCACTATGCTCCGCCATGCCGTGCGAAATCTGCAAAACAGCCTTCGGTTTGCCGTCCGGCTCATACAGGCGGGTGAAAATTTTGTTATGTGCCGTGCTGGAATCAAATGTAAATTCGGATACCTTCATGCAGCTTAATCCTTTCGGTTTGTGATTTTTACAGAAAAGTCAATTATCAAATAATTACCGTAAACACGCTCAGCGTATGCAGCACGCTGCCGGCTAAGACAAACAGGTGCCACACGGCGTGCATGTACGGCACTTTTTTGCCGAGGCCGTACAGCACCGCGCCTACGGTGTACGCCACGCCGCCCGCGATGAGGCAGTTTAATCCCACACCCGGCATTTTTGCCGCGACCGTGTTAAACGCCAGTACGACGACCCAGCCCATCATCAGGTAGCAGATCATCGAAACGACCTTGAATTTCTCCATATCGACGGCGTTTAAAATAATGCCCAGCACCGCCGCAGCCCACACGGCCGCGAACATGACGATGCCCTGCCTGCCCTCAATGCAGCACAGCGTGATGGGCGTATATGTGCCTGCGATGAGCAGATAGATTGTGCAGTGGTCGAGCACACGAAACACCTTTTTCGCGCGGTTCACGTTTAATGCATGGTAAAGGGTGGAGACCGTGTAGAGCAAAATCATTGTGCCGCCGAAAATGCTGACGCTGACGACGTTCACAAGACTCTTTTCGCAGAACCACAATAACATAACGAGCGCCGCCGCACCGAACAGCGCGCCCACACCGTGTGACACAGCGGAGAAGATCTCTTCCCCAAGCGAATACAGCGGCAAAGACAGCCGCATCCTGTCTTCCTTATGCCAAACCTTTCTTGCACCGTAACCGGCATATGCCGTCTGCATATCCATACGTTTCACCCTTTCTCCGGGGACCTGCCCCGGTTCTTTATTTTAAAACTGTTTTTTATTTTTCTTTTATATGGTTTTCAATACCAGATATATTCATATTATAATCCGCATGTTTTAAAATAGCAAGGGGGAATTTGTGAATTTTCTTCGCGGACGCCCCCAAAACTGTAATTTTCAGTCCATTTAGCGCTAAAAAGTTTATTCGGTTCCCTTGTTGCACGCCCGCCGCACACAAAACTTATATTTTCTAACAAAATTTTTGCTCAACACGATTGACTTTTTGTATCTGTGATGTTAAAGTTAAATCGCCGTCATACTATCTATGGGTTCGGAAAGCCGTGTCTGTTTCCGGGCTCATACCGTAAAAACCTGTGTGTTCATGGCGTTCGGCAGCGGGACACAAAACAAGCGGTTTTTGCGGCATACACGCTGTGAAGGGCTCGAAGCTTTGGCTTCGACCCGTTTTTCTGTGCCGATACTAAACACCCGGCACAGTGTGAGGTGCGCAAAAAGATGTCCATACCGTCGGGAAACCGCGCGGGCAAGAAGCAGCTTGAGGTGTGGCCGACTTCTCTTTTTTTGTTTAGACAAAATGCGCACCGGAAAGGCAACCGGTATATTGTGAAAAAGGAAAAACGCACGACCATTCTGCGGTTTTACTCCTTTACAAAGGGACTGCGCCACAATTTTGTGCTGGCGCTGCTCACCATGGCGATCTCGGTCTTCGCCGGGTACATGACACCGCAGATCATCCGCGTGACGGTAGACTCCGTCATCAACGACTCCCCGTTCAACCTCCCCTCGTTTTTGGCAACACAGATCGAAAACATGGGCGGGCGGGACTTCTTACGTCAAAATCTCATTCTATGCGCCTTGGCATCGCTTTTGTTCGCGGTGCTCGCGGGCATTTCCACGTACCTTTCGCGCATGAATATGGCAAAGGGCTGCGAGGGCACCGTGACGAAGATCCGCAACACGCTGTTTTCGCACATTCAGCGCCTGCCCTACGCATGGCACAACAAAAACCAGACCGGCGACATCATCCAGAGATGCACGCAGGATGTCGACCTCATTCACAACTTTATCAACGACCAGATGATGGAGCTTGTGCGCGTGGTGTTCCTCATCGTCGTCTCGCTCGCCTTGATGTTCGCCATGAACGTGAAGCTCGCGCTCATCGCCTTTATTTTTATCCCGATCGTCGTGGGGTATTCCCTCATTTTCTTCGTCATCGTAGGCGACCGCTTCCGCATTGCGGATGAAGCCGAGGGCAAGCTGACCGCCATGGTGCAGGAAAACCTGACCGGCGTGCGCGTGGTGCGCGCGTTCGGCCGCGAGCGCTTTGAAAAAGACAAATTCAATAAGCAGAACGACCTCTTCTCCGACCTCTGGGTGCGCCTCGGCCATGTGATGGGCGTCAACTGGGGCATCGGCGATCTGCTCTCCGGCATCCAGGTCTTGACCATCATCGCCGCCGGCATCCTCTTCGTTGTAAACGACGCCATCACAGAGGGCGAGTACCTCGCATTCGTCGCGTACAACTCCATGCTCGTGTGGCCTACGCGCAGCCTTGGCCGTCTTTTGAGCGAGCTCTCAAAGACCGGCATCAGCTCCAAGCGTATTTTTGAAATTCTCGACGCAGAGCCAGAAAAGGATGCGGAGGATCCCGTCACCCCGCCCATGGACCGCGACATTGAGTTTAAGCACGTCAATTTCTCCTACGGCACCTCCGGCGAAGTGCTGCACGACATCAACCTCAAAATTCCCGCCGGCACTACGCTCGGCATTTTGGGCTCCACGGGCAGCGGCAAAAGCACGCTGACCTACCTTTTAGACCGCCTTTACGAGCTGCCGGAGGGCTCCGGCACCATTGCCATCGGCGGCGTGGATATCCGTAAAATCGCGCTTTCGCACCTGCGCGGCAACATCGGCATCGTTCTGCAGGAGCCGTTCCTGTTCTCAAAGAGCTTTAAGGACACCATTTCAGACGGTTCCGACCGCCACGATATTGAAAGCGTGCGTGAATACGCCCGCCTCGCCGTCATCGACGACACCATCGACCGCTTCTCTGAGGGCTACGATACCCAGATCGGCGAGCGCGGCGTGACGATCTCCGGCGGCCAGAAGCAGCGCGTCGCCATCGCCCGCATGCTCATGCAGAATACGCCCATCAAAATTTTCGACGACTCTCTTTCCGCCGTCGATATGGAGACCGACGCGAAAATTCGCGAATCCATCAACAAAAACGTGCGCGGCACAACGATCCTCATCGCCCACCGCATCACGACCATCATGAATGCCGACCAGATCATCGTCATGGACAAGGGCCGCATCGTGCAGCGCGGCACGCACGAGACGCTCTCGAAGGAAGACGGCATTTACAAACGCATTTACGACACACAGCGCTCGGCTACCTAAGCCGCGCATGGGGTATTTACCGATATGAAAACGAAAAACAAATCCTTACAAACGTGGGCAAAGCTGCTTCCATTCCTTGCCCCGTACAAATGGCAGATGATCCTCATCATCGCGCTGATGATCCTCGGCGCCTGTTTTGACATGGTGCAGCCGCTTTTTTCCGGCTACGCCGTGGATAATTTCATCGAGCCGCGCACCACAGAGGGGCTTATCCCCTTTACGGTCGTCTACCTCTCCATGGTCGTTGTGCAGACCATCACCACCATTTTAATGGCCATCTACGCCCTGAAGGTGGAAATGTACCTTGGCCGCGACTTAAAGCGCAAGCTTTTCGACCATTTGCAGACGCTCGACTTTTCCTACTACAACACAACGCCCGTCGGCACCATTATGGCGCGCTTGATGAGCGACACCGGCAAGATCGGCACGGTTTTGGCGTGGAGCCTTGTGGATATTTTCTGGAGCTCCATGTATGTGCTCGGCTGCGTCGTCATCATGCTGTTCGTCAACTGGAAGCTCGCGCTCATCCTCATCGCGATCATCCCGGTCATCGCCGCCATCACGGTCGTGTTCCAAAAGAAAATTCTGGCCGTAAACCGCCGCGTGCGCGCCATCAATGCCGAGGTCACCCGTCACTATAACGAGGGTATCTCCGGCGCAAAGACCTCCAAAACGCTCGTCATCGAGCAGAAAAACGACGACGCATTCGAAAAGGTCGCCGAGGATATGCGCACCACCACCATTCGCTCCGTGCGCCTGAACGCCGTGTACATTCCGATCATCAGCTTTCTGACCGCCATCGGCGTCGCTATGGTCTTAAATCAGGGCGGCAACATGGTGCTGTTCGGCGACATCACCGTCGGCGAAATGACCGTGTTCATCAACTACGCTTTGATCATCGCCGACCCGGTGCAGCAGCTTGCGCGCACCATCTCGAACTTTATCTCCACACAGGTCAACATCGAGCGCGTTTCCGCCCTGTTGGAGCGCGAGCCGCTCATTAAAGATACGCCCGCCGTCATCGAAAAATATGGCACCGCGTTCGACCCCAAAAGAGAAAACTGGGAGCCGATCGAGGGGCACATCACGTTTGACGACGTGACGTTCCGCTACCCGGACGGCGTGGAAAACGTCTTAGAGCACTTCTCGCTCGATATTCCCGCTGGCACCACAGTCGCCATCGTCGGTGAAACGGGCGCGGGCAAAAGCACGCTCGTCAACCTCGCCTGCCGCTTCTTCGAGCCCACCGAGGGCCGCATCCTCATCGACGGCAAGGATTACCGCGAGCGCTCCATGCTGTGGCTGCACTCCAGCATCGGCTACGTGCTGCAAACGCCGCACCTCTTTTCCGGCAGCGTGCGCGATAACATCCGCTACGGCCGCTTAGACGCAACGGATGAAGAGATCGAAGCCGCCGCAAAGCTTGTCAGCGCACATGACGCCATCATGCACATGGAAAACGGCTACGACAGCGACGTCGGCGAGGGCGGCGACCAGCTTTCCACCGGCGAAAAGCAGCTCATCTCGTTTGCAAGAGCCGTTTTGGCAGACCCGCGCATTTTCGTCTTAGACGAAGCCACCGCGTCCATCGATACCAAAACCGAGGAGCTCATCCAGCACGCCATTTCCACGCTGCTTGAAAACCGCACCTCGTTCCTCATCGCGCACCGCCTCTCGACCATTCGCCATGCCGACCTCATTCTGGTCGTCCGCGCAGGCAAGATCATCGAGCAGGGCACGCACGAAGAACTCTTAAAGAAGCAAGGCTACTACGCCGACCTCTACAATAAGCAGTTCGAGCAGGAAAATGTGAAAAACGTGTTTGGAGAATAGGCTGACGGCAACCGTGGTCAAAAGTCTTTGATTAAACTTTCTTCGAGAAAGTTTACAGGTTCTTAGGGCAGCGCCCTAAGTCGCCATTCGCAAATGGCGAAACCCTTTTGCTTAACAAAAAACTAGGAAGGTAGATTTGAACGTCCGGGGGACGTTCAAATCGTAGGGAACCCAGTTGCATGGGTTCCCTGAAAGGGCGGCACAAAGCCGCCCTTTTTATATAACTATGAGGTTGCGTTAGTGCTACGTATCTCTCCCATTCCCTCAATCAGATGGAAACAATATAAAAAAGGCGGGCGAAAACTTTTATCAACCGTTTTCGTCCGCCTCTGCTTATTTTAATACTTTCTAAACCGCTCATAACGCTCTTTTAAAAGCGTTTCGGTGTCTTCCTCACACAGTGCATCTGTCTGCACGGCGAGCATTTCCTTCACTCTGCTGAAAAGCTCCGCCTTCGTTTTGCCGGATTCGCTGATGACGCGCTCCACAACGCCCAGTTTTTCCATGTCCTGCGCCGTCAGGTGCAGGCACTCTGCGGCTTCCTTCGCTTTCTTTACATCTTTCCAGAGAATGCTCGCGCAGCCCTCCGGGGAAACGACGGAATACACGGCGTTCTCCAAAATCCACACGCGGTCCGCAACCGCCAGCGCAAGTGCGCCGCCGCTGCCGCCTTCACCGACCAAAATCGAGATGACCGGCGTTTTCAGCCCGATCATTTCCACAAGGTTTTCGGCAATGGCCTGTCCCTGCCCGCGCTCCTCTGCGCCGATGCCGCAGAACGCGCCGGAGGTATCCACAAAGCAAATGACCGGGCGATGGAATTTCTCTGCCTGCTTCATCAGGCGCAGCGCCTTTCGGTAGCCCTCCGGGTTCGGCGAACCGAAGTTGCGGTAGACCTTATCCTTTGTGTCTGCGCCCTTTTCGATGGCGATGACCGTCACCGCGCGGCCGCCGAGCGTCGCGATGCCGCCGATGACCGCAGGGTCATCCGCAAAACGGCGGTCGCCGTGCAGCTCAATGAAATCCGGGAAAATATTCTGAATGAAGCTGAGGCCGCTCGGGCGTCCCTTGCCGCGAGCAAGCTGAACCTTTTCGTATGCCGTTGCCATTATGCTTCAGCCTCCTTTGTCTCACCTACATCCGCCTGCTGTACGCAGGCACCCTGTTTGCCCTCGTTGTGCAGACGCAGGAGCCGCGCGATCACTTCACGCTGCCGACTTCTCGGCGTGATGAGATCAATAAAGCCGTGCTCCAAAAGGAACTCTGCACGCTGGAAGCCCTCCGGCAGCTTTTTGCGGATGGTCTGTTCAATGACACGCGCACCGGCAAAACCGACCATTGCATCAGGCTCCGCCATGATGACGTCGCCGTCCATGGCAAAGCTCGCCGTCACGCCGCCCGTTGTGGGGTCGGTCAGCACGGTGAGATAAAAGAGCCCTGCATCGCTGTGCAGGCGTACCGCGCCGCTCGTTTTCGCCATCTGCATCAAAGACAAAATGCCCTCCTGCATTCTGGCGCCGCCTGCCGCCGTAAAGCCGATAACAGACAGACGGTGCTCTGTGGCGTACTCAAACAAACGCGTGATCTTCTCGCCGACAACCGTGCCCATGCTGCCCATCATAAAATGCGGGTCCATGCAGAACACGGCGCAGTCCTCGCCCATTACCTTTGCGGTGCCGCAGACAACGGCTTCCTTTTCTCGGGTCGCAAGGCGCGCGCTTTTCAGTTTATTTTCATAGTTCGGAAACTCCAGAATGTCATGACTCGTCATGTCGGCATCGAGCTCCGTAAACGTATCGTCGTCCGCCAAAAAGCTGATGCGCTGGCGTGCCGTCATGCGGAAATGGTGGCCGCAGCGGCAGACGTTCAGGTCGTCCCAAAGCTCGGAGACCGGGGTCTGCGTGCCGCACTTCGGGCATGTCATTGTGATCTCGTGCTGCTCCTCCTGCGGGTTTTTCAGTTGTTTTCCGCCCTTTTCCAGCTCATTCTGGGGCGAGCGGAACAGACCCATCAAATTCATAACGGTCTACTCCCTTCGGTAAATGAACTTCCTCAGCCCTCACGGTTTTTGATGAAGTCCGTATAATAATCTCCGCTGTGGAAAACGGGGTCGCGGATAATATCGATCTGATCTTCAATGTTGTTCGGCAAACCGCCGATGACAAGCTCGCACAAGGCGGACTGCATCTTGCGTATCGCTTCTTCTCTTGTCGAAGAAAACACGATCATCTTGCCGAGCATGGAATCGTAAAACGGCGGCACCTCGTAGCCCTGATATAAGAACGTATCAAAGCGCACCCACGGGCCGGACGGAATGTGCAGGAAATTCACTTTGCCCACGCCGCCCGCGTTGATGCGGCACTCGATCGCCGCGCCGCGCACTTTAATGTCTGCCTGCGTGCAGTCAAGCTCTACACCCGCTGCAATGCGGATCTGCCACTTTACAATGTCTTTGCCGGTGACGAGCTCCGAAATAGGATGCTCTACCTGAAGGCGCGTGTTCATTTCCATAAAATAGAAATTCTTGTCGCGGTCCATCAAAAATTCCACCGTACCGGCGTTCACATAGCCCGCGGCTTTCGCCGCTTTCGTCGCCGCCTCAAACAGCTCGGCGCGCTTTTCCTTTGTCACACCGGGCGAAGGGGATTCTTCAATCAGCTTCTGGTTATTGCGCTGAATGGAGCATTCGCGCTCGCCAAGGCACACCACGTGTCCCTGCTCGTCACAGAGCAGCTGCACCTCTATGTGTTTTGCCGGATAAATGTATTTTTCCATGTACATGCGACCGTCACCGAACGCCTGCTGCGCTTCGCTTGATGCCGTTTTAAACGCCTGTTCCAGCTCGTCCTCGGTCTTTACAAGTCGAATGCCCTTGCCGCCGCCGCCTGCCGATGCTTTTAACATGACGGGGTAGCCGATCTCCTTTGCCGCCTTTTTGGCTTCGTCGACATTTTCCAAAATGCCGCTGCCCGGAATAATCGGCACGCCGGACGCTTTCATCAGTCTGCGTGCGGCGTCCTTATCGCCCATGCGGTCGATGAGTTCGCCGGACGGGCCCACAAACGCGATGCCGTACTTTTTGCACAGCTTCGCAAACGAAGCATTTTCCGCCAAAAAGCCGTAGCCGGGGTGAATGGCCTGCGCTTTCGACGCAATGGCCGCGCTGATGATGCGCTCCTGATTCAAATAGCTGTCCTTCGCCGCCGCCTCGCCGATGCAGATGGCTTCATCGGCCAGCGCCACGTGGATAGACTCCGCGTCCGCCTTGGAATACACCGCCACGGTGCGGATGCCCATTTCCTTGCAGGCACGAATAATGCGCACCGCGATTTCGCCGCGGTTCGCGATAAGCAGTTTCGTAAACATAGCCTGTTCCTTTCCGCCGGGCTTACGCCTTGACGAGCGCAAACGAGAACTCTGCCGAAACGCAGACTTTGCCGTTTACGCGGCCCGTACCCTTTGCAAAATAGAACATGCCGCGCTGGCGCACGAGCTCGCACTCGGTCTCCAGCGTATCACCGGGCTTCACCATGCCGCGGAACTTCACCTTATCGAGGCTCGTAAACACCGGGGTCATGCCCTCCGATGCACCGTCTGCGAGCAGCACGCAGGCGCTCTGCGCCAGCATTTCGCACTGAATCACGCCCGGCACGATGGGGTTACCCGGAAAATGGCCCTGCAAAAAGTATTCGTCACCGCGGATGTGGCACTTGCCGAACGCTTTGCCGTCAATGAGCTCCACTTCGTCTACGAGGAGCATCGGCTCGCGGTGCGGCAGGATCTTTTTGATCTCTTCCTTGTTCATCTAACGTATTCCTTTCCACGGAAAAATCCCGGGGACGCGCATTTTTTTGGCGGCGCTCCGGGAGCTTTTCATCTTAAATAATGCGGAACAACGGCTGGTCGTATTCGACGACCTGCCCGTTGCCGACGCAAATCTCGGCAATCTCGCCGTCCATTTCGCTGTTGATCTCGTTCATCAGCTTCATGGCCTCAATGATGCAGAGCGTGTCGCCCTTGTGCACCGTGTCGCCCACGGCGACGAACGGCTTGCTGTCCGGAGACGGCGCGGCGTAAAACACGCCTACGGCAGGGCTTTTTACATAAACGCCCTCTTTCTCCTTCACTTCCGCAATGGGCTCCGTCGTGTGCATCTGCTCCGGCACGGCGGGCTGCACGGCGTTCAGGATCGGCGCCGCCTGCACGACCTGCGCGGCGCGCTCGATGACGATATTTTCGCCGTTTATTTCCAGCTTCGTCAGCTCGTTCTGCTTGACGATCTCCGCCAAAGCCGCAATGTCTTTAATATTCACAAACGTCCCTCCGTTGAATCAAGCGGTATTTATCCGGGTATTCCCGCAGACGCCCTGCGGTGTCGTACCCTATATTTTACTACAAAACCTTGCGAATTGCAATACAAGCGTTGTGGCCGCCAAAGCCGAGGGAAACGGACAGGGCGAGGTCAAGGTCAACCTTTCTCGCTTCGTTCGGGCAGACGTCAAGGTCGCAGTCCGGGTCCGGTTCTTTGTAGTTGATGGTCGGCGGAACGATGCCCTCTTTCACCGCCAGCGCGGAAGCAATGGCCTCCACCGCGCCGGCCGCGCCCAACATGTGGCCCGTCATGGACTTTGTAGAGCTGATGACAACGTCATATGCGTGCTCGCCGAACGCCTTTTTAATGGCCAGCGTCTCACTGCGCTCGTTGAGCGGCGTGCTGGTGCCGTGCGCGTTGATGTAAATTTTCTCGTTTGCAAGGTCCGCGCCCGCTTCTTCGTATGCCATGCGGATGGCTCTTGCGCCGCCGTTGCCCTCCGGATCCGGGGCAGTCATGTGGTGCGCGTCGTCCGTAGCGCCGTAGCCCACGATCTCCGCGTACATTCTCGCGCCGCGCGCCTTTGCGTGCTCATATTCTTCGAGAATAAGCGCCGCGCCGCCCTCGCCCATGACAAAGCCGCTTCTGCGCTTATCAAACGGGCAGCAAGCGTCTTCCGGGTCGGGGCAGGTGGTCAGCGCCGTCATATTGCCGAAGCCCGCCACGCCCACAGGGACGATGGCTGCTTCCGCGCCGCCGGCGATGATGGCATCGAGATAGCCGTGCTTAATGGCGCGGTACGCTTCACCGATCTCGTTGTTGCTCGTCGCGCACGCCGTGGTGATCGGCAGGCAGGAGCCCTGCGCGTTGAACTTAATGGCGATGTTGCCGCCCGCGATATTCGCAATGAGCATCGGGATAAAGTACGCGGAAACGCGGCGCGGGCCCTTTTCGTTCAGCGCCGTCATCTGATTGGAGAACGTCTGGATGCCGCCGATACCGGAACCGAAATACACGCCGAAGCGCTCCGGGTCGATCTTTCCCATGATTTCGCTGTCGTTCACCGCCTGCGTTGCCGCCGCAATAGCAAACTGCGAGAACGGGTCGTTCTTGCGCACTTCGCCCTTATCCATGTACAGCAGCGGGTCAAAATCCTTGACCTCCGCCGCCACGTGTGCTTTAAAGTCTGTGGAGTCAAACTTCGTGATCTTCGTAATGCCGCACTTGCCGGCCTTCAGGTTTTCCCAGAACGTATCCACATCGTTGCCGATGGGGGTAACTGCGCCGAGACCCGTGATAACTACTCTTCTTTCCATATTTTTCAGGCTTCCGAATCGGAAGCACTCCTTTCCCTTGAAAGTTTTGAACCGAGTTATTTTTTAACGTTGAAAACTTACTCAATAAGAACTTTTTCAAATCGGACAGTCCTGCAAACGCAGGATCGATGCGCCTCGCGTATCGAAGTCCGATTTTATAGCCGCAAAACCTTGCGGGTTTAGATAGCGAGGCCGCCGTCTACCTTCAGCACTTCGCCTGTAATGTAGGCCGCGCTGTCGGAAGCTAAAAATGCCACGGCCGCCGCAATGTCCTCCGGCTTGCCCATTCTGCCCAGCGGGATGCTGTTTAAAAGCGGATTGTTGTCGCCGAGATTTTCTGTCATGTCCGTCTGGATAAAGCCCGGCGCCACTGCGTTGCAGGTGATGCCGCGGGAAGCGAGTTCGCGCGCCACGGATTTCGTCAGGCCGATGACGCCCGCCTTTGAAGCGGAATAATTCGCCTGCCCTGCGTTGCCCATAATGCCGGAAACAGAGGAAATGTTGATGATTCTGCCGCTTTTCTTGCGGATGAAGCCGGAATAGCACGCGCGAATCATGTTGAACGCGCCCTTCAAATTCGTGTCGAGCACCGCATCAAAATCCTCGTCCTTCATGCGCAGCATCAGTCCGTCGCGTGTGATGCCCGCGTTGTTGACGAGAATATCGATCTTGCCGAGGTCGTTCGTCACCGCTTTCACGGTTTCGTTCACCGCGGCGGAATCCGCCACGTTGCACCGGTATGCTTTTGCGTTTACGCCAAGCGCCGTGATTTCGTTCACAACAGCTTCGGCCTTATCGGCGCTGCCTGCGTAGATGACCGCCACATTCGCGCCGTCTTCGGCAAGGCGCAGCGCAATGGCGCGGCCGATGCCTCTGGATGCGCCCGTAACGAGCGCCGTTTTGCCGTTTAAGCTCATGCGTTTTCTCCTTCTGCACGGATCGCCTGCACCGCTGCCGAAAGCGTCTCCGCGTCTTCCACGTTATATACCTTCACCGCGCGGCTCGTCTTTTTGATGAGGCCGCACAGCGTTTTGCCTGCGCCCACTTCAACAAACGTATCCACGCCCGCTTCAATCATTTTTTCAACGGTCTGCTGCCAGCGCACCGGGTGTGCAACCTGCTGTGTCAGCAGTTTTTTTGCCGTTCCTCTCGTGTACGGCTCCGCCGTGTAGTTCGCGTAGACCGGCACAGTCGGCTCCTTCACGTCCATCGTCTCCAAAACGTCGTGCAGACGCGCAGAAGCGCTCTCCATAAACGGAGAATGGAAGCCGCCGCTCACATTCAGCGGTACGGCTCTGCCGCCGTTTGCGGCAACGTCGGAAAGGAAATCCGGCAAAGTCGTTTTCAGCCCCGCCACGACGAGCTGACCCGGGCAGTTGTAGTTTACCGGGAACACGCTCTGATGCATGCGGCACAGCTCCTCAACCTTTTCGTTCGGCAGCTTCAAAACCGCCGCCATGGCGCTGTCTGCCTGCTCGGCTGCCGCCTGCATCGCTTCGCCGCGCTTTGTGACGAGCGAGAAGCCCTCTTCCGTTGTAAAGATGCCCGCAAACGTCACCGCCGCCACTTCGCCGAGCGAGAAGCCCGCCGTCATGTCGGGCGTGATGCCCGCTTCACGCAGCGCTTCCGCCGCCGCAAGGTCAACGCAGAACAGGCACGGCTGCGTGTTTTTCGTGATGCTGATCTCCTCCAAGGTGCCGGAGAAGCACTGGTTCTTCGTGCCGGGGCGGATGCTCTCCGCCGTGTCAAACACGTTCTTTGCCGCCGCGCTGTGCTCGTAAAGGGACTTGCCCATGCCGCTGTACTGTGCGCCCTGACCGGAGAAAACAAAGGCTACTTTACCCATTTGGTCGCCCCCTTCAGCACGTCTTCCGCCTGCGTGAAGATCTCTTCGATGATCTCCTTTGCGGTCTGCTCTTTGTTCACCATGCCGGCGATCTGGCCCGCAAGGAAGCAGCCGGTCTTTTCGTCGCCCTCCACGGCCGCACGGTACAGAGAGCCTCTGCCGTACGCTTCAAGCTCCTCGTCGGAAATATTGCTGTACTCAAGCTTAAAATATTCCTTTGTGTACGGGTTCTTGATGCTGCGCACCGGGTGACCGAGACGCTTGCCGGTAGACATCGTCGCAATATCATTGGCCTTTAAGACCTTGTTTTTGTAGTTCTGGTGCACGCCGCACTCCTTTGCAACCAGGAAGCGCGTGCCGAGCTGCACGCCCACAGCGCCCAGCATGAATGCAGCCGCCACGCCGCGGCCGTCGCCGATGCCGCCCGCCGCGATGACCGGAATCGTCACTGCGCTCGTCACCTGCGGCACAAGCGCCATGGTGGTCGTTTCTCCGATATGGCCGCCGCTTTCGCCGCCCTCCGCAATGACCGCACAGGCGCCCACGCGCTGCATCAGGCGTGCCATGCTGACGGATGCTACGACCGGGATAACCTTAATGCCGGCCGCAAGCCAGTCTTTCATATATTTGGAGGGGTTACCCGCGCCGGTCGTTACGACCGCCACTTTTTCCTCCGCGACCACTTTTGCCACCTCGTCCGCGAACGGGCTCATCAGCATGATGTTCACACCAAAGGGCTTATCGGTCAGTTCTCTTGCAATTTTAATCTGCTCGCGCAGGTACTCTGCGTTTGCGTTCATAGCGGAAATAATGCCAAGGCCGCCCGCTTCGGAAACGGCGCCTGCTAATTTGCCGTCCGAGATCCAAGCCATGCCGCCCTGAAAGATCGGGTAGCGAATGCCAAGCATGTCACAAATCGGTGTTGAGATCATAATGTTTTCCCCTTTCCGGCTTTTGCCTGTTGAAAACGTTTCGGTTTTTCTTTATTTTTGACTGTATGTCGTGTTTTACCAGCGGATGATCATGGCGCCTGCAGAAAGACCGCCGCCGAATGCCGCCAGAATGATGAGGTCGCCCTCGTGAATCTTGCCCGCGCGGTTCATCTCATCTAAGAGGATCGGCACACTCGCGGAAGACGTGTTGCCGTAGCGGTCGATGTTGATGCAGAACTTCTCCGGCGCAATGTCGGGGATTCTGCGTCGCGCTTCGTTGATAATGCGGTAATTTGCCTGATGCGGAATGACAAGCGCCACATCTTCGCCCGCAACGCCCGCCGAAGCCATCAGATCCTTGATGTTGTCGGACATCGCCATAACGGCGAATTTGTACGTCTCGCGGCCGTTCATGTGTACGGACGTAATCTCGCTGATCTCATTTTTGTACCACGGGGAACGGTCATAGCGCGTCGGAATTGTGATTACGTCGTCGCCGCCCTTTGTCATCAGGTGAGAGGCCACAAGGCCGTCGCCCTTGCCGAGCACCGCCGCGCCCGCGCCGTCGCCGAAGATGCAGCACGTGCCGCGGTCTGTCCAGTCGATGATACCGCTCATGCGCTCTGCGCTGACGACAAGCACGCGGTTATACGCGCCGCGGGAAAGGAAGCCCGCCGCCGTTTCCAACGCAAAGAGGAAGCCGCTGCAGGCCGCCGCAAGGTCAAACGCCGGGCAGTGCGCGCCGATGCGGTTCTGCACCATGCATCCCGTGCCCGGAGAAAGCGTGTCGCCCGTGATGGTCGTCGCAATGATGAGGTCGAGCTCATCGGCAGAGATGCCCGCGTTTTCCAGCGCGCGCTCGGCCGCTTTCACCGCCATGTCCACATTCGTTTCCGTCTCGCTGATGTGGCGGGAGCGCACGCCGATGCGCTGTGTGATCCATTCATCGTTGGTGTCTACAAGCGCAGAGAGGTCGTCGTTCGTCACAACGTGCTCCGGCGCGTAGCTGCCTGTACCTAAAATTTTAAAGCTCATAGTTTTCTTTCCTTTCCGACCGAAAAATTCGGCAGCGCCGTAAACGGCAATATAATAACCTTGTTAAAGTGAATATTTGTCAAAAGTCTTTGATTAAACTTTCTTCGAGAAAGTTTATGGGGTCTCGGGGCAACGCCCCGAGTCGAGCTCCGCAGAGCTCGAAACCCTTTTGCCTCCCCCAAGATCAGGAGGGGAGAGTTCATCGTCCAGTGGACGATGAACTCCGGGGAACCCTATCAAGGGGTTCCCCGATGATTTGCCGCGCAAATCATAAGAAGAATAAGAGGATTTGCCGCGCAAATCATCGAAAGAAATCGAAAAAATCACAATTTCGTCTGAAAATAAGAATTGATGCGCGTCATGGTGTGTAAAAGCTCCTCGCGCTCGTCCTCCGAAAGATCATCGCAGATCTCCGCAATGATGCGCCGGTGGCAGCGGCGGTGGAACGCCTCCACCTTTTTGCCCGCAGGCGTCAAAACCACCTGCACCGCGCGGCCGTCGCCGGGCAGGCGCTGCTTTTCGCAGTAGCCCTTCTGCACCAGCTTGTTCACCGCCACCGTCACGGAGGGCTTCGTCACCTTCAGCTGCTGGGCGATCTCGCTCACGGTCATGCCGGTTTTGCCCTTGGCGATGAGCTCGATCATGTGCATCTCGTTGATGGAGATGTCCAGCCGCTGTTTTTTCAGTTCGTTCTGCTCCAAGATCTGCACATTGCGGTAGATCTCCACCAGAAGCTCGTTTGCCTTTGCAGAAAAGCCGGACATGCTGCACACTCCTTTCGTCCATTTGCTTCGTTTTTCGATAAATTTAGTTAAACAAACTAACGAACAACCGCTGATATTGTACTCGTTTCGCGGCAAAATGTCAAGGGAAACGCTTTTTGCATGCGCATTTTCCCCGCAAAGGTATCACGAAACTGATACCAATATAGGCACTGTTGTAAGATTTCTGAAACAAATCTGTTCTTTTTCCGTAATTTGCATTTTAATTCTTTAAAAGAATTAAAAATGTAAATTCTTCGTGTAGAATAGACCCGTATCAAAAAGGGGATGCTATACCCTTTTGTGAAACCGAATTTATTGCTGAAAGGAAGTTTTTCCGTTGAAGCTGTTTTCTAAAAATATGAAGCGCATCACCGCAGCGGTGCTTTCCGTCCTGCTGCTCTGCGCCGCACCGCTCAGCTACGCAGACGATACCGTAGCCGATATGGAAGCGAAGCAGACCGAGCTCGCAAACAAAAAGGCCGACCTCGAAAACCAGATCTCCGCTTTGGAATCGCAGGAAGCCGATAAAACCGAATACCTCTCCCTGCTCTCTGAAAAGATCGATACCATCAAGGAGCAGATCGATACCGCAAACAGCGACATCACCGTGCTGAACACCAGCATCGAAAAGCTCGAAAAAGAGCTCAGCGATTCCGCAGACCAGATCTCCGACACCATGGAGCTTCTGAAAAAGCGCCTCGCCGTGCTGTACTCCGCCGGCTGCACCGTCGGCACGCTGGAGATCCTCTTCAATTCCGAAAGCCTGCATGATTTCTCCATGCGCGCAGAGGCCGTCTCCACCATCACCCGCCACGATAAGCAGCTCATCGACAAGGTCGCGGCGTACATGAACGAGACAAAGGCACAGCGCGAAGAGCTCGAAAAAGAAAAGACCGCGCTCGCCGATGCCAAAAAGCTGTATGAATCGAGCGAGGAAGAGTTAAAGCAGCTCGAAAGCGACAACACCGCCCTGCTCGAGCAGATCCGCTCCGATAAGAGCAGTGCCGAGTCTGAGCTCTCCCGCACCGAAGACGAAGAATACGTGCTTGCAAACATGATGGCGGCCAAGATCGCCGAAATGCAGCAGCAGATGGCACAGGCAAAAGCAACGCCCACCCCGACGCCGGTCCCGACCGTAGAGCCCACGCCTACGCCGACCCCGGTGCCCGATGAAGTGATCGATGAGGACGGCAATGTTCAGCCGACCCCGACACCGACCCCGGTGCCGACCGTAAAGCCTACCCCCACGCCGACGCCGGTACCGCAGCCGTCTTATGACGATAATTCCGGCGAAAGCTTTGCATGGCCTGTTCCGGGCTGGACCGGCATCAGCTGCGCGTTCGGCAACGGCCACTACGGCATGGATATCCCCGCAAGCCGCGGCACGCCGATCGTAGCGTCCCGCTCCGGCACAGTCATGACCGCAAATGGCTATGACGATTGGGGCTATTCCTGGGGCTATTACGTCTCCATTTATCACGACAGCACCTATTCCACCCTGTACGCGCACATGAGCGCCGTCGCCGTCAGCGAGGGCCAGTGGGTCAATAAGGGCGATGTCATCGGCTATGTCGGCGATACCGGCTATTCCTTCGGTGACCACTGCCACTTTGAGGTCTACCAGAACGGTACCCGCGTAGACCCGTCTCAGTTCGTGTAATCTCAAATCATAAATCAAGCGCCGAGCTTTCACAGAAGCCCGGCGCTTTTCTTTTGCTTATTTACGCTCGCGCACGCTTGTGCTCGCGCTTTTGCAGATACATTTTGTTATCGGCCTCGTGCAGAACCTCTTCAAGGTCGACCGCACCGTGATCGGCGGGAATTTCCACAATGCCGAAGCTGAAGCTTTTTTCATACGGCTTTTCGGGGCCGCTTTCGGCAAAGGCCTTCTGCGCGCGGCACAGCTTTTCCGCCGCAAGCTCATGCGGGCAGCTTTTCAGCACCACGCAGAATTCATCGCCGCCCATGCGCACAAACACATCGTTTTCGCGGATCTGCCGCTTCACGGCAGCGACAAACGTGCAAAGGTAAAGGTCGCCCTCGGCATGGCCGAACGTGTCGTTCACATATTTTAACCCATCGAGGTCACAATAGCAGAACAAAAGCTGCACGCCGCTTTTCAAAAGCTCTGCCGTGCGGCGGTCAAAGCAGCGGCGGTTGCCGATTTTCGTCAATTTATCAAAATACGCCGCCTGCTCCAGCTTACCCTGCTCCAATTTTTCGGCGGTCATCTCCAAAATGATGTGCGCGTAAGCGGGCTCGCCGTGCCACTCCATGCGCACCGTGGTGATGCGGTAAAAGCGGTTTTCGCTGTCCTCCGCCTCCCAGGACCAGTCGTGCACCGCGTCCGGCGCGGCCGCCGTCAGGGCGTTGTCGCGCTGCTTCTGCAGGAAAATGCGGAAAAGCTCGCCGTTGTGCTTGCCCGTAATGTGGTTATCGCTGGCATACAAAATGCGCGGCTCCTGAACGCTCGTGACTAAAATATCCTCCTTGCTGTGGCGGATGAGGTTTAAAAGCAGCTTATTGTACTTTTCCATCATCTCGGCGTGCTCTTTTTCGCGCTGTGCCTCCTCCATCAGCGATTGCTCGCGCTCGCGCAGCTGCTCCGTCATCGTGTTGAACGCTTCGGAAAACTCGCCGAGGAACGAAACATGCTGGGAATAATCGCCCTTTGCCACCTGCTTTGCCTGCCACGTGAGGTGCTTCAGGTCGGCATGAATGTTTTTGAGGTTCTCGCAAAGGAAGTTGTCCCGCGCCGGCGTGGGCGCGGAAAGATCTCCGCGGGAAAGCGCCGCAGAATACGCCTTCATCTCCGTCACAGCCTGCTCTAAAAATTGCAGGCCAAGCCTAAGGTCGCGGTATGGCTCGTCAAGCGCCGTCATGTCCGGCTGCTGCACCTCCATATCGTACAAAATGCTGCGCAGGTATTCAAACAGCAATTCGCAGTTTTTCTCTGCCGCATCGGGTGCACCCATCACACGTCACCCTTCACTTCCGCATGGAAACGGCACACGCGGTCGCCGGTCGCCCAGCAGTCCACCTCGATCGCCTGGTACGGCTTGCCGGAATAGAGAGACAAAATGCCGGAGATAAAGCCCTCGTCGTAGTTGCACACCGTCTCGCCCAAAATCGGCAGGCCGGAGCAGTCCGCGTCTTCGGAAACGGTCAGAATGATCTTGCCGCTCGCTTCGTCCACGTCCTCAATGCGCAGCACGCCGATCTTTAAGGTCTCCATTTTATTCTGCAGCTCGCTCACAAAACGGTCAAGCGGCTGGTCCATATTTAGAAAATGCTTTGCAAAATATTCGCCGGCCTTTTTGCCCGCACTGCGGAAAATATCGATCTGCTCCTCGCGCCCCAAACGGTGGATGAGCTCGTCCTTCAGGGAATATTCCAGCATGCGGTAAATGAGCACCGGCAGCTCCGCGCCAAGGTTGCCGCGGCTGTTCGCGTCAAAGTGAAGATAATCCTCAAACGTGACTTCCTTTTTGTTCTTCATAAAAATATTTTCTGCCATATCGCGTACTCCTTTTCGCCGCTGTGTTCCACTTTTGTGATTCAATCTGATTAAAATCAATTATACCATAGAAAAGAATTTTTTCAAGCAACCCCACCCCTTTCGCATCATCCGCCCAATTTTCTCATCAAAACAAGGTGATTTGATGAGAAAAACCGGCGCCGGACGCTCCACTGCATATTTTCGCAAAACATTGTAATGTGCATAATCCCCCGCATTTCTCAAATACTACCCATACCGAAACTTTGAAAACAAGGGAGATTTGAGATATGAAAGCAACCGGTATCGTCAGACGTATGGATGACCTTGGGCGGGTGGTGGTGCCGAAAGAGCTGCGCCGCACCATGAAGATCAGCGAGGGCACGCCGCTTGAGATTTTCATCGATAAAGACGGCAGCATCATCTTCCGCAAATATTCGCCCGTGGGGGAAATGAACGAAAGCGCCAAAAATATGGCGGAGTGTATCTCGGCGGCGGGCGGCATCGGCACCGCCGTGTGCGACCGCGACCGCATCATCGCAACGGCGGGCATCCCGAAAAAAGATTTGCTGGATAAGCCCGTCTCGAAGCAGTTAGACGAGCTGATGCGCCGCAAAAAAGCGTTTGTCTCCTCCGGCGAGGACACCGTTTTGGCGGCGGAAGGCGGGCTGCGCACCGCAAACGCGGCGTTCCCCATCTCCTGCGCGGGCGATTTGTGCGGCATGTTCCTGCTCATTAAGGATGAAGACGCAAAGCCCGGCGAAACGGCCGAGCACCTGCGGCTCGGTAAGCTCGCGTCCGATTTTTTGAGTAGGGAAACGGTCGAGTAACAAAGAATAGAGACAAACAAAGTCTTTAGTCAAGTTTTCTTCGAGAAAACTTGCGGGTTCTTAGGGCAGCGCCCTGAGTCGCCATTCGCAAATGGCGAAATCTTTTTGCCTAACCAAAAATCAGGACGGGAGCATCAACAGTCCAGTGGACTGTTGATGCGTGGGAGACCCTATTAGGGGGTCTCCCGAAGGGCGGTCAAAAGACCGCCCTTTTTTATAGCTGCACGGTTCCATCAGTACTAAGTATCTCTCCCTCAGTCAGCATCGCTGACAGCTCCCTCGTCAGAGAGAGCCAATCATATATCCCCAAAATTTCGCCGAAACTTATCCTTTTCAAGAGAAAACCGAATGCCCATTGTGAAAAAATTATTTCAAAAGTATACAATGTGCATAAAGCTGAAATATGCAAAATAGAATATCTGTATAAAATGCAATTCATCATTGCAATATCTGGCAATATGATATATAATTAAGGAGCAATCTCAAAATGAAATTGTAAATTATACATATAAGGGGTGTTTTTCCATGAACACATATCCGGCTAAGAACATCATCAACGTTGCTATGGCAGGCCATTCCGGCGCCGGCAAGACCTCCCTCGCGGAAGCTATGCTTTATCTTGCGGGCGCATCTGATCGTCGCGGTAAAGTAGGCGAGGGCAACACGGTCTGTGATTCCGACCCGGAGGAGATCCGCCGCAAGACGTCTGTCTCCACGGCCGTGGCACCGTTTGAATGGAAAAATAAAAAGATCAATCTGCTGGACACCCCGGGTCTTTTCGACTTCCAGGGCGGTCTGTATGAAGCCGCACGCGCGGCAGAATCCGTTGTCATCGTGCTCGCCGGCAAGAGCGGCGTTTCCGTCGGTACGGAAAAGGCCTTCGCGGCAGCGGAAAAGCGCGGCCTGTCTAAGATTTTCTTCGTAAACGGCCTGTGCGATGAAGGTTCCGACTTCTATAAAGTGTTTGAAGATTTGAAATCGAGCTTCGGCCCGTCCGTCTGCCCGATCGTCGTACCGTATTTTGAGGACGGCAAGGCAGATAAATATATCAATATGCTGGAATATAAGGCGTACGATTACTCCGGCGGCAAGCCTGTGCAGGTAGATATGCCAAACATGGGCGCCCGTCTTGAGGGTCTGCGTACCGCCATTTACGAGGCCGTCGCCGAAACAAGCGACGAGCTGTTCGAGAAATATTTCTCCGGCGAGGAATTCACGCCGGAAGAGGTCATCGTCGGTGTTTCCCAGGGTGTTAAAAACGGCACCATTTCGCCCGTATTCTGCGGCGACGCCATGCTCATGCGCGGCATGGAGCAGTTTATGGACGGCCTTTGCTGGCTCGCCCCGAGCGCAGCGGATAAGGGCACGGAGATCGGCGTAGACGTAGACGGCAACCCCGTCGAGATCGCCGTTAAGGAAGACGCCGCCACGGCTGCCATCGTCTTCAAGACCGTTGCAGATCCGTTCATCGGCAAGCTTTCCTATGTAAAGGTGCTCTCCGGCAAGATCACCACGGAGACCCCGCTCGTCAACATGCGCACCGGCAACGTGGAGCGCATCGGCAAAACCGTTATGATGTGCGGCAAAAAGCAGGAAGACGTGAAGGCCATCACCGCAGGCGACATCGGCGCTATCCCGAAGCTTGCCGGCGTCAACACGGGCGACACGCTCTGCGCACCCGCACGCAAGGTCACATTGGACGGCATCGCATACCCCACCCCGGAAATGCGCATGGCCATTGTTCCGAAGAATAAGGGCGACGAAGATAAGGTCGCGCAGAGCGTCATGCGTCTTGCGGAAGAAGACCCGACGATTCGTTTTGAAAATAACGCAGAAACCAAAGAAATGGTCATCAGCGGCATGGGCGAGCAGCACCTCGATGTCATCGTCTCCAAGCTGAAGACGAAGTTCGGCGTGGACGTCACGCTGCGCAGCCCGCGCGTCCCGTACCGCGAGACGATCCGCAAGACCGTTTCCGTACAGGGCAGACACAAGAAGCAGACCGGCGGCCACGGCCAGTTCGGCGACGTGTGGATCGAGTTCTCCCCCTGCGATTCCGAGGGTCTCGAGTTCGCAGAGCGCGTCGTTGGCGGCGCAGTGCCGAAGGGCTTCTTCCCCGCCGTTGAAAAAGGCCTGCGCGAGTGCATCGCAAAGGGCCCCCTCGCCGGTTACCCGGTCGTCGGCCTCAAGGCCACGCTGTACGACGGCTCCTATCACCCCGTAGATTCCAGCGAAATGGCGTTTAAGACCGCCGCTTCCATCGCTTATAAAAACGGCATGCCGCAGGCAAATCCCGTCCTGCTCGAGCCCATCGGCACGCTGAAGGCCACTGTGCCGGATGCCAACATGGGCGACATCATGGGCGAAGTCAACAAGCGCCGCGGCCGCGTGCTGGGCATGTCCCCGGCAGAGACCGCCGGCTACCAGACCGTAGAGGCCGAAGTGCCGATGGCCGAAATGTACGACTTCAGCACCTATGTGCGTCAGGTCACGCAGGGCAGAGGCAGCTTCACGTTCGATTTCGTGCGCTACGAGGAAGCCCCGCAGAACGTCGCGCAGAAGGTCATCGAGGCCGCAAAAGCCAACGGCGAAGTGGAGTGATCTCCCTAAAATCAGACTTCTTCAACATCCTTCTTTTTTCATTTTATCATCAACAGAAAAGGGACTTTGCGCAAAGCAGAGCCCCTTTTCTGTTGCCCGCTCTACTTTCCGTAGGTTGTGCTCCGCGCTGTTTGCAGGTATACTGAAAGCATCACAGAAAAAGGAGAATTTCACATGGACCCGTACATCACAGGCAAAACCATCCGCGCCCTGCGCGAAAAAAGCGGCATCACGCAGGCCGCGCTCGCCGAAAAGCTCAGCGTCAGCGACAAAGCCGTCTCCAAGTGGGAGACCGGCAAGGGCTACCCGGACATCACGCTGTTAGACCCGCTCGCAAAGGCGTTCGGCGTTTCAGCGGCAGAGCTGCTTTCCGGCACGACCGTAACAAATACGAACCGTGCCGCCAACATGCTGCGCACCCAGTTCTACGTCTGCCCCATCTGCGGCAATGTGATCCACAGCGTGGGCCCGGCGGTCATCACCTGCCACGGCATCACGCTGCCGCCGCTTTCCGCCGAAGAGCCGGATGACCGCCACGCCGTCACCGTAGAGCCCGTAGAGGACGAATACTTCGTTTCCGTCGCGCACGAAATGACGCGCGAGCACCACATTTCGTTTTTGGCCGCCGTTTCACCGGACCGCGTGCAGCTTGTAAAGCTCTACCCGGAGGGCAGCGCAGAAGCGCGCTTTAAGCGAAACTGCGTCAAGCGCCTTTATTACTATTGCTCCCGCGACGGCCTGTTTGCCGTAAAGCCGTAAAAAATGCCAAGCTCCAAACAAAATGGAAGCTTGGCGTTTTTATTTTTAAGTTTCAGTCTTCCACGGTCGCTTCCAGGTTGTTCATCACAAGGCCGGTGATGAGCTTCGGGTAGAAGTAGGTGGATTTCTGCGGCATTTTTTCGCCCGCAGCCGCCACCGCGCCGATCTCTTCCACACGCGTGGGGTTCAAAATGAACGCGCACTGCATCTCGCCGCTTTCCACGCTTAAAATCGCCTCATTGAGGTCGCGCGTGTACGTCAAATTCTTCTGGTTCGCCATATTTTCGCGGTCGATGCCGAGGGCGCGCTCCAAAATGAGCGTGTGCAGCACGCTCACGTCCAGCCCGCGCGAGGCTTCGCTCTTTTCGGGCATAAAGCGCTCCATCACCGCTGCATCCTTTAATGTCAGCAGCACGTATTTTGTCTCGCCGTCCTTATAGACGAACGTAAACGCCTTCTCGCCCGCGTCGTAGGCCTTCTGCATACGCGGCTCCACGTCCGCTTTGCCCTCGAGCGTCTCCAAAGTGAAGTATTCCTCGCAGCTTTCCAGCACCTTTTCGGCGGAAAAGCCCTCCACGCCGCGCACAAGGCGGTGCGTCGGGAACACCACAAGGCCCGGGTGCGCCATATCGACGAGCGTCATCATCACAAACTCGCTGCCCGGCGCCCAAACGGCGTTTTCGCGGCAGTAGTCGCGGTAATGGATCGCTGTTTCGTAGCGGTGGTGTCCGTCTGCAATGTACAGCTTGCGCGGCGCAAAATCCGCACGGAACGATTCGATCGCGCGCTTGTCGTTCACGATCCACAAACGGTGCGTGACAAGGCCGTCCGAAAACTCACAGCACGGCGTGTCGGAAGAAAGCCGGTCGATGCGCTTTTGCGTCTCGCCCTTTTCATCCTGATACAACGAATAAATGGAGCTGAAATTGCAGTTTGTGGCCTTCATCAGCTCAAAACGGTTCTTTTTCGCCTTAGAGAGCGTCTCTTCGTGCGGCAGCACAACACCCGCGGAAAAATCCTCCACGCGCACAAGGCACACAATGCCTTTCAGACTGCGCACTTCGCCATGGTCCACGCCGGTCTTAAACTCTTCCTCGTAGATATAAATGCCCGCGTCCTTGTCACAGCGCAGGGTGTTGTCCGCGAGCCATGCACGCAGCGTTTCGCCCGCCGTTTTGTACGGCTCCTCGCCGCGCGGCAGCTCCAAACGGATGACATTGTGTGGATTTCTCTCCAAAAACGCCGTGCGCTCCGCCTCGCTGATGATGTCATACGGCGGGCAGGTCAGCTCTTTCGCGTCCCCCGCCGCTTTCGTGTACCGCATCGCATGAAATGCCCGAATCTCTGCCATGGTGTTGCCTCCTCATCGCATTGCTTTTTCTCATTATAACGGCAAAGCGCCCCTGCGTCAAGGGAAAAGAACGGCGAAATCACTTATCGTAATCGCAGAAATATTTCATTTCCTACTAATAGAGAAAATCCCGCAAAAGTTTCCCTAAAGAGGGAAACCTTGCAGGATTGTTTACAGATTGTTCATATTCAGGCACACTTTAGTGAAATATTCGGCGTTGCCGAATGTGAAATAATGCGTCGCAGCGCATTTATGCCTTTCTAAGAAATTCAGTAAAGAACGGTTTTGGTGAAATATTTTGCTGACGCAAAATGTGAAATAACGCTTACGCGTTGTGAAATTTGATGCTACGCATCATAGTGAAAAACAACTTGCAGTTGTTATGAAATCCGCCCTTAACGTGCGCAGCGCATCCTCTGTCTTTCAAGTAAATTCAGTAAATGAGGGTTTTTAGTGAAATATTCGGCTTTGCCGAATGTGAAATAAGTGCTAACGCACTTGTGAAATTTTCTGCTTACGCAGAAAGTGAAATGAAATCCACCCACCGCCGCAGCGATTTCACACGCCGCAGGCGTATTTCACATTGCGAAGCAATATTTCACCCACCCGTAAGGGTGGATTTCACTGAAAAAAGGACTTTGCACAGCAAAGTCCTTTTCAGACTGTCGAAAAAGTCCAGCCTATGCTGGGCTTTTTCCATTATCTATGCTATAATAATCATGGGTGATGAAA
>CAKUBN010000005.1 GCA_934643185.1 uncultured Eubacteriales bacterium
CTCCAAAATGAAATGTAGGTATTTTTGTCGCTTACCTTTAGATATTTCACCTGTCTACTTGACAAGGGGCATATCAATTGGCAAAATCCACTGTCGGCGGCGTATTTCCTTGTTAACTATTACCCATGAAAGCCGTAGTTGATGCACCAGAAGACGCACACAACGGCAAGCACGATGCACTGCACAATGAGCAGCGCGCGGGAAACGGTGCGCTTATTGATGCCGGAGTTCGGGGAGAAGCTCCAAATGGCGGCCATGATCAGGCCCAAAACCGGAACGAGCTGGATGAGGAACATCATCACGCACTCGGAAACGGAAAGCGCAATAGTGTTTTCCGGCAGATATTCCACGGCGCGGCCGGGTCTGGAGGAAGCCTGCACAGCGTTATCATACAAAACAGGTGTTACGCCCTGGTTGTAAACCGTTGCGCAAGGGGTTTCGATGTCGGAACGAATTCTTTCCGGGTCTCTCGGCTGTACATTTCTTGTAAAGGTTTCATTGAGCATCATAGAAGGGTTCCTCCTTATAAAACTGAAAAGTCAGGTAAAAAGTGTTTTTATCTCGCGGACACATTTTCGCATCCGTTTCTGTATATAGAATAACACGAAAAGGCCGTTTTATCAAGTATTATCTAAGAATTTGTAAAGTTTATTGCGCTGCTTCCGCTTTAAACGCTTAAATTGTTCATACTGTACACGCAATTTATCCTCCACACAAATACACTTTGCAGCTTGACAAGCCCGGTTATTCATGCTATTCTAAATTGACCTCTTTAAACGGCAATTTTTGAGAAAGAAGAAAAAAAATATGCAGCTTTGCAGTGTAAAAGCTCCATGCGAAGTCTGACCCCGGGCGGGTCCGCATGGAGCGCTTAGCCGCCCGCAGACTTTGCATTTTTAACACGTATTTTTTATTTTTGTTAAAAAGGAGCAAAGTCTCATGCAATTTCATTTTAAAAATTTCAAAAAAAGTTTTTCCGCGTTCAAATTTTTCCCGAAGCTTTGGGATAAACCCACGCGCATGGCGCTGCGCCCGTTTCTGCGCTTGTGGTCTACGCAGACGTTTTCCGCGCTCGGCAGTTCTATGACAAGCTTTGCGCTTGTCATTTGGGCGTATGAGCAAAGCGGCTCGGCGCTCAGCACCGCGCTGCTCTCCATCTGCTCGTATGCGCCGTATGTGCTTTTGAGCATTTTCGCCGGTGCGCTTTCCGACCGCTGGAACAAAAAGGCCACCATGCTCATCTGTGATGCCGCGGCGGCGCTCACCACCGTCGGCGTGCTCGTTTTGCTCAGCACCGATGCGCTCTGCGTGTGGCACCTCTATGTTTTAAACGCCTTAAACGGCCTCATGAACACCGTGCAGCAGCCCGCCTCCGAAGTGGCGGTCACGCTGCTCACGCCGCAGGAGCACTACCAGCGCACAAGCGGCCTGCGGTCGTTTTCAAATTCGCTCAATTCCGTGCTGACCGGCGTTCTCGCAACAGCACTGCTCGCGTTCGGCGGTATGTACGCCGTCATCGCGTTCGACCTCGCAACGTTTGCCGTGGCGTTTTTGACGCTGCTGTTCGGCATTCAGATCCCGCAGACCGAAGCGGAGTCAGCGCGCACGCCCATGCTCGAAAACGTGCGCGCCGGGCTGCAATTTTTGAAAACGAACCGCGGCATTTTGGACCTCATTCTCTTTTTGGCCGCCATCAATTTCGTCGCGTCCATGTATAACGCCGCGCTGCCCGCCATGGTGCTTTCCGTGCCGCAGGGCGGCGAGACCGCACTCGGCCTTATCAACACCTGCGCAGGGCTCGCCATGGTCGCCGGCAGCGTGCTCGTCTCGCTTTTGCCCGCGCCGAAAAGCCGCACGCGCGTCATCTGCAATGCGCTGCTCGTCTCCATGAGCACGGAAAACTTTCTGCTCGCGCTCGGGCACAGCCTGCCCGTGTGGTGCGTGGGCGCGGTGCTCGGCTGGCTGCCCATCCCGTTGATGAACGCCAATTTAGACGTGCTGTTCCGCACCCACATCCCCGTGGAGATGCAGGGGCGCGTTTACGCCGCGCGCAATTCGCTGCAATTTTTCACCATTCCGCTCGGGTATCTCCTCGGCGGCGCGCTTGTCGATACCATCTTCGAGCCGTTCATGGCCGCGCAAACACCCGAAAGCCTCTTCTGCCGCCTGTTCGGCACCGGCAAGGGCTCCGGCGCTGCGTTTTTGTTCCTCGTCCTCGGCTTTCTCGGCGTCGCCGTCTGCCTCAGCTTCCGCCGCAGCAAGCATATTCGAGGGTTGGAAAACACCTAAAATCTGTCTATTGACATTCGCGCGTTTTCTGCATATAATTAAAGTGTAGATAAGCTCGCTTATCTCATCAGGTATTTCTCCACCATTAAGCGAGAGACTGTAACAAGTACATATCGAAGTAAAAAAATCACCTCTCCGTTTTTCACACATCGGAGAGGTGATCGTTTTTTATTTGGCTTTAGGGAAAATTACAGCAGGATAACACCCTTTTCGGCGCAGACGCAGCGGGTCTCCTCGTCCCAGAGGGAAGCCTGCACCTCGCCAATATGTACCTTGCCGAGCAGGAGCATGCAAAGGCGCGACTGCCCTATGCCGCCGCCGATGGTAAGCGGCAGCTCGCCGTTTAAGAGCATTTTGTGGAACGGCAGCTCCGCGCGCGCTTCGCAGCCCGCAATTTTAAGCTGCGCCGCAAGCGAATTTTCGTCCACGCGGATGCCCATGCTGCTGATTTCCAGCGCCATGCCAAGCGGCTCGTGCCAGAACAGCAGGTCGCCGTTCATGCTCCAGTCATCGTAGTCCGGCGCGCGGCCGTCGTGCGGCTTGCCGCTTTTGAGCACGCCGCCGATCTGCTCGATGAATACCGTGCGGTGCTCGCGCACGATGACGTTCTCGCGCTGCTTCGGGGTGAGGTCAGGGTAGCGGTCCTCAAGCTCCTGCGCCGGGATGAAATACACGTCGCGGCAAAGCTCGGTGGAAAGGCCGGAGAACTGCCACTTTAATTCGTCCAGCGTGCCGCAGATGGCGCTGACGATGCGGCGCACCGTGTCTTCCAGGTACGCCATGTTGCGCGTGTCACGGTCGATGACCTTCTCCCAGTCCCACTGGTCCACATAGATGGAGTGAAGGTTGTCGAGCTCCTCGTCGCGGCGAATGGCGTTCATGTCCGCCACAAGGCCGTTGCCCACGTAAAAGCCGTAATCATGCAACGCAAGGCGCTTCCACTTTGCAAGGGAATGCACCACCTGCGCGTTGCCGCCGACTGCCGGAATGTCAAACTCGACCGGGCGCTCCACACCGTTTAAATCGTCATTCAGACCCGTGGAGGGGTCGACGAACAGCGGCGCGGTGACGCGCTTTAAATGCAGCGCCGCGCAAATTTTGACGAGAAATACGTTCTTGATGAGACCGATCGCCTTCTGCGTCTCGTAAAGACCAAGGCTCGGCGTATAATTTTCGGGAATCTTCACCATCTATAAAACCCCATTTCAAAACAATCTTTTCCCTATTGTAGCGCACGGGGAAAGATTTGTAAAGAAAAATCGTGTTAAAACGATAAAGTGTGCTCTCGTCTTAAAAACGTAAAAGTCTTTAGTCAAGTTTTCTTCGAGAAAACTTGTGGGTCCTTAGGGCAGCGCCCTAAGTCGCTTTCCGCAGAAAGCGAAATCCTTTTGCGTTAAACCGCGCCATACACACGACCAAAACGACCTTCGCCACGGCATCGACCAACAAGAGCACCGCACCGCCTGCATCGCCCGCCGCAATGTGCCCCAAACCGACCGTTAAGTTATACGCCGCAAAAACGCTCTGCATCACGATCATGTATAATGGGATTTTCTTCACGGATACGCCGCCCCGCATCACGCGCGTGAAATTTTGCATCAACCCGAACAACTTCAAGGCGTAAATCAACAGCAGCGCAAGCAGAAGCATACATACCGCAAGAATCACGAGCACAAGCCCCGTCGGCCATTCGAGCCGCTCTGCGGGCCAGAAAATTTCGACCGCGCCGAAAAACAACAAACCTAAGATCAGCGCGCTCTCCATGAACATCTGCACAACCGCCCATATTTTCAAAACCATCATGCCTGCCGTGCCGAAAGAGTTTCCCCCTCTTCGCTTTGCGGAAACGTACGTCACCCAAAATGCCGCAGCCGCGACGAGATTTAAAATCGAGAATTGCTCCACGCCAAGGTCATACCACAGTCTGTGCGGAAACGCGGCTTTGTTGAATACATACGTGTTCTGCGCGTACATAGAGACGCCCGAAAGCACAAAATACGCCCCCGAAAGCACCGCACTCAGCGAAAGTAAAACCGTGCACGCCAAAAAGAGGTCAGACGTCGCCGCACGCTTCAATATGTCCCGTGCCGCACCGTTTCGGCTATCCATCACCGCACCTCACATCACGGGCGTCGCTTCCAACCCCGCGACCTCCCGATTATACGCCGCCATGCAGCGAATGATATACACCCGCGCGGCGATGTCGCACAGACAGCCCGGAATGAGGATCCACGCGTTCAGCACGAAGAACGCAATGATCGCGACGACATCGCAGAAGACCCCGAACCCCTGCAAAGCGAGCGCATACCCGGGCATCTTTTTCGGCAGCAAGCCCGCCTGTATCGCGCGCTGCAGGCTCGTCCACACGCCGAGCATCTTCACGCTGTACAAAAGCAGCAGAACGCTCAGTGCCAAACCGACCACGAAAACAACGCCCGCCATCAGAAAAGCGATATTGTCCGGCAAATCGGTGTAATTCGTCACGTTCGGGGCACCGCTCGATGCAAGCAGCACCAAAAGTCCGCCGAGCAGCAAAAGCCCGCAGAGAATGCCGCACCCGACGATCTGGATGATCTCCGTCACTTTAAACAGCGTGACGCCCGCCGTGCTCATGAACGGCGTGTCCGCTTTCTTCGCGGAGGCATACAAAAGCCAAAGCCCGATGAGCACCAGAGTGTTCTGAATGGGCACGATGTTCACGTTGAACTCCACGCTGAAATTCGTTCCCATGGGCGTGCGCTCCAGCAAATACGCGCGGTTTTGCAGCACCATGAGCACCTCGATCACCGACGAAACGGCCGTTACGACCCTCTGCACCGTAAAAAGCAGCGCGCACATAAAAAACAACTTCGACGACGCAAACCGCTTCAGCATCCCGTGTACCGGCGTGACCGGGCGCACCGGCGGCTGCACCGGGTACTGCACCGGCATCTGCGCGTAATACTGCGGCGGCGCCTGAAAATTCTGCGTCGGCTGTGCACTGAAATTCTCGTTCTGCGCCCCGCAAACACAAGGCGAACCGTCCTCCGGGAGCTTCCTCCCGCAATTTGTGCAATACATAAACGAGCCTCCTTTTGGTAACACAAAACCCGCTCCCGCGCAGCAGGACTACACCGTCCCGCCGCGGCCGGGAGCGGGTCGCGTTTTCCTTTATTTTGTTTTACCGCGCCATACCTGCGTTTTTCAGCATTTTGTTAAACTGCAGAACCAGCAGACCGTAAAGCACATTGAGCGCAACGTTCATAAGGCCAAGCGGGATGCGCACCCAACCGTACAGCACTGCATCGCCAAAAATGGAGAAGAACGATACCGCCGCCGAAATAAAGCAGATGACGGCCACAAACATGGAAGCCTTGTTCGGAACCAGACCCGTCAGCATCGCGTTTTTCGCGCTGTTCAGCATCTTTATGACCTTTGCCTCATAGATGATCTCAAAAATCAGCACAATAACACCGACGATGCAGGCCGCAATGAGAATGATGAAGAAAACGTTCATCATCTCATCCATATAGCCGTAGTCATTGCTTGCAAGGGCAGCACCGAAGATCACGGTAAGAACAACGCACAGCACCAGTGCGATGCTCATCACAACAAGACTGATGATGCTGAACACCTTCATAATGGTGAGGCCGGCCGTTTTCGCCGCCGGAATGCTCGGGTTTTTCGCGGATATGTACGTGACCCAGTACGCGGCCGCCATTAAGCCGCCCGTGATGAGCATGCCGATGACCGTACCGATCGTGGTGCCGCCCTGCGCGTCCGCAATCGCGCTGTACAGGTCGCCCGGCGAAATGATGAACTGCATTTCATACGGCAGGTTGCTGTAAATTTGGTTTACAATGTACGCCGGATCCTGCGGGATCAGATTTGCGATGATCTGAAGCAGCAAATGCGCCGAAAAGACGATTGCCGTAATGAGGAACAGCGGCGAGGTGAAAAAGCTTTTCAGCACGCCATGCACAGGAGAAACCTGCATCACCGGCTGCTGTACGGGGTACTGCACCGGCGGCTGCGCAAAATACTGCGGCGGCATCTGAAAATTCTGCGTGGGTGTGCCGTAGTTTTGCGGCTGCACCGGCGGGATGTAGGTCTGCTGCTCGGGCTGTGCGGGCTGCTGCCGGCAAACGCACGGCGAGCCGTCTTCGGGGAGCTTTCTTCCGCAATTTGTGCAATACATATTCTCTTTCCTTTCTGTTCTTCCCAGATTCTATCCTCATGCCCCGCCGTCAAGGCCGCACGGCAAAGGCAAAAGCATCAGTGGTAGACCGCGACGATCTCAAGGTTCTCGTCCAGCACAACAAGGTCTGCGCGCTTGCCGGGTGCAAGGCTGCCGATCTCGTTTTCCATGCCGATCTCCTTTGCCGGGGTCAGCGTCATGGCGCGCACGGCGGTCTCCAGCGGAATGCCCCAGGAAACAAGGTTCTTGAGCTCTGCGTGCAGGTTTGTAACAGAACCCGCAATGGTGCCGTCCGGCAGCGTCGCCTTGCCGTCCTTTACGGTGACGAGGTTCACGCCCAGCATGCCCTGGCCGCCGTCCTCCACGCCGCTCAAACGCATCGCGTCGCTGATGACGCACACGCGCTCCGGCATGAGTTTGAAGGTCGTGCGCACCACGGCCGGATGGATGTGGATGCCGTCGCAGATGAGCTCGCCGCAGACGTTTTCGTTGTCGAACACTGCGCCCACAACGCCCGGCGCACGGTGTGCAAGGCCGGACATGGCGTTATACAGGTGCGTCGCGTGGGTCACGCCCTTTTTAAACGCATCCACCGCGCCGTCGTAATCCGTTGCGGTGTGTGCAATGGAAACGGTGCAGAGCTTCGAGGCTTTCTCTACAAAATCGCCGCGCACGTCGCACTCGGGGGCGATGTCCACAAGCTTGATAATGCCGCCGCAGGAATCGTAATACTTTTTAAACACGTCGTAATCCGGCGTCTGGATAAATTCTTCGCCCTGCGCGCCCTTTTTCTTCGGCGAAATGAATGGGCCCTCAAGGTTCACGCCGACGATTCTCGAGCCCTCTTTGTCGTCCATGCAGGAGCGGATCGTCTCGAGCGCCTTCAAGATCTCCGCGTCGGAAACCGTCATCGTGGTCGGGCAGAAGGACGTGACGCCCTTCGTCAGCAGGAACTTCGCCATGTTGCGCAGGCCCTCTGCGTCACCGTCGCTGGAATCCGCACCCGCGCCGCCGTGCACGTGGATATCCACAAAGCCCGGCACAATGGTGTAGCCCGCGCAGTCTACAACGAGGTCTTCCTCTTTGTACGGCAAAGCATCCTCAAGACGCACGATCTTACCGTCTTCGATCTCGATATCCGCCTTGCGCAGGCAGAATTTGTCGTCCAATACGTTTGCGTTGATCAGGAACATGTTAAAAACTCCTCTCCTCTGCGGCAAAACCGCAGGCTTCTTTTCAATACACGTTTATAGCAGGCTCAGCAACACGAGCAGCGTCACACCCGACACGCCGAGCACAGCGGATATAATGACGCTGAGCCGGCTGACGGGAATGCACACCCCGGTGTACGGCGCGGCGAAATACAAAACCGCCAGCGCCAAAACACCCAGCATTGCCGAACCGATGAGCCTTTTGATCCCCCGCATATGCGCTCCCCCTATTTTCATATCGGAAAAGCTTATGACGCGGGAAAATTTTTCATGCCTTTAAATATCGAGCTTCTCTTTGTCCGGCACGAAGTCGACCTTGCCGGTCGCAACGTAGGCGGAAGCCACGATGATCGGCAGCGGAGTACCGATGGTCAATTCGCGCTTCGGGCTGCGCTGCGTGATGAGACCGTCATAGACGAAGTCCTCGCCCTCGAACGCGTCGAGCGAAACGAAGCCCTCTACGCTGTTTTCAAGGCGCACAAACACGCCGCGCATCGTCACGCCGCTCACGGTGCCCTCGTAGTGCTCGCCGATGTGCTGGCTCATATACTCTGCCATATAGCAGTCCTCGGCGTCACGCTCGGCGATAAGCGCGCGAATTTCATTGCGGGAGGATTCCGCCGCGGAGGTCTCGCAGAACTGCGCGTAACGGCGGCGCACCTCCTCCGCCGGCATACCCTCCACAAACGCGGAAAGCACGCGGTGAATGGACGTATCCGGGTAACGGCGGATCGGCGAGGTGTAGTGGCTGTAATCGGAAAGCGCAAGGCCGAAGTGGCCGGTCTCTTCCGTCGAGTATCTCGCCTTTTCCATCGTGCGCAGCAAACGCTGAGAAACAAGCGTCTCGCACGGCAGGCCGCGCACGCGGTCGAGGATCGCGGCGAAATCCTGCGTTTCGGGGTTCGGCTTTACGATCTCCTTGCACGGAACGCCCACAAGCTGTAAGAGCGTCACAAGCTCTTCCACGCGCTTCGGGTCCGGCGTGCCGTGTACACGGTACAGGAACGGCAGCTTGTGGTCAAGCGAGAACTTCGCCGCCGCAATGTTTGCCGTCACCATCATCTGCTCGATGAGCTGCTCCGCTTCGCCGGAAACGCGCGGCATGATGTCGATACAAATGCCGTTTTCATCGAGGATGAATTTCGATTCGCCGCTGTCGAGCTCCATGGTGCCGCGGGCTGCGGAGTTCGCCTTCAAAATATCGGCAAGCTCCTTTGCCGTCATCAGGGACTCCATGACGGGCGCGTATTTATTCAAGATCTCCTCCGATGCCGTGCCGTCCAGGATCTCGTTGACCTCGCTGTACACACCGCGCACCTTGGAATTGATGATCGTCTTTTTAAAATCGTACTTTGTGATGTGGCCCTCTTTGTCGAGCTCAATGAGCGCGGAGAACGCCAGCTTGTCCGTGCCTGCGTTCAGGGAGCACGCGCCGTTTGAAAGCACTTCCGGCAGCATCGGAATCACGCGGTCGGCAAAATACACAGACGTGCCGCGGTTGATCGCCTCTTCATCGATGGCAGAGCCCTCTTTCACATAGTGGGAAACGTCCGCAATATGCACGCCCAGCGTGTAACCGAAGTCCGTGCGCTTCACGGAGATGGCGTCGTCGAGGTCCTTTGCGTCCTTGCTGTCGATGGTGAAGATCGGCTCACCGCGCAGGTCAAGGCGCTTTGCGTATTCTTCGTCGCTGATGGGCTCGTTGCCGACACGCTCGGCTTCATCGAGCACTTCCTGCGGGAAAACATGCGGAATGCCGTACTGCTCTACAATGGCATCGGCGCAGACACGCGCCGTGCGGCCGCTGCCGAAGACCTTCTTCACGCTTGCATATGCCCAGTCACCGCGGTAATCCTGCTCCAAAGATGCCATGACCTTGTCGCCGTTTTTCGCGCCGTTTAAATCGCGCTCGCGCATACGTAAATTATAGCGAATGGCATTGTCCGGGATGAACTCAATGCCCTCATCGGTGATACTCACCGTGCCAGTCGTCTGCGCGGGCTTGTGCTCTACAATGCGGCGCACACGGCCGGAGGGGCCGCGGTCGTCCTTGCGGATGTCGCCGACAATGATCTTGTCGCCGACGAGCGCACCCTGCAAGGCGCTGCCGTGGATGAAAATGTCATCGCCGCCAACATCGGGACGCGCAAAGCCGAAGTTTTTCGAGAGCGAAATGAGCGTCGCTTCCACGTCTTCGCCGACCGGAATAAGCTTCGCGTTGTGCTCGCGGTCAAGTAAAATCATGCGGCGGTCTTTTAAAGAACGCAGTGCATCGTAAAAAGCAAGCTTGTCGAGCACACCTGCCTTTTTCAAAAGCTGGCGTGCGCTCCAGTCGTGAATTTCCTCGCTGCGCATGGTCGCCAAAATCGTCTCTTCCATGCGGTTCAGGGGCGTGTCGCGAATATCGCGGCGACGGTCGGAGCGGCCGTTTCCGTTTCTGCCCTGAAAGCTCTTGTTTCTGTCATTTCCCTTGTTATACTGTTTCATTATACCTATCCAATCTTCCACAATCACGCCCCGCCCGGTCTAAGGCGAAGCGGCGCCGAGTGCGCAAATTTCTTGTTTTGTTATTTTTGTTCTTCCGTCTTTAAACGAATAAAGTTTTCGTCGACCTTTTTCAAAAGGTCGTGGTTTCCAAAGGCAAAGCCTTTGGTCGCCATTCGCAAATGGCGAAATCTTTTTGCCTCACATAAGATCAGGAAAGGAGGACGAAACTTCCAGTGGACGTTTCGTCCGTGGAAAACCCTATCAAGGGGTTTTCCGAAAGGCGACGCCTGTCGCCTTTTTAACCCCGCCCGACCTGTGTTTTCCACATTTCTTCATAAAAAAGTTGAAATGCAGCGGTTTGGCATTTTTATAGCACAGTGCTTTTTGGAGCACAGCGGTTTTTCTAAAGCTTAGCGTTTGTATTTCTAAAAGCCCGGAACGGGCTTTTCAGGGAACCCATGCAACTGGGTTCCCTGCGGATTATCGTCCCCCGGACGATAAATCCTACCCTCCTAGTTTTGCGTTAGGCAAAAGGTTTTCGAGCTCTGCGGAGCTCGACCAAGTGCTTTGCCCTTGGATTCCACCAACTTTTTGAAAAAAGTTGGATCAAAGACTTTTGCGTCCGCTTTCACGTCAGCTTGTGCTTAGTTCAGTGCTTTCACTTCTTCTCTGTAAATATCACCGCGCACGGCAAAGCTCTTGTACATATCAAAGCCCGTTGCGGCGGGACACAGAGACACCACGTCGCCCGGCTCTGCGCTTTCTCTTGCAAGGCGCACGGCATCTTTCATGTTGCTTGCGTGCAGAATCACCGGCGCGCCGTCCTTATAGTTTTCGGCACCGCGCACCGCAGCTTCGATCTTCCCCGCGGCCGGCGTTTTAAAGCCCTCAAGCGGTTTTTCGGGCGCGAGCAGCACGAGTGTCTTCACCTTGTCACAAATGACCTTGCCCAGCTCGTCAAACGGCACCTTTTTGTCCGCACCGCCCGCAATCATAACGATCTTGAAATCATACAGCGAAAGCGTGCCGATCATTGCGCGGGACGGACTCGTTGCGATGGAGTCGTTATACCATCTCACGCCGTCCAGCTCGCGCACGAACTCCATGCGGTGCTCGACGCCGTTGAATTCTTTCGCGACAGTCCTGATAACTTCTTTCGAGACATCGCCCCACACGGCAGAAATCGCCGCAAGGTAGTTTTCGACGTTGTGCTTGCCGGGAATGCGAATGTCGCTTTCCTCCATAATATATTCGTCGCCGAAGTAGATTTTGCCGTCCGCGCTGCACCACGCGCCGTTCGTCTTCTCTCTGCGGGAGAACATGTACGTCATGCCGCGCGTGTCAGCGGCACAGGCCGCCGTCAGGGCGTTATCCGCGTTCAAAACCGTGCGACCGAACGCATTCTGGTGCAAAAGTACGTTCTTCTTCGCGTTCACGTACTCGTCCATATCCTTGTGCACGTCGAGGTGGTTCGGCGACAGATTCGTGATGACCGCGACATTCGGGCTGCGGCGCATGGAGATGAGCTGGAAGCTCGAAAGCTCCACCACCGCCACATCCTCGGGCTTTACATCACGGATCTCCGGCAGAAGCGGGCGGCCGATGTTGCCGCCGAGGTGCACGGTCTTGCCCGCCGCTTTCAGCATTTCGGCAATGACGGACGTTGTGGTCGTCTTGCCGTCGCTGCCCGTCACGGCGTAAATTTTGCACGGACACAGGTCGAAAAAGACTTCCATTTCGCTCGTCACGGCAACACCGTTTGCACGGGCCTTTTGCAGCTCGGGCAGCAGATACGGCACGCCGGGCGCGCGGAACAGCATGTCTTCGTCGATACTTTCAAGGTAGTCTTCGCCGCAGATGAGCTTTGCGCCGAGCTTTTTCAGCGCTTCGCCGTCTTCGCCCAGCGCCGCTTCGCTGCGCTTATCGCGCACCGAAACAGCTGCACCGTGGGCTTTAAACTGTTCAATGAGCGGCAGGTTGGAGCGCCCCACGCCGACAAACGTGATGCGCTTGCCGGAAAGAGACGCGTAAAATTCGTTTGCTGTCATAATTCGGAACTTTCTCCTTTATTTTAAAAAGGTGCGATAATCCTCCAGATTCTTGCGGAGCAATTCGGGGGTGTTTAAGGTATACGGACATTTCTTCATGCACTGGCCGCAGTGCTTGCAGTTTTCAATCAGCTCCATTTTCGCCTGCCACTCGGGCGTCAGCCATGCGGCGGACGGAGCGCGGCGCAGCATAAGCGACATGCGCGCGCACTGATTGATCTCAATACCGGCGGGACATGGCATGCAGTAGCCGCAGCCGCGGCAGAAATCGCCCGCGAGGGACTCGTGCTCTTTTTCGATGAACGCCGCAAGCTCGTCCGTCATCACCGGCGGGTTATCATTGTAGGAAAGAAACTCGTCAAGCTCTTTCTCGCGCTGTACACCCCAAATGGGCAACGTGTTCTCATACTGCGCAAGGTACGCATACGCCGCATCGCTGCGCGTGATGAGACCGCCGGAAAGCGCCTTCATGCAGATGAAGCCGACGTTCTTCTCCTTACATAGGTTCACAAGCTCAATGTCCTTTTCGCTCGCAAGGTAGCAGAACGGGAACTGCAGCGTTTCATACAAGCCGGATTCCACGGCTTCGCGCGCCACATGCAGGCGATGATTCGTGATGCCGATGTGACGGATCTTGCCCTGCGCTTTCGCTTCCAGCATCGCCTCATAAAGGCCTGTGCCGTCGCCGGGCTTCGGGCAGAAGGACGGCGTGTGGAACTGGTAAATATCCACGTGGTCGGTCTTCAGCATGGAAAGGCTCGTCTCGAGGTCTTTCCAAAAGCCTTCAACGGTTGTCGAGGCCGTTTTCGTCGCGATGATGATGTCGTCGCGCACATCGGCAAGTGCCTGACCGATCTTATATTCGCTATCCGAATACGCGCGTGCGGTGTCGAAAAAGCGGATGCCGTTATCGTATGCTTTGCGCAGCAGCTTGCCCGCTTCTTCAACGGAAATGCGCTGAATGGGCAGCGCGCCGAAGCCGTTGCGATTGACCGTGATGCCGGTATTGCCGAGTGTCACTGTTTTCATAGTTTTCCCGTCCTTTCAAAATATACATACCCGAAAATTTCCTTTGGGCTTTATTCCGTGTCCGCCGTCATTTCCTGGTAGCTTTTATATAAGTCAAAGTAAATGCCCTTTTTCTTCATAAGCTCCTGATGCGTACCGGCTTCTTCAATGCCCTTATCCGTCAGCACCAGAATTTTCGTCGCGTTCTTGATGGTCGTCAAACGGTGCGCAATCGTGAACGTCGTTCTGCCCTTCGCAAGCTTTTCAAGCGACGCCTGCACGATACGCTCGCTTTCGTTATCGAGCGCACTCGTCGCTTCGTCTAAAATCAAAATCGGCGGGTTCTTTAAAAACGCACGCGCAATGGAAATGCGTTGCTTCTGGCCGCCGGAAAGCTTCACGCCGCGCTCGCCGACGTATGTATCGTAGCCGTTTGAAAGCCCCTCGATAAATTCATGCGCGCCCGCCATTTTGGAGGCCGCAATGACTTCTTCTTTCGACGCGCCCGGCTTGCCGTACTGAATGTTCTCAAACACCGAGCCGGAGAACAGGTACACGTCCTGCTGCACAAAGCCGATGCGGTCGCGCAGGGATTTCAGCGTCACCGTACGGATATCCTTGCCGTCGATGCGGATGGTGCCGGCAGTCGTATCGTAAAAACGCGGAATGAGGTTGCACAGCGTCGTTTTACCGCCGCCCGAGGGGCCGACAAGCGCGATGTTCTCGCCCGCTTTTACGTCGAGGTCGATGTCAGAAAGCACCTCGGTGCCGTCGTCATTATACTTGAAGCTTACGTGGTCGAACGTCACGTCGCCCTTGACAATGCCGATGTCTTTGGCGTCCGGCGCGTCGCTGATCTCGATGGGCGCGTCCATAACCTGAAAGAAGCGCTCCACGCCGCTCATGCCGCTTTGGAACTGCTCCGTAAACTGCACGATGCGGTGAATGGAATTGATGAGCGTTGTGATATACAAAAGGTACGCCACAAGCTGCGAGGGGTCGATGGCGCCGTTCATCATGAAGATGGCGCCCGCAATGACGACCACGATATACATGAGACCGTCAAAAAATTTATTGGAGGCTTCAAAGCCGCCCATATACATGTAGCGCAGGCGCTTGATGTTATAAAAGCGCCGGTTGCCCTCTTCAAACTTCTTTTCTTCAAGCGGCTCGTTCGCGAAGGATTTCACCACGCGCACGCCAAGCAGGCTGTCTTCCACCTGCGCGTTGATCTCGCCGAGCTGTTGGCGCTGGCTGCGGAACTGCGCCTGCATTCTCTTATTGAAGAACATGGCGGCCGCCAGCATAAACGGCAGCACCGCAAAGATAATCAGCGTCAGCGGCACACTCATCGTGCACAAAATCACAAATGCGCCGATGATCTTAATGCCCGCAATGAAAAATTCCTCCGGACAGTGATGCGCAAACTCCGTGATGTCAAACAGGTCAGTCGTGATGCGGGACATGAGCTGACCGATCTTCGTGTTGTCAAAATACGAAAACGAGAGCTTCTGCAGGTGTGCGAACATATCGCGGCGCATGTCGGTCTCGATCTTTGTGCCCATGATGTGGCCGATAGACGCCATGAAGAACGTTGCGCCCACGTCGACGAGTTTTAAGAAAATGTACAGCCCTCCGATGCGCAGAATATAACTGAGCGTCAAAGACGCTAGGTCATTGATGCCGCGGTCCGTGATCTGCTGCACGATGATTGGCAGCGCCAGCTCGCATACGGTCGTCAGCGCCGCGCAGAACAGGTCGAAAATGAGGATCCACAGATACTTTTTAAAGTACGGCGCAAAACGGCGTATAAGACCCTTTTTGCCCTTATTTGTCACAGTTGCTTCCACAATACCCATCCTTTCTTTCGTCGGCGCAAAACCGTTTTCTGCACCGCGAAATTCCCCAAAAACTTATAATTTTATTTTATCACAGGCACATGGCCTTTACAAGACAGGAAGTTACTTCAAATGCAGTTTATCCGCCAGTTTTTCACCCTTCGGCAGCTGCACGATCTCCTCGCGCGTGATGGCTTTGGTAAACACCGCCGCCACGAGGTAAACGAGGATTGCAAGCAGAATAACCGGAATGACCGCGAACTTCTCACTCATAAAGCGCGTGAGCAGCAGATATACGGGGTACGAGACCGCGCCCATAATGACAGAAGCAAGGAGCGGACGAATGCCCATGCGCACCACGCTCGGAATTTCCGGCAGCATACGGTGCAGCGCGATAAGGTTCAGAATAATCATAACAAGATACGAAACGAACGTACCGACAGCAGAGCCCATGGCGTTCACCTCCGGGATGCCGCACAGCACATACACAACGCCGATGCGAACCACCGTGCCGATGATCATGTTCGTGACCGGCACGTATACCTTACCGACCGCCTGGATCATGGCGTTCGTGGTGTAGAGCAGGCTTGCCGTGATGACAGCCGGAGCCATAACGGCGAGCAGCGGCGCGGTGTTTGCCGCAAACTCCGGGCGGCTGTACAGCAGCAACGAGCAAATGGGCTTTGCAAAAATGCACAGACCCACGGCGGACGGAATGGCCACCATGAGCGTCATGCGCAGGGAAAGCGTGGAAATGCGGCCGATCTCGCGCTTTTCTTTTTTTGCAATCGCACCGGAAAGCATCGGCAGCACGATGGTAGAGATGGGCACGATGACGGCGTTCGGCAGGTCGAAATACTTGCGCGCCGTGCCGAGCCAGCCCTTCATAGCGATGGCGGAGTTCGCGTCCACACCGGCGGCGCCCTGCAAACGATACATCATCACAGAGGAATCCACAATGTCGAGCGCGCTCAAAAACGCAGAGCCGATGATGACCGGCACCGCAAAGGTCAGGATAGATTTCAAAATTTCACCAACACTCGAAACCTTCGGCTCAAAAGGTGAATAGCGCGTATCGCGCGATTTGCGGAAGTAGTACAGAAGAATGTACAAAACCGCGAAGAACGAGCCGATGGAAACACCGAGGATCGCGCCTGCCGCGCCAAGCTCCGGCAAGCCGGTGGTCTTCAGGAAATACAGTGCCAGCGCAATACCGACGAACAGTTTAATGAGCGACTCCAAAACCTGCGAGACCGCCGTCGGCGTCATGTTGGAGCGCCCTTGGAAATAGCCGCGCAAACACGACGAAAGGGACATGAAAAAGCACATCGGTGCCAAGGCTGCAATGGCGTACATGGAGCGGTCATTTTGGTTCATGAGCATCGCGAACTGACGGGAAAACACCGCCATGACGATGCAGCCGACAAGACCGATGCCGGAGAACAGTGTGAATGCCACGCGGAAAATTTTATCCGCTTCGCGCTTGCGGTTCTGTGCATACGCCACGCTGACAAGGCGCGAAATGGCGACCGGTGTGCCGGAAGATGCCAAAACACTGAAAAATACAAAAATGTCATACGCCGTGTTGAAATGCCCCATGCCCTCATCATCGAGGAAATTCGCAAGCGGAATAGAGAAAAATATATTGATGAATTTGACGATAAACGTCGCTGCCGTCAAAATTGCGGTACCCTTTAAAAAGCTCTGTCCTTTCTGTTCCGTCTTCTGAGACAAATTGAAATCACTCCTATATCAAAATCGTAAATTGCCGCATTGAAACGCATTTAGGAAGCCTGAACAGCACACAAAATACGTACAAAATAGTATACCATACTTTCCCCCTGTTTCGCAAGGAAACGGGCTTAAAATGTGCGCGATGAAAGCAAAGATCCCCTGTGCAAAACGCACAGAGGATCCAAAATCACCCGATCAGCATTCTGCCCTCCGGCAGAACGGAACCGCCTTTCTTTTTGCGCATTAAGATCGCTACGCCGAACGAAACGGGGCCTACGCGGCCAATGAACATCGTCAGCGTTAAGGCGAGCTTTGCGAGCGGATGCAGCGTCGGGGTCAGGCTGGCGCTGAGACCGACCGTCGCAAAGGCAGAAACAGCTTCGAGCATCGCATCCGATATGGAAACGCCGTGGTGCAGAGCCAGAATGAGACCCACGTTCAAAACGGAGACCACAAGGCCGAACGCCACGACCGTGAGGGACTTGTTCACCATGGCGGGGTCGAAACGGTGACGCAGGAACGTAGTGGTGTCTTCGCCGCAAAGAGTGGATTTCACCGCCGCAAACAGCACCACGAGCGTTGTGACTTTAATGCCGCCCGCCGTGGAGCCCGGGCAGCCGCCGATGAACATCAAAAATGAGGTAAGGAGCTTTGCGCCCTCCGATTCCTGCTTGATGCTGACGGAGGCAAAGCCCGCCGTGCGCGTGTTCACCGACTGGAAAAACGCCGCGTTCAGCTTTTCAAAGAAATTCAGATTGCGGTACGTGTTGTTGTACTCGAGGATAAAGAGCATCACCGTGCCGAAGACCAGAAGCACCAGGGACGCACGCAGGCAGACCTGCGCGTGAAAGCTGAGCTTTTCCACATGCTGGCGGTGCAGACGCGCGGAAATTTTCTTGCGGTAAATATCCTGAAACACCACAAAGCCCGTGGAGCCGATGATGATGAGTGCCGAGATCGTCAGGGTGACGAGCGGGTCGCCGTTAAAGGCGGATAAGCTCGAATTGCCGGGGATGAAGCTTAAAATATCGAAGCCCGCGTTGCAGAACGCCGAGACGGAGACGAACACCGAGGCCCATGCGCCGAGGCCGCCGTAGAGCGGCACAAAGCGGATCATGAGCAACAGCGCGCCGAGGGCTTCCACCGCAAATGTAAACGCGACCACGATGCGCAGCAGCGAGATGACATCCAAATTGCTGCCGCCTGCGCTTTCGCGGGCGAGTACAAGGTGGCGTATGCCGATGCGGCGGCGAATGAGCAGCGTGAGACCCGTTGCAAACGCGGCAAGACCGAGGCCGCCGCACTGAATGAGCACGAGCAGCACGCCCTGCCCGAAATACGACCAGTGCGTAAATGTATCGTACACGGAAAGACCCGTGACGCACGCCGCGGAGGTGGCTGTGAAAAGCGCATCCACGGGATTCGTGAACCGCCCGCTTTTGGCCGAGACCGGCAGCGTGAGCAGCACGGTGCCGATAAAAATCAGCACCAAAAAGCTGACAACAAACACGCGCGTAGGCGACGTGCGCTTTAACATTTTTTGAAATCTGCTCGTTTTCATAAACTCCGACCGACTTTCTCCGGGCTTGCCCGGAACAGATTTACGCCAACATGAGTTCGCTGATCTTCGTGCGGCGCAGGGCGAGCATCAGCGGCACACCGAGCGCATAGCACACGACGAGCTCGCCGAGGCCGACGGAAACCGCGCCCGCGATGAAGCCTGCGAGGGAGAGATTGCCGAAGGCGAACGCGCCGTTATCTGCAAGGCAGGCCACTTCAAAGCCGACGATGAAGGCGTTGAAAATGACCGGCGGCAGCGGCGCCAAAACCGGGATCTCTTTCCAGCGAATGTTGCGTACAAGGTAAGAAAAAACGCCCGCGAGCAGCGTTGCAAGCGTGCCGAACACCCAATCTACGACACCGAGCGGACTTGCAAGGTTCGAGATGAGGCAGCCGACGGCAAGCCCGGGGATGGCGGCCGGTGTAAAGGCCGGCAGCACCGTTAAGGCTTCCGAAAAGCGGAACTGCACCGCGCCAAACGCCAAGTTCATGGCGGCAGCGGCATACGTGAGGACAGCGTACAGCGCCGCGATCACAGCGCTGAGCGCCAGAAAGCGGACTTTTGAGGTTTTCTTATTCATTTCAGCATTCCTTTCCGCGGTCCGGGAGCCACCCCGGCCGCGCTAGTTTTTTTTAAGGTCAGGATGTCACGACTGACCGTGCTGCACAAAAGGGCATACAGCAACAGGATATAGCATAAGCAATTTGGGGCGAAAAGTCAAGCGTTTCGGGGAGATTCTACCTTTTACCGAAAACGGGCGGAATTTGTAATCGAAAGTTTGTTCGTTTTTGAGACTTGACAAGATTTTAAAAAGTTCTAAAACAGCGCTTGACAAGTATCCGAAATCGGACTATAATACGCTTAATCGTCCGATTTCGGATACTTGGAGAATTGCTTTTGATGACGAGTTTTCTCGTTTACGAGCTTTCTCGTTTACGAGCTTTCTCGTTTTTTCGAAAGGCGGCTTTGCCCGCCTTTTAAGAAACCCCTTGATAGGGTTTCTTACGTAAAATCGTCCACTGGACGATTTTACTATTTTCCTGATCTGCTGTTAGGCAAAAGGGTTTCGCGCTCTGCGGAGCTCGACCAAAGGCGCTGCCTTTGGAAACCGCAGCCTTTTGAAAAAGGTTGGCAAAAACTTTATCCATCGCTTTACGTCAGAAAATTATTTTCTTGGGAGGTTTTACATGACCATTACGGATTACATAAACGAAATAGACCGACAGTATCGGCTGCAAGACGCCGTTTATCACAATGCGGCCGTAAAGCTTGGGCTTTCGGACTCTGCCCAGTGCATTTTATACATTCTTTCGGACACCGAAAGCTGCACGCAGCAGGAGCTTTGCAGCCGCAGCTTTTTTCCGAAGCAGACCATCAATTCTACCGTATTAAAGCTTGCAAAGGACGGTTATCTCGTTTTAGAGAGCATCCCCGGCACGCGCAACCAGAAGAAGATCACCTTGACGGATGCAGGGCAGGCATTGGTTCGGGAGAAAATTGAGCCGCTGAAGCAGGCCGAGCAGCGCGCGTACAGTCATTTTTCCGAAGAGGAGCTTGCCGCCTGCTTAAAAGCCGTGACAAAGCTTACGGCAAACCTGAAAACCGAAACAGAACAAATGGAACCTAAAAAATAAGGAGCATATATGTCTAAGACCAAAATTCAGCTTTCCGACCACTTCACCTACGGGCGGCTGCTGCGTTTTACGCTGCCGTCCATTCTCATGATGATTTTCACCTCCATTTACGGCACGGTGGACGGCTTTTTCATCTCGAATTTTGCCGGCAAGACCGCTTTTGCGGCGCTGAACCTCATCTTCCCCTATTTGCAGATCTTGAGCGGCTTCGGCGCGATGCTCGGCGTGGGCGGCAGTGCGCTCGTTGCAAAAACGCTCGGCGAGGGCAACATCAAGCACGCCCAGCGCTATTTTACGATGATGTTCTGGCTGACGCTTGGCACGAGTATTTTCTTCACGGTGCTCGGCATTGCGATCCTGCGCCCGGTGGCGTATCTCTTCGGCGCAACGGAAGCGATGATCGGCGACTGCGTGACCTACGGCACGATCTACCTGCTTTTCACCGCCGTAATGCACATGCAGTACACGTTCCAGAGCTATTTGATCGTGGCGGAAAAGCCGAAATTTGCCCTTGCCGTTGTGCTGGCCGCAGGCTGCACGAACATGGTGCTCGACTATGTTTCCATGGCGGTTTTGAACATGGGCATTGCGGGCGCGGCGCTTGCGACGGGCATCAGCCAGTGCGTGGGCGGTCTCATCCCGCTTTTCTGGTTCCTCAGCAAGAAAAATAAATCGAACCTGCGCTTCTGCCGCACAAAAATGGAATGGGCGCCGATGCTGCGCGCCTGCGGCAATGGCGCTTCTGAGATGCTGACGAGCGTTTCCGCTTCCATCACGGGTATTCTCTACAACTTGCAGCTGATGAAATATGCGGGCGAAGACGGCGTGGCGGCTTACGGCGTCATCATGTACGCGGCGTTTGTGTTCATCGCGATCTACATGGGGTATTCCTCGGGCAGCTCGCCGATCATGAGCTACCACTACGGTGCGGCGAATCACAAAGAGATGAAAAACGTACTGAAAAAGAGCCTGACGATGCTCGGCATTGCAGGCGTGGTGCTGACCGCTGCGGCGTATGCGCTGGCGCGCCCCATTTCCCGCATTTTCGTCGGCTACGACCCGGCGCTGCTGGAAGAGACCGTGCACGGCTTTATGATCTGCGCGCTGCCGATGCTTGTGATGTGGTTTAACGTTTATGCTTCCTCGTTCTTCACGGCGCTGAATAACGGCGCGGTCTCGGCGGCGATCTCCTTCATGCGTTCGCTTGTGCTGCCCGTCATCTGCATTTTGGTGCTGCCGTACTTCTTTGAACTCGACGGCGTGTGGTTTGCGCTTGCCGCGAGCGAGTTTTTGGGTATTCTCGTCTCCCTGTTCTTCATGCTGAAAAACAGGAAAAAATACCAGTATTGAGCTAAACAAAATGAGACCCGGTATCTTGTTGCGGATACCGGGTCTTTTGCGTTTTAGACGTATTTAGGCTCTCGTCAAATTCTTGAGCCAGATGTATTTTTTGTAGCGCGGGATGATGAACGGGACTTTCACGATCTCATCGGCGCACATGACGATATAGACGAGCATGACGGGCCAGTGGAACACGAAGCAGCCGAGAAGCGACAGCGGGATGGCGAAGCACCACGTGGCCAGAATGACGCTGATGGCGTCGTAACGTGTATCGCCGCCCGACGGGAACACGCCGCAGACGATGATGGTGTTGAACGAATACGCGAACATATAAAGCGTGTTAAAAATGAGCATTTGGATGAGGTATGTCTGCGCAAGGGGCTCCAACGCGTAGAACGCGTAGATGAGCGGCCCGACGATGCCGATGAGCACCATGTTGCCGAGGCCCATCAACAGCGCAACAAGCCAGAATCTTCTGCCGTAGCGTTTGGCTTTTTCGAGCTCATTTTGCCCAAGCAGCTTGCCGAGCATAATGCCCGCGCCGCCGGAAAGGCCGTGCGTCAGGCACTGGATGAGCTGCAGGGCGACGTTCGTGATGGAAAACGCCGCCGTGGCATCGGTGCCGAGGTGACCCATGATGAACGCGTGCACGGAGATGCTGAGGCCCCACGAAAGGCTGCTTGCAAGCGACGCCACCGCGATTTTCCAAAGGTCCTTTTCAAACTGCGCGGAGAAAAAGCGCAGGCTTTTGCCGGTTGGGTGGATGTGATCCTTTTGGTGCGATTCTACGATGCACCAGATGAGCGCGATGAGCTCCACGGCGATGGTGGAATATGCCGAGCCGTTTGCGCCGAGCGCCGGGATAGGCCCGAAGCCGTAGATGAGGAAGAAATCGACGCTCATATCGACGATGACCGTCACGGCGGAGATCCACACGCTGATCTTCGCTCTGCCGCCGATCTTCATCAGAACCAGATACGCCTGCGACACCGCCGAAAACACGTAGGAGAAGCTGACGATTTTAAGGTATTCCGCGCCGATGCGGATGAGCTCCGGCTCCGGCGTGAAGATGGCCATCAATTTTTCCGGCACGAAAAATGCCAGAAGGAAAAAGATAAACGAGATACCGAACGCGTAGCGGATGGCCATGGACATAAAGTCGCGCACGCGCTCAAAATCTTTTTTGCCGTAATACTGTGAGCTTAAAATGTTTGTGGCGCCGAGCACTGCGCCCGTGAAAAGCGACATGATGAACGAAATTTGGTTTGCGAGCGAGACCGCCGCCACCGCTTCCTGGTTGAGCCGGCCGAGCATCAGAGCATCCGACGCGCCGACGAGCGCGTTTAAAAGCCCCTGCAGCGCAAGCGGTATGGCGAGCGCTTTCAGCTCTGCGTTAAATAGCTTCTTTTCCGCAAGTTCCATGGTGTTCCTCCCCTATGCTTTACTCTGCCGTGATTTTTTTGGCTTTGTGGATCCACTTGCCGCTCTTTAAACGGAAGACGAGCCAGAACGACTTGATGATGAAATCGATACGCAAAGCGATGAGCACGATAGCCGGCGGCCAGCCCCAGACGAGACCCGTTAATGCGCCAAGCGGGATGGACGCGACAAACTGGAAAATGATGTCGGCGATCATCAGGAATTTTGTATCTCCGCCGCCGCGCAGAATGCCCTTGGAAAGCGCGCTCTGCACCGCCTGGAAGAACACGATGATCGCGCTGGCCTCCATCATTTCGGTCGTGATGGCGACGGTAGACGGCGCGATCTCATAGAGACCGATGGACAATTCGCCGAGCACAAACACCAAGATGCCGCCGAAAATGCCGATGAAGACAGAGAGGATGAGGAACGTCCAGCCCTCTTTTTGTGCGCGCTTGAAATCGCCCTCGCCGACCGTTTGGCCGATTATAACACCGGCGGCGCTTGTTGCGCCCTGAATGGCGACCGTTGCCATGCGGTCCATGACCGTGACGATGGCGTATGCGGAGACGACCTCCTTGCCCATGTGCCCGAGAATGATGGAAATAATGCTTGCGGCGAGCGCCAAGAGGGAATCTGAAATGATCGCCGGCATGCCGAGACGGCGGAACTCATGCAGAAGCTCCTTGCCCGGCAGCTTTAAAATGCCGCGCACACGGTACTGCAGCACTTTTTCAAATTTCAAAAGATAAACGGCGCAGAAGATGAACTCCACAGCACGCGCAATCAGCGTGCCGACCGCTGCACCCATGACGCCCATGGCAGGCATGCCGAGCTTGCCGAAAATGAACACGTAGTTTGCGCCGATGTTCACGACGAACGACGCGATGGAAACGTACAGACCGAGCTTTGCGTTGCCGATGGAGCGCAGCACGTTAGAAAGCACCAAGCTGATGCCGTGCGGCAGGTAGATGAGCGCCGTGATGCGCAGGTACTGCGCACCGAGCTCAATGACATCCTCTTCCTTTGTGAAAATGTACATGATCTCCGTCGGGAAAAAGACAGTGACGAGCGCAAACACCGCGCCGCCAAGGATGACGATCTGCAAGATTAGGTCGAACACGCGGCGCACGGTTTTCATATCCTTTGCGCCGTAATACTGGCTGGAAAGCACAAGCCCCGCCGCGCTGATGCCCATGCACAAAAACACGAAAATGTTGTAGAACTGGTTAGCAAGGCTGGAGGCGGAAATGGACGCTTCGCCCAGTTTTCCCACCATGACGGTGTCCATCATATTGACGCCTTGGTTGATGACGGACTGGAACACGATGGGAATGAGGATCACGACGACTTTTTTGTAAAAGCCGCGGTCGCGCACCCAGTAGTTATCCAGCCAGCTTGTTTTGGTCTCCCCCACAAAAACACTCCTCTGCTGCGTTTACGTGCATACCGTACTAAAATTTATACACCACACGCCCATTTTAAATTGAATATTATAATTTTACACGATTTTAGTTTCAGTTGCAAGTGTTTTTTGTTGGGTTTACTCAAAACTTGGCAAAACAGCAAAAACCGCCGTGCATTTTTGTACACAGCGGTTTTGAACGGATATATTTATGCTTCTTCAAACTTGCATTTTGTTATGGCAAGGCGGTGGAGGGATTCCGGCGTGACCTTATAGAAGGGCTCGTGACGATTTAAGGCAGCAATTTGCTGCATATCGTCTGCGGTGAGCGCGAAATCGAAGATCTCCGCGTTTTCCCTGATGTGCTCGTGCGATTTGCTGCCGGGCACGAAGCCGAAGCCCATCTGCAAATGCCAGCGCAGGATGATCTGCGCGGTGCTCTTGTGATATTTTTCGGCGAGCGCCTCCAAAACGGGGTCGTGGATAAGGTCAGCGTTGCCGTGGCCGAGCGGGAACCACGATTGCAGCTTGATACCGAGCGCGTCGCACGTGGGCTTTACGATCTCCGCCGGGAAATACGGGTGACACTCCACCTGCATGACGGCGGGCGTAATTTCGCACTGCTCCGTGAGCTCCTTGATCTTTTCCACCGGGAAATTCGAGATGCCGATGGCGCGAATTTTGCCCGCTTTATACGCCTTTTCGAGCATTTTATAGGCGTAGATGTAGTTATTCACCGGGTGGTGCAGCAGCATGACATCGAGATACTCGACGCCGAGGCGCTTTAACGTATCGTCCACGGCGCTGTCATTTTCATAGAGCGTGGGGCCCAATTTCGTTTCGAGAAAATAATCTTCGCGCTTTAAGCCGGAGCGTTTTAAGCCGAGCCCGACTTCTTCCTCGTTATCGTAGCGGTTGGCCGTATCGATGAGCGTATAGCCGTTATGGAGGGCGAAATCGATATTATCGATGAGCTGCTCGCCGAACTGGTTGATGGTGCCGAAGCCGAACTGCGGCAGCTTAACGCCGTTATTCAAAAGGATGGAAGACATTTTGCGCCTCCTTAGTCATGAATTTTTCTTGTGGTGCACATGCGGACGAACTCGGGGTCAAAGTGCTTGATGGCCGTGCCCTGGTAGCCCATATCGAGCGAGGAGATCTGCTGCATTTCTTCGTCGGTGAGGGTGAAATCCCAGATGTTGAAGTTTTCCTCAATGCGCTCCTTGTGCGTGGACTTCGGAATGACCGTTACGCCGCGCTGGACGTTCCAGCGCAGGACGACCTGACCGATCGTTTTGCCGTGCGCTTCGGCGATGGCCTTGAGCATTTCGTTTTCAAACGGCTTGTAGCGACCGCCGCCAAGCGGCGCCCAAGCTTCGGGGTGCACATTGTAGTATTTCATCGTTTCGAGCGCGTTTTCCTGCGTATAGTACGGGTGCAGCTCGATCTGGTTGACCATCGGTTTGATCTCTACGGTCTCGCAGAAATTTGTCAGCACGTGCGGGTAGAAGTTGGAAACGCCGATGGCGCGGAGTTTGCCCGCTTTGTACGCGTCCTCCATGGCGCGCCATGCGCTGAAATAATCCTTCATGGCCTGATGCAGCAGGTAGAGGTCGAGGTATTCGAGGGCCATTTTTTCAAGGGATGCGTCGATGGCGGCCTTTGCCATATCGTAATTCTGCATATCCTGCACCCACATTTTGGAGGTGATGAACAGGTCCTCGCGCGTGCAGATACCCTCGGCGATCGCCTCGCGAACGGCCTCGCCCACGGCGTCTTCGTTCGTATACGATGCCGCCGTATCGATCAGGCGGTAGCCGGCACGGATAGCGTCCAGCACAGAGCGCTTGCACTTTTCCTTATCGCGCACCTGAAAGACGCCGAAGCCTTCCATGGGCATTTTAATTCCGTTATGCAGTGTTGCAAATTCCATTTTGGGTTCCTCCTATATAATATTTTACTTAATTGATGAGCGCTGTGAATGTGAAAGAAATGAGCGTCCAGCTTTCGCCGCGCTGCTGATAGACCTCCGTCACGGCAAAGTGGTGCGTGGTGGGCTTGCCGCCGAGCAGCAGACCGTAATCACAGTCCGTGCGCACGATGGCGGTATCGCCGAAAATATCGACATCGCGGCTGTGGAAAACGAGAACCTCACCTTTCTCCGTTTCTTTTTATTTGATGCTTTAAGTATAGCAGGCGATAGTTACTATCGGTCAATCAGTATTATGTACAAAGATTTCAGGATTTGATTGTGTGGAAATACATAAATTTAAAGCAAAACTGTACCCGTAGAGAAAAACGCAGGTGCAGCGTTTTAAATAGGCGGTTTTTGACCGCCTATCAGGAAACCCATGCAACTGGGTTTCCTACGGTTCAAACGTCCCCCGGACGTTTGAACCTACCTTCCTAGTTTTTTGGTAGGCAAAAAGATTTCGCGCTCTGCGGAGCGCGCCTCAGGGCTTTGCCACGAGACCCCACAAGTTTTCTGAAGAAAACTTGACTAAAGACTTTTCGTGTTGCTTCGCTGAACATTTTTCGGCAAGCGCCGGGCATACAAAAAGCTCCTGCCCGATTTTACTGCGGACAGGAGCTCTGTTTTACTGATTTACTTTAATTACTCTTTGGAAATGTCGGTGCCGAAATATTTTTCGGAGAGGGCGGTGAGGGTGCCATCGTCTGCCATTTCCTTCAGCGCGTCGTTGACGGCTGCGAGCAGCGTTGCGGTGTCGTCACCCTTGCGGATCGGAATGGCGACTTTTTCGACTTCGTCGGAGAACGTAGCGATCTTGATGTTCGCTTCCGGGTGCTCCTTTACGTAGTCTGCAAACACGACTTCTGCGTTCAGGGTCGCATCGATACGGCCGGAAAGCAGCAGCTCGATGGTCTGGTTGAGGTCGTCCACGCCCGTGACCGTTGCGCCGTAAGCTTCAGCCTGCGTTGCATAGGTGCTGGAGATGGTGTTCGCGGTCGTTTTGCCCTCGAGGTCTTCCATGGAGTTGATTTCGTCGTAATCGCCGCGCACGATAACGGCGGTGCGGTTATATGCATACGGGGTAGAGAAGTTGTACTTTTCCGCGCGCTCTTCCGTGACGCCTACGCCGTTGACCATGATGTCATAACGGCCGTCATCAAGACCGGCAAGCAGGCCGTCCCACTCGCCCTCGACAAAGTTGACCTCTACGCCAAGCTTTTCTGCGATGTTCTGCGCAACTTCTACGTCATAGCCGACAAGGTTATCCTCGGCATCGTGGTATGTCCACGGCGCCCAAGTGCCTTCCATCGCGACCGTGATGGTGCCCTTTTCCTTGATCTGCGCGAGCAGGTCGTTTTCTTCCGCTGCGGAAGACTCGCTTTCCGCTTCGCTCGATGCAGAGGAAGCATCGCTGCTTGCCGCACCGGACGTTGTGCCGCCCGAGGAGCAACCCGTAAGCACGACTGCCGTGAGCATCAGCACAGCCATAAGTAAAGAAAGTGTTCTTTTCATGTTCTCTTACTCCTTTGCTTAAGTAGGATAAATATGGATAACGGACTGACAAAAATCAATCCATGTCTCCCTGAATGGTGCGCAGGAACGCTTTTGTGCGTTCCTCCTTCGGGTTCTCGAAAAATTCTTTCGAGGAGCCTTGCTCGACGATAACGCCGTCTTCCATGAAGATAACCTTATTTGAGACCGTGCGGGCAAAGCCCATTTCATGTGTGACGACGAGCATCGTCATGCCCTCATTTGCAAGGTCGCGCATGACGGAAAGCACTTCGCCGGTGAGCTCCGGGTCAAGCGCGCTCGTCGGTTCATCGAAGAAGATAATCTCCGGGTTTGTCGCAATGGCGCGGGCAATGGCAACGCGCTGCTGCTGGCCGCCGGAAAGCTGCGAGGGGTAATAATCGTAACGGTCGGAAAGACCGACCTTGTCGAGCGCTTTTTTGCCGATCTCAATGGCTTCCGCCTTGTGCATTTTGCGGGCAACGATGAGACCCTCTGTGACGTTCTGCAGCGCTGTTTTGTTCAAAAACAGGTTGTAGTTTTGGAACACGAACGCCGTTTTGCGGCGCAGGCGCGCAATCTCTTTTTTGGTGATCTTATCGAATTCGAATTTTTCGTTATCAAAAATCAAGGTGCCGCTGTCGGCTTTTTCGAGGAAGTTTATGCAGCGCAGGAGGGTTGTTTTACCGGAGCCGGACGGGCCGATGATGGCGACCACATCGCCCTGCTCCACGTCGAGATCGACGCCGCGCAGCACATGCAGCTCGCCGAAGGATTTTTTAATGTCCAGAATTTGCAGCATAACTCAGCCCTCCTTGTGTCCGTAAGACGCGAGCTTCTTTTCGCCAAAGCGCTGCACCCAAGTGAGCACCGTGGAGAAAATGAGGTATATAAGGCCGACCTCAAGATATAAAAGCAGCGGCTCATACGTGCGCGCCACGATGCGCTGTGTGACCATGAACATTTCCGTTACGGTGATGTTCGCCGCAAGGGAGGTGTCCTTGACCATGGAGATGAGCGAGTTGGAAAGCGGCGGGAACGCCGTGCGCATGGCCTGCGGCAGCACGATGCGGAAAATGGTCTGGAGGTAGGTAAGCCCCACGCACTGACCGGCTTCAAGCTGACCCTTCGGCACGGATTCAAGCGCAGCGCGGATGGTCTCGGCACAATACGCGCCCTCATTCAGGGAGAACACGATAACTGCCGCCGGAAACGGATCGAGCAAAATGCCGACGCGGGAAAGGCCGAAGAACACAACGAACAACTGCACAAGCAGCGGTGTGCCGCGGAAGATCCAAATGTAAAAACGCGCAATCTGCTTTAAAACCTTCACATTTGCGAACTGCACCAGCGCCATAATGACCGCGATAATGAGTGCAAAGGTGAACGAAATGACCGTGAGCGGAATGGTGACCGTCAGGCCGGGAATGAGAATTTTCGGAAAGGAGTCTATAAAGAGCTCCCATAAACGTCCGCTGAACATAGCTTTTGTTCTTCCCTCTTTCTGAAAATGAATATCAATACAAATATACGCCCTGTACTTTACTTGAAGTTTAGTATACCCGTGATGGGTTAAAATGTCAAATACTTATAATGGATTGAACCACATGCTTTTCGGGCATAGTATACCTTTTTCGTATGGTTTCAAATGCAACTGAAAAAACCGGGTCTCCCGAACGGCGAGCAAGGCGACCGTCAGAAAGGCACACATGCAAAAAGGGACAGCACAGCGCTGTCCCTTTTCGAGTATTCAACTTTTGAATTTAAATCGGTTTAAAACTCACACCGTGTAAAAACGGAACCACTTTAAGGACGTCTGCTTTGTGAAGACGATGCGCAGCTCGGTGAGTCCGGCTTCGGCGGCGACATCGCACGTAAACGATGTGAACTTTGTGAGGCTTCCGGTGCCTGTGCCGCCCGCTTTGCCGAGAACTTTTCCGGTCTTGTTATCCGCAAGGAGGATCTCCACGTCGCCGGAGGGCGCGCTCATGGCGCACTCAAACGCGTTGCAGCCGGTGAGATCCATGTTCTTATATACGAGGAAGCTGCGGAAATCCTTCGCTTCCACATACGTTTCGCCATCGCGCTTATCCGTGAGGAACGTGACGCCGCTGTAATCATCGGCATCGATGGCTTCCTGCTTGAAGAAGCCCGGTCGACCCGAGAACGCTTCGCCTGCAATCTCCACGTCGGCGGTAAGGCGGATGTCGTCGCTCGCCGCGCCGACTTCCATTTTATACACGCCGCTTTCGACCGTGTAGATCTTTCTGCCGTTGCACCAAACGGCAAGGTCGTCGATCTTGAAATTCAGCGTAACGGTGACGGTCTCGCCCGCCTTGATGTGCACGCGCTTGAAGGCTTTGAGTGCATGGATGGGACGCACACGCAGGGAGCCCGGCAGGCTCATGTAAAGCTGCACCACTTCGTCGCCGTCAAGAGCGCCGGTGTTCTGCACGTTTACAGTCGCGATGACTTCGCCGTTTTCCTGCTTAACGGTCAGATTGCTGTATGCAAAAGTCGTATAGCTGAGGCCGTAGCCGAACGCGTAGAGCGGCTTGCCTCTAAAATAGAGGTACGTCACATGGTTTTTCGCGATGTCGTAATCGTCAAGCGCGGGGAGATCACGAACAGAACGATACCACGTGGTCGGGGTGCGGCCGGCGGGATTGTTTTCGCCGAAGACGGTCGCGGCAGCAACATGGCCGAGGCACGGGCCGAGGTGCGTGGAGCACAGCACGGCTTTGGCGGTGTCCTTCTCCTTGTTGATGGCGAACGGATAGCCCGTGACGAGGTACAGCAGAGTACTCTCATTTGCAGCCGCTGCGGCGTTCAGGAGCGCGGTCTGGGCTTTCGGCAGGCGGATATCCGGGCGGTCATACTCTTCGCGCGCGTTGATGAGCGGCTGGTTGCCCGCGCAGACGATGACATGATCGGCGCGTTTTGCAAGCTCCTTGACACGATCTGCGCCGGAGGAGACGACTTCTACTGTGAACTGCTTGCAGGGGCAATCGCCGGAACCGGCCTTAGCGACGAGCTTATTTTCGTCGTTTACGGCGACGGCGCGGTGCTGCCAGGTATCGAAGTACAAAACGCCGTCCTCTTCCTTGGCGTACAGCAGTTCTTTCACGAACCAGCCGAACACGACATCCGCTGTGCAGTTCATGCCGGGGTCGATGGTGACGGTGTTTTCGTCCTGCGGGGTCTCATCAAAGAAATTTTTGTCCTCGGTGAGATACTTGCCGGTGCGCACACTGCGCAGCGTCCACGCGCCGAAGTCCCAATCCGCGCGCTCAAAGAGGTCGGCGGTGTTCTCGTCGGCATCGGCGTACACGGCACCGTTTTCGGCGATGCGCAGGTATTTGCCGGTCTTTTCGGAGCGGATGCGGACTTGATCGAAGCCCTCATCAAACAGCACGCGGCTTTCGCCGAGCTTCTCTTTAAAGCCCTCGACGACCGGCGTTTGGTTCGGCGCGTAGCCGCAGTACCAGCAGGTGTAGTTTTCGTTTGCGAGCGGGCCCACGACTGCGACGGTGCACTTGCCGTCATCGTTTAACGGCAGCATGCCGTGGTTTTCGAGCAGGATGACGGATTCCTTTGCCGCTTTCACGGCAAGGGCTTTGTGCGCGGGGCTTGCGAGCTTTGCGGGGTCGATGTGCGCGTAGGGGTGGTTTTCGTCGAAATCGCCGAGCTTAAAGCGCAGCAATAATGTGGAATACACGGCTTTATCGAGGTTTTCTTCGGTGAGGTAGCCCTTTTCGAGCGCTTCGCGCACGGCGGGATCGACCATGGAGCGGCTGTCGAGCATCATATCTGCGCCGACGCCGAGGATGTCGCCCATGGACTGCGCGTGATTTTCATATGTGCGGTGCGCGGCGACGTTCTGGCCGAAATCGCCGCCGTCGCTGACGGCAAACGTCATGCCCCACTCTTTTTTGCAGATCTCCGAAACATCCGGGTTGTTGACACCCTCCACGCCGTTGATGCAGTTGTACGCCGTCATGAGACCCGGTGCACGGCCCTCGCGCACGGCGGGCTCGAAGGCTTTTAAGTAATACTCGTGCTTTAAGCGCGGCGTGATGTTCGCGTTCGTCGTCTGACGTTCGTTTTCGTAGTTGTTGGCGTAGAAGTGCTTGAGCAAAGGCGCGGTCTTCAAATATTTTTCGTCTTTGCCCGTAAGGCCGCGGCAGTAGGCGGCGCTCATTTTGCCCGTAAGGCACGGGTCTTCGCCGTAGGCTTCTTCGTTTCTGCCCCAGCGCGGGTCGCGCTCCATATCGATGGTTGGGCCGAAAAGCTCCAGGGAGGACGGTCTTTCCTCCATATCGTGCGTGATGCGTGTTTCGTCGCCTGCCATGTCGCCGAGCTGCTCCATGAGGGCATCGTCGAACATAGCCGCCATGCCCCACGGCTGCGGCAGAATGGTGGTCTCGCGCTTTTGGTCGCGGTTTACGACGCCGCGCGCGATCTCGGTGCCGATGTGTGTCTTTTTGATGCCGAGGCGCGGAATAGCGTCGAGCTGCGACGTGATCATGCCGATCTTTTCCTCGCGCGTCAGGCGCGAAAGCAGGTCTTTTGCGCGCTCCTCAAACGGCAGGGCGCTATCTTGAAAACGGTATTTCATGCGAAACTCCTTTCAAACTGTGTTTTGCGTTTATAGAAAGCATGCCGCACAAAGCGGGGGCTTTATGCGGCAGCGTTTCAATACGTATTAAAACCAGGAATCCGTATAGCTGGCCTTTTTGGTCTCCTCGCTCGGTGCGGGCGGGGCAACATGCAGCACGGGCGTTTCCGTGCAGTTTTCAACGCGGAGCGTCTTCGGCTTATTCGGGTAGAGCGTGACGTAGTTATCACTGTAATGCACGCGGTCGTCGCTCGTCATGAGGTACGCAAACGGCGTGTACACGCTTGCGCGGATCGTCACGAGCAGATCGTTGCCGTCCTGCTCGACCTTTTCGATCTTCGCGTCGCTTTCCGGGAAGACGTAATCGCGGTAATACGCGCGCAGGCTGTCGGCGGTGTCGAAGCCCTCGGCGCTTGCAAAGAAGAAGCCGTGCTTTAAATCATTGCAGACGGAAATGTGGAACTGCTGCATGGAGTGCGGGGCGACCTCGAGCGTCTTTGTGCAGAGGCTGTCGGTCTCGCCGGTGAAGGTCATGTAGCCGCAGTGGATGTCCGCCGTGAACGCTTCGGGCGTTTCGTTGATGACGGTCACTTCTGCGCCGCCTTCCGCCGCGCGGATGATGAGCTTTTTCGTCGCGAACGCGCGCTTTAAGAAGTAGAACGAGATTTTTCTCGTCAGATAGTAATCGATGATTGTCCATCCCGTTTCCGGCCAGCAGTCGTTGTACATCCAGATGAGGTCACCTGCGCCGTACGGCTTGCGGCGCATGGCTTCGGCAAGCTCGGCGTACAGAAGGCCCTGCATGATGCCGCTATACAGCAGATAGCCGTGCTCATCGAGGTTCTTAAACTCGGTCAAATGGCGGTCGATCGCGCCGTCGATGTTGTTGCGCTTGCGATCAAACTCGCCGTGGTGCTTCCAGATGGGGTTATCAAAGCGCATTTCGGTGCCGTCGAGGTAACGTCTTACGGTGCTTTCCATCTGCGCGCCGAAGAAGCCGTATTCGCTCGAAAAACGCGCCGGGATGCGGTCGAACGCCTCAAGCTCATAGACGAACTTGAACTTCGTTTTCGGGTGACGGCCGAAGAACGACCAAGCGTGCACGTCGCCCTGTTCGCTCTCGTTGGCGCGGTCGCCGAAGTACGGCGAGGAGGGCATGTACGGGATGAGCGGGCTGTTGCGGTGCACGGCACGCGGCTGAATGTAGTTGAAGATCTTCTCGCCGTAGAAGCGCTCCGGCTTGATGGGTGCCGGGAACCAATCGGTGTAGGATTCTGCAATTTCGTTGTTGCCGGTCCAGATGGCCATGCAGGGATAATGTGCAAGGCGCTTCGTCTGGTACTCGGCCTCGCGCTCGGCTTCAAAGAGGAAGTCGTTTTTGTGGTCGGGGTAGAACGCGCAGGCGTACATAAAGTCGTGCATCAGCAAAATGCCGTACTCCGAGCAATATTCATAGAAGCAGTCCGGCTCATACGTGCCGCCGCCCCACATGCGGAACATGGTAAAGTGCGCCGCCGCGCCCTCGCGCACGAGCGTCTCGTAGCTTTCCTTCGGGGTGCGCAGGTAAAGGGAATCCGTCGGCACCCAGTTGCCGCCCTTGCAGAAAATGCGCACGCCGTTCACCTTAAAGAAGAAGTTGCGGCTGCCGTCTTCTAATTTCGAGGTATCGAGCTCCAGTGTGCGGATGCCAATCTTCTTCGGCTGCATCTCGTGCAGGATGCCCTTTGTGACGCAGCAGGCCTTGAACGTGTAGAGGTTCTGTTCGCCGTAGCCGTTCGGCCACCAGAGCTTTGCGTCTTTGATGGTGACGCGTTCCTCGGCGAAGTTCACGCCGCCGACGAGCATGAGCGTCTGCTTGCCGGTGTAAACGGTTTTGCCGTCAAACTCGAGCGTGTAGGTCAGCTCGCCCTCGGCGCTTGTGACCATGTCGGATTTTTCGATCTCAAAGTGGAACTCCACCTCGGCGTCATTGCCGTTGAGCTTTAAGGTATCCACGCGGGACGCAATGACCTGCGCGCCGCTGAACGCCTCGATCTCAATGGAGCGGCCGATGCCGCAGGTGGGCACGGGCTGGCACCAGTCCCAGCCGTAGGTAAACTGCGGCTTGCGGGTGTAGACGCGCTGGTCGCAGATGGCGTTTTCGCTTGCGCAGTAGAACGAAACCGCGTCGCGCGGGTAGTGCAGCTCCATGCCGGAGGTGAGGCGGATGACAAGCTGGTTTTTGCCGACATGCAGGAAGCGCTTGATGTCTTCGCTGAACGCGCAGAATGCGTTTTCGTGGTGCGCGGCGGGCATGCCGTTTACGATGATGTCGGCGTTGAAATCGAGCATTTCGATATTGAGACGCACGATGTCTTCGTTCAGCATATCTTCCGTGACGTCAAAGTCGCGGACGAGCCACCAGGAGAGATCCTTGATCCACTGGTTTTTCTTTGTGTTTTCCTTTAAAAACGGCTCTTCTACGATGCCATTTTCAATTAAAGCGGACGTGACGTCGCCCGGCACATGCATCGGGATAAAGCCGTATTTGGACGGGAACGCGTGCATGGATTTATCCGTCATCACGTGAAAATGCGGGTTCGGGTCTTTTAAGAACTCTGCCTGTTCTTCTTCGGAAAGGTCTTCAAGCTTTAAAAACGCCGGCAGCGTTGCGCGCACGGGGGCTGCGTCCATTTTGCGCAGCACTTCGTTGTAGCGCTCTGCCGTAACGTCCATAAATTCGCCGCGCAGCTTCCACGCGCCGGCAAGAGACAGTTTGCTCATTTTTTTACAACTCCTTCGGGGGATTTGCATAGGCGTATATTTGCCTTTCTTTGCATTGTAGCCGATGCAAAGCGAGAATTCAATAGCTTTTTGCAAATTTCATATAGAGAAAAAAGCGCACATTTTCTTGCAAACATGCACAGTTTTTTCGCGGCTTATTTTTGCATAAGAAACAAAATGGGAGAAGCCCGAAAGCTTCCCCCATCTGTATACATTTTAATCGAGATCAGATCAATCGATTACGCTTCGCCGTGAGCAGCGAGGTACTCTTCCATCTGAGCGTTGAGCTCTGCATAGTCCTCGTTTGCTTCAGCAAGAACGTCCTCGAGGCCGAGGCTGTTCAGCGTTGCAACATAGTTGTCCCAATCGTCGATGGATTCCTGACCGGCGATGACACCCCAGAGGTACTGATCCTTCTCAGCCTCGATGTCAGCTCTGCACTCGGTCCAGGACTCGAAGGAAGCCGGATCCTTCCACTCAACGAGGTGAGCAGCAGCATAGCGGCTGTTTTCGCCGGACTTGTTGAACAGAGCGGTAGTCTCCGGAGTATTGGAAATGTTGCACTCGTCCTTACGGTTCATGAGGTTATCGAACAGCTTGAGGCCGATATTCTTAGAGGTGTTTTCCTCGGAGTCCGGGCCAACGATAGCGACATACTGGCCGTTCTCGTCGTACTCGTAATCGGTGCCTTCGATACCGAAGCGGCGTGCGATGTAGTTATCGGAATCGCACATGTCGTCCCAAGTTGCATACAGTCTTTCCGGATCGGAAGCTGTGTTGGTGATTGCGAAATATGCCCAAGCAGCGCTTGTAGCCGGGTCTTCCTGCGGGTTGCCGTTGGAGCCCTTGACCATGTCGATCGGTACCCACTTAGCATCCGGGTTGGAAGCATAGAAGGACATCATCGGAGCAGAGTCCGGGTTGTTCCATGCGCACCAGCTGTACGTTACGCCGAAGCCGCCGTTTGCCATCTGCTCGTCACGGTCGGTATCCTGCGTGATGTTCGGGGTGATGTAGCCCTTTGCATACAGATCAGCAACGTCGCTGACCCAGTTCTTGGTGCCCTCGTTTGCCGGGCCGTAGGTGACAACGCCGTCGTCATCTACGCAGAAACGGCTGTAGTGGGTCTGGTCATAGGACTGGATCCACGGCCAGAAGGAACGGAAGTCGTAACCGTCGCCGCCGAGGCCGTAGGTGTCGTTCTGGCCGTTGCCGTCCGGATCGTCCTCAGTGAAGGCGCGGAGCACTTCGTTGAGCTCTTCGATCGTGGTCGGAACTTCGAGGTTCAGGTTGTCGAGCCAATCCTGGCGGATCCAGAGGTTCTCGCAGGACGGTTCAGCAACGTCGCCCGGGATTCTGTAGATGGAGCCGTCCGCCTCAGATGCATAGAAGAGGGTCTTCGGGTCCATCTTGTTGTAGTAGTCGCGGATAACGGTGTACTTATCCATGTAGGAGGAGACATCCTCGAGGAGGCCTGCCTGTACCCACTTGTTGTACTCGGTATCCATGCTCCACCACCACATGATGTTCGGCATGTCGTTGGATGCCATGAGGAGGGAGATACGGGACTGGCCGTCAGACCAACCCGGGAGAACAACGAGGTTGAACTTAACGTTGTACTTTTCCTCAAGTTCCTTCTGCACGGTGCTGTCGGACTGGGTGAAGCCCGTCATAACTGCAACGGAAACGTCCATCGTTTCGCTCTGGTTGAGAACGTCGATCTTGTCGCCGGTTGCTGCATCGCTGCTGTCATCGGAAGCTGCGCTGCTGTCCGTAGACTCTGCTGCGCTGCTCTCGGTGGAAGCCGTGGAGCTTGCGGAAGAATTGCCGTTGCTGCCGCACGCTGCAAATACGCTTACGCTCAGTGCAAGTGCCAGAACAACGGATGCGATTTTCTTCATGTTCATGACTAAAATCCTTCCTTTAAAAATATTGATTATATAGTTTTCCGAAGCCATGCTTCGGGACAACCCAAAAGAGTGTGGGCTTAGCCCTTAACGCCGCCGATCATAACGCCCTTAACGAAGTACTTCTGCACGAACGGGTACACAATGAGGATCGGCACCGTGGAGACCACGATGGTACCGGCCTTAATGGTCTGTGCGTTGGTATTCGTCTGCGCCATGACGTTGACGCCTGCCTGCGCCATAGCCTGCTGCGTGTTCGTCAGCATGTTGCGCAGAACAGCCTGCAGGGACCACTTATCAACGGAGTTGATGTAAAGAACCGTGGAGAAGTAGTCGTTCCAGTAACCAACGGCCGTAAAGAGCGCGATGGTGGCGATGGTCGCCTTGGAAAGCGGCAGGATAATGGAGAAGAAGATGCGAAGGTCAGTAGCACCATCGATGCGGGCGGATTCTTCAAGGCTTTCCGGGATGGAAAGGAAGAAGCTCTTCATGATGATGCAGTTGTATGCGCTTACGAGGCCCGGCAGGATCAGTGCGAGAATATTATCGATAAGATGGAGATTCTGAATGAGCAGGAAGCTCGGGATCATACCGGCGGAGAAAATCATGGTGAAGAGGACAAGCGTCATCATCACTTTGCCGCCGCGCAGTCTGGACTTAGACAGCGGGTAAGCGGTCATAGCGGTGAGCAGCGTTCCCACAACCGTACCGGCGACTGTAACGATCAAGGTCGTACGGAAGCCCGTGTAGATGTTCGGGTTCTTAAAAACGGATTTGTAAGTATCCAGGTTGAAACCCTTCGGCCAGAGGAAAACGCCGCCCTTCATGGATGCTTCAAGGGAGCTGAAGGAAAGCATGACTTCGTGCCAGAACGGGTAGAGCATGATGAGGCAAAGGAGCGTAAAGAACGTATAGTTGAATACGGTGAAGATCTTTTCGCCTGTGGAGGTTTTGATTTTGTTCTTTTCCATGTTCATAACCTCCTTACCAAATGCCCTCGTTGCCGGTCTTCTTGGCAACAAAGTTAACGATGAGGATCATGACAAGTGCGATGACAGACTTGAACATGCCCGCTGCGGTGGAGAAGGAGTAGTCTGCCTTCTGAATACCGATGCGGTACACATACGTATCGATAATATCGGCTACGTCATAAACCAGTGCGGAATACAGCATGAAGATCTGGTCAAAGCCTGCATTTACGATGTTGTTGCAGTTGAGGATCAGCATGATGACGATCGTCGGGGTGATAGCCGGAAGCGTGATGTGGACCATCTGCTTCCACTTGCGCGCACCGTCAATCTCGGCTGCTTCGTAAAGCTGCGGGTCAACACCGGACAGCGCTGCGAAGTAGATGATCGTGCCCCAGCCCATCGTCTTATAGATGTCGGTGATGATCAGCATCGGGACGAAGAGGGTCTTATCGGTGAGCACCTGCAGGTCTTTGCCGGTGATGCTCTTGAGGAGCGCGGTGACAAGGCCGGTGGACGGATCAAGGAAGTTCATGATGAGGCCGGCCATAACGACCCAGGAAATGAAGTGCGGCAAATAGAGAAGCGTCTGCGCTACCTTCTTGAATTTCATGTTGCGCATCTCGTTCATCATCAGTGCGAGGATGATCGGGATCGGGAAACCACATACCATCTTCAAAATGGAGATGTAGAGGGTGTTGTAGAAAGTCTGCATGAATGCCGGCTTATTGAAGAGCTTAACGAACTGGTCAAAGCCTACCCATGTGCTTGCCGCCATGTTGTAGGGGTTGTAGTCCATGAAGGCGATCACATTGCCGAAGATCGGGATATAGCGGAAGATGAGCATGAAAATCATGCCGGGAAGGATCAAAAGATACAGCCACTTGTCGCGGACAACGTCTTTTTTGAAGCGCTCCCAGCCGCTCAGCTCATACGCCGGCTTCGCCGGTTTAGCTGCTGCTGCCATACGGTATAACCTCCTAAGAATATTGTGATGACCGCGCTTTATATAAAAAGAAATGCACCCGGCCGTTTTTGCCTGAGGCAACACCCGAATAACAGGTTTCCCCCACGCTGCAAAAACATACCGAAACTTGTCCCCTTTTCTGTGGAACCGCTGCCACAGAAAAACGTACACGAACAAAACAAATTAAACGGTTTGCTTTGTATTTGGTGCTTCTTACAAAAACACGGTATATCATTTTGTTTGCATTTGAGATTTTATCACCCTCTTTTGTGAATGTCACAACAAAAATAGCCCATACTCGTTTTTTTGCCCAAATCTGTCACCAATTTTGGATTTGTGCACCTTGCATAATTTTTTTGATCTCACTTTCTACGCCATACAAGTTTAGGGAAGCGGTTCCACATTTTTTGCGCACATTTAAAAGACAACAAATTTCCAAATTCGCAAAATTCATGAAACCGCTTCCACATCTCTTGCAGTCATTCGACCGCATTTCGCGGATTTTTCCAAAAAAATTTGGAAATTTTGCAGGAATATTTTTTGCGCGGTCATTTCGATATTCAGGCAGCGATTTTGCTGCCCTGTGCAGGTTGTAAAACTATAAACATACTTTTGTTTTTATCGTTAAATAAAATTTTCTTTTTTATCAAATAAATTTAAAGTTGTACAGGCTGATGAAGTAAAAGTTACAGTTTTGTAACTTCTTAAAATTTTCTTCAAACAGACGAAAAACTTCATTCACATCTGCTCTTTTTCCCTCTGTCCTGAAAATACGCAGGATGACGTCTTATAACTTTCCTAATTTATAGCTTGCGCGCCCGCCGCCCGTTTCGGGCGCTTGACGGCAGGGTAAAAACGCAGTACAATTATAGTGAAATAACCTGCACCGCAGGTAAACGGACAAGAAAGGATTGAACCTATTATGGCACTTAAAGTCGGCATTCAGCTTTATTCCGTGCGCGACGAAATGAAAAAAGACCCGATCAACGCGATCCGCCAGGTTGCAGAGATCGGCTATAAGAACCTTGAGTTTGCAAGCTCCAGCGCAGATACAGACCCGGGCGTAGGCTTCGGCGTAAGCGTTGAAGAGATGCAGAAGCTCCTGAAGGAGACCGGCGCGAACCTCATCAGCGGCCACATCCGCCCCATCAACGAGGAGACCATCGACCCGATGATCGCGTACCACACGCAGGTCGGCACGAAGTACCTCGGCCAGTCCGCAGATTTCTACACCGGCTATGACCAGCTGATGGAGCGCTGCGAGTACTACAACTGGGCGGGCAAGAAGCTCTCCGAGCACGGCATCAAGTTCCTCATCCACAACCACTACCACGAGTTCCAGAAGCTGAACGGCAAGGAGATCCTGTTCCATATCATGGACAACACCGACCCGAACTACGTCAGCTTTGAGCTCGATACGTTCTGGGCAATGCGCGGCGGCATGGACCCGCTGGCTGTTATGGACCGCCTCGGCGACCGCCTGAAGCTCATCCATCAGAAGGACTTCTCCAAGACCTCCGATTCCCCGATCAACCTGTGGACGGTCAACGACCCGAACGTGCTCGTCACGTGGGACAGCTTCGGCAAGGGCTCTGACCACAAGGATTTCTGCGAGATCGGCACCGGCATTATGGACATTCAGTCCATCATCAACAAGGGCAACGAGCTCGGCGCAGAGTACATTGTGCTTGAGCAGGACCACACCCAGCTGACCCAGATGGAAAGCGTCCGCATCAGCATGGACAGCTTCCACAAGTTCTCCGGTCTGGATTGGTAAGAGCTTCCGTAAAGCGTGGGTAAAAGTTTTCGCCAGCCTTTTTCAAAAGGCTGAAGCATCGTCTATTGACGATGCTTTTCTTTTTCTGGTGGACCCGGAGGGATTCGAACCCTTGACCTCTGCGTTGCGAACGCAGCGCTCTCCCAGCTGAGCTACGGGCCCATATTCTGTTCAACAACAGACATTATAGCACAGCTTTTCAAAAAAATCCAGTCCTATTTTTAATTTTTCGCATTTTTCTGCACACAAAAAGAGTCGCCTGCTTTTGGCCGACCCTTTTTATAGAAATTATTCGTTTATTTTGCCGCTCATGATATCAAAATGCCGTCTGTATCGCCTTGGAATGGTCAGATCGACCATATAGCCGAAGTCGGAAAGGACGTGCGAAATGGCGCGGAAGCCGTCTTTATAAAACTGCGCGATACGCTTTTGCTCATCTGTGATATGCGCGTAATCTGAGGGGCAGACAAACGTCCACTCGGCGGATTCGCGGTCGAACACGACGCGGAAGCAGCGGTCGAGCTTTGCTTCGCCGATGCCGGCTTTATTTAATAGGATGTAGTGCTCCGGCGCTTCGTCGATGGGCGCGATGGCGGCGGTCTCCTCGTCATAGGTGATCGCCAAAATGAACATTTCGCCCGTGCCAAAGCGCGACGTTACCGTCTCTTTATCGGGCACATAGATCATATTCACGATACGAATTCCTCCGAAAACTTACACACCGCCGCCGGCTTCTTTGCTGATGGCATCGATGAAGGCAGGGATGAGCTGCTTTTTGCGGGAGACAACACCTTTAAGCCAGATGGTGCCCGCTTTCGGCGCACGGCCGAAGGCATCTTCAACGAGCATATCGGCGGACTCGCCGTAGCACATGAGGCGCGTGGACTCCTCGATGATATTCGTCAGCATGAAGAACATCATGGAGAGGCCATGCTCGCGGCAGGACTTTTCGAGGTACGGGCGCAGGCGGCGCTCCAGCTCATCGAGCTCGGAGCCGCTCATGCTGTTGATCTGGCCGACGCCGAACGTGACGTCGCCGAACTCGAACTTCTTGTAATCCTGATAGAAAATTTCTTCCGGGGTCTTATCCTTGAGGTTGCTGCCTGCGGTAAACATTTCGATACCGAAGCTCTGGCAATCGATGCCCGCAATGGCACTGAGCGCTTCCGCTGCGGCGCGGTCCAGCATGGTACAGGTAGGCGAACGGAACATGAGCGTATCGGACAAAATGGCGCTGCACAGAAGACCCGCGATCTGCGGCGGAACCTTAAAGCCCTTTTCTTTATAAATGGAATAGATGATGGTCGCCGTGCAGCCGACGGGCTCGTTGCGGAAATACACAGGCGCCATCGTCTCGAGGGAGCCGATGCGGTGGTGATCGATGATTTCCAAAATTTCTGCGTTTTCGATGTTTTCGACCGCCTGACTGCGCTCATTGTGATCGACTAAGATGACGGAGCGCTTGCGGATGCCAAGCAAGTTACGGCGGGAGATCATGCCGACGTACTTGCCGTTTTTATCGATAACCGGGAAATCGCGAATGCGGGTGTTCTGCATGGTATCTTTAATGGCATCGGTGTAATCGCTCGGGGTGAACGTGACGAGATCTTTCGTACGCATGAACGCCTTAACCGGCATGCATTGGCTGATGCGGTGCGCAACGGTGTACGTATCAAGCGGCGTAGTGAGCACGGCGCAGTTATTGTCGCGCGCGAGCTTCTGGATGCTGCGGGAGACCTCTGCGCCGAGGCAGACGAGGATACAGCCCGCGCCGGACTCAATGGCGGAAAGCTGCGATTCGTAACGGTTGCCGGTGATGACCATGTCGTCCTTTTCGATGTAGTTTTCCATGACGTCCGGGTTTGCGACGGCAATGACGACGTTGCCGTGCTCGAAAACGGCATTGGGGTCGCCGACGAGCATTTTGGCTTCCAGCGTTTCCAAAATGTTGCAGTACGGCGTTTTGGCCTTTGCAATCATGGTGCTGTCCTGATTTTCCATGTAGGACGTGGCAATGTCGTTGATGGTGATGATGCCGTCTAACACGTTGTTTGCATCGACGATGGGCAGCGTGACGGCGTTCATCTCCGCCATCATGCTCCATGCTTTTTTCATGGAAATGCCCTCATTGATGCCGGGAATTTTGCGGATCTCCATATCGCGCACGCGGGTACCAATGTTGTTGACGTAGGTCGGCTGGCGCATGCCGAAGCGCTGGAGGACGTAGCTTGTCTCGGAGCTGATCTGTCCGGCGCGGGCGGCGACATAGTGATTTCCGTCATTTTCTTTATTTTTAACGTCCGCGTAGGCGATCGCCGAACAAATGGAATCGGTGTCGGGATTGCGGTGGCCTAAAACATAGACTTCTTTTCTCTCGCTCATGCGTATACCCCACTCAAGGTAAAATGTTGTTTTTAGTATAGCACAGATTTTCCGAAAAAGAAAGAAAAAGCGAACGGCCGAGGGAAATTTTTGCACACCGTTCGCAATGTTTTCAGTTTTTATTTTTTGTCAAGGTGTTACCGGTGGTCGATGGTGAGACGGTTGGCGTTCCACACGGCGAAGGCGAGCATCCCCGCAAATGCAAGCAGCAAAGTGGGATACAGCTGCATGCCGAAAAAGTCGCTGAGCTTACCGAACAGCGCGGGCATCGTCATGCTGCCGATGTAGGCGCAGGCCATCTGCATGCCCATGATCGCCTGCGCGTTTTTGGCACCGAAGCGCACGGGCGTTTGGTGCAGGAGCCCGGGGTAGATCGGCGCACAGCCGACGCCGATGAAAATGAGGCCGATGAACGCGCAAATCTCGACGGGGATGAACAAAAGCGCCGTGCCGCAGAGCGCGAGCGTGATGCCGACGGCCACCATACGGCGGTCGCCAAGCTTACCGGACACAAAGCCGCCGAAAAAGCGCCCCGCCGTGATGCCGATGTAAAAAAGCGACGCCATGGTGGCGGCCGTTTCCGCGGACGTGCCGCGCTGCAGGACAAGATAGCTGCTTGCCCAAAGGCCGGTGGTGACTTCTAATGCGCAATAGAGGAAAAACGCGAACAGCGTGAGCGGCGCGCCGGGCATTTTGAGCACGCGGCGCAGAGAGGATTTTTCTGCATTCTCCGCAGCTTCGGCTGTGGGGTCCTTTTTCCAGAGCGGGCGGGAAAGAATGAGGACGACCGTCAGGACGATTTGAATATAGAACACCGTGCGGTAGCCGGAGCCAAACGGAAGCCCGTTTGTGAGGCATGCGCCCATGATGTACGGCCCTGCCATGGCGCCAAGGCCCCAGAAGCAGTGCAGCCAGTTCATGTGGGCGGAGCTGTAATGCAGGGCGACGTAGTTATTCAGGGCGGCGTCGATACTGCCCGCGCCGAGTCCGTACGGCACGGCCCACACGCATAATTGCCAAAACGCGCCGGAAACGGAAAAGCCAAAAAGCCCGAGCGCCGTTAAGGCAACGCTGATGACCGAGACGAGATGCGTGCCGAGTTTGCGCACGACGCGGTCGCTTAGGAAGCTTGAAATGACCGTGCCGCAGGAGATGATCATGCTGACGACGCCCGCATAGGACACGGGGACATCCATGAGTTTGTACATAGACGGCCACGCCGAGCCGAGGAGGGCATCCGGCAGGCCGAGACTGATGAACGCGGCGTAAATGACCGCAAGCAATAAATTGACCATACTTTTCTTCACTTTCTGTTTGAGCTTTTGTTGCAAAGCGCGATTTGCTCTGCTATACTGAATATAAGTATAGCGTATAAGCCTCTAAATTTATAGCTGAATTTGCTTTAAAACTATAAAAATATCGTATATCAGAGGAAGCTATGGTTCCTACATTCAAATTACACAGCGACAGGGCGGAATTTGTGCCGTACACGGTGCCGGAGCTGTTCTTTTTTGCGGGCGGACGCACATTGAACTTTGACGCTGCGCGCGAAGGCGGTGCCATCGGCCACTGGCACGATGAGATCGAGCTGATCTTTGTGGAAGAGGGCAGCATGGTGTACAACGTAAACGGCACGCGCTGCGCGGTGAACGCTAATGAATGCATTTTTGTGAACGCGCGGCAGCTGCACTTTTTTGAGGAGAGCCGCTGCACGTACCGGTGCATTTTGCTGCACCCGATGATGCTGTGCGCGAACACGTATTTGGAAGAAAACTACATTGCGCCCGTGACGCAGAACGGCGCTTTCCCCTACTGCGTTTTAAAGCCGGAAAATGAAATTGCCGCACTGTTCCCGGCGTTTTTTGAGGCCGCTGCGGAAAAAGACCTTTTGCGGCTGCAAAGCCTTTCCTACACGCTGTGGGGCGCACTTTTGCGCCTTATGCCGAAAAACGACGCCGCGCCGCGCGAAAACAGCCGGCTTTCTGCCGTGAAGGACATGATGCACGAGATACAGAGGCGCTACGCGGAAAAGCTGACGCTGGAAGAGATCGCCGCTGCGGGGCACGTGTGCAAAAGCGCGTGCGAAAAGCTGTTCCGCACGTATCTGCACTGCACGCCGATAGACTATCTTTTGCGGTTTCGGCTGCAAAAGACGGCAGAGTGCCTCACCCAAACGGACGCGGCCGTGGCGCAGATCGCGCTGGACTGCGGATTTTCGGGGGCAAGTTATTTTTCCGGGTGCTTTAAAACGGCTTACGGCTGCACGCCGAAGGCGTACCGGGCGGCGCACAAAAAGCTTTGAACAAAAAAGGCCGAACCTGTGGAAAACACGGCTCGGCCTTTTGCTTTTAATTTGATTTAAACGGAAAGCTCGACGGTCTCGTTTACGGGAAGCGGGTAGGCTTTGCCGCCCCAAAGGAGCGTACCGCCTGCGACTTCCGACTTTACGCGGAGAGCATTGTTTGACAAACACACGTGCACCTTGCCGCCGCGCACGGGGACAGTGCCCTCGATGAATCCGAATTTACCGCGCTGCGGGCGAACGGTGAAGGTCTCCCAGTTTGGGGACGTGCCCGTGACGCCGAGGAAATACCGCCCAATTAGGTAAATGGGCGACGCGCCCCACGCGTGGCAGAGGGATTTTTGGTATTTGTCGCCGTACATGGCGTAGTGCGCCGCGCCGGAAAGCTTCGGATCATATTCCTCCCACACGGTGGTGGCGCCGAGGTCGAGCATACCCTTCCAGTAGGACGTGAGCATGTCGTAGATATAATCCGTGTCGCCAAGCTTGCCCATGACATCGAGCTCGTAGCCCTCGAAATACGGCGTGGTGATTTTGGTGATGGCGTCGTTTTTGAGGACGTTTCGGACGATCTTTTCGCGTTGCGCTTCGTCTGCGATGTCATACAGCACAGCGAAAATGTTCGCGTGGCGCGTAACGTGGTTTTTGCCGGAAGAGAAGCTATCGATATACGCGCCTTTTTCTTCGTTCCAATAGAAGCGATCAACTTTTTCCGCTAAGTCTTCGGCTTTCGCTTTATATGCCGCGTCGCTTTCGCCGAGGGCTTCTGCGAGCTTTGCCATGGCGCGGTTTGCGGCGATGTAGAGCATCTGCTCGGCGCAGACGGCGCCCGTTTTGTCCATACCCGACCAATCGACGAAGATCCAGTCGCCGTATTTGCTGACGATGAAGCCGTTTTCGTCCTCGCGGCCGGCGCAGAACGCCATGAGGCTTTCGGCGCGCGGATAAATGGCGCGGATAAAATCGAGGTCGCCGTAGTTTTCAAAATACTCCGGCAGGCCGATGACCCACAGCAGGCTGTAATCTGTGATGGTGTTGATGTGCTGCGTGAACGGCTCTTTGCCGCGCAGACCGATGAGGCTGCGGCGCACGAGGTCGCCATCCTCGCAGAGATATTTGATGAACTTGAACGCCTGGTACGCGTCGCCGCCCCAAAGCCAGCGGTCGCGCTTAATGGCTTCCGTCAAGACCTCGCGCATGTTGAGCTGCAAGGTGTAGGCGGACATGTCCCAAATTTTGTTGACGTCTTCGTTATCGCAGCGGAACGTCGCTTTATTTTGCAGCGGGCAATATTCGAGCTCGGCTTCCACCGCTTTCGGCGTGCCGCCGGTGATGAAAATATAGCGAAACGCGCGCTGGCGAAGCTTATACTCGGTTTTGCCGGCAACATCCTCCTGCACGACGGAAAACGCCGTATCGAGCGCTTCTTCTTTCGATTCGCCGTAGCTGACGTGGAGCTTATCTTCTGCGTGCACGCCTTTTATATACAAGAAGCCGAACAGCTCGCGCTCGAACGTATAGAGCGTGCCGCCGCTGACGGCTTCTGCGCTGACGGGCAGCATTTTTTGGTAGGAGAACGGGAAGGTCTCCGGGTCATCGGTGGGGCTTACATAGCTCTCGCTGTACCCGACCAGCTGTTTTTCCTGCTTTTCGTTCAGCGTGTACCAGGTGTTATCCGTTTGAAGGACGTCGCCTTCGAGATAGGCCGCGGGAAGACCCGTTAAATTCATGACACAAATTTCAAAGGTATGCGCGCCTTTTGTGACCCTCACGGGCGTATCGCTGCCGTACATTTCTCGATCGATCTTCAGGTAGCCAAAGCCGTTTACGTGCAGCGTGACGGTGCCGTCGCGGTCGATCTCTTTTTCGGTGCGGAAAATGACGTTGCGGTCTACGTCGTAGATCTTCCAGAACGGCGGGTAATCCATGCCGTACTGCTGGCGGCGGGCGTTTACGCGGTTTGTGTGGAAGATCTCGTAGTCGCCGTAGGACCAGATCCAATAGCTTTTCATTTCAATACACTCCAAAACGTCTTTTACAGGTCTTTCTGCATGATGTAGTCGTTCATGACGAAGCCGCTGCCGATGTCGGTGACGACGGCGTCGGTTTGGTGGAAGCCGAAGTATTTATAGACCTCGATGGCGTGGAAATTCTTTTTGTTGACGGTGAGGTAAATTGCGGGGAGCTTTTCCGCTTTGCAGAGCGTCTCGATGAAATCGAACGCGGCGCGCGGCAGGCCGCGGCTGCGGTGAGCGGCGGAAACGTAGAGCTTACTTAGGAACATTTTGCCCTCTTTGTGCGGCACAAGACCGATGAAGCCTGCGGGCTCGCCGTCGTCAAGCATCATATAATAGACATAGCCCTCGCTTTCCATCTGGCGGTGGATGGCCGGGACGGACTGGAATTTTTCGATCATGTAATTCGTAGATTCGACGCCGTTGATGTGGTCGTAGGTCTCATGCCAGATGGGCGCGGCAATCTCGGCTATTTTTTCGATCTGCTCTTCTTCTGTGACTTTGATAAAGGTAACTGCCATTTTGCACTCAGCTTTCTTTGTAGTTTCCGAGGAACGAGAAGCGCGGCATTTCGTCAGAGAGGGCGCAGATGAGCGCGAGTGTCTGTGTGTCGTGGACGTTTCCGGTGAAATCAAGGTAAAAATCGTACTCGAAATTGCGCTCCGGGATGGGGCGGGATTCGATCTTCGTAAGGTTCAGGCCGAGCAGAGCGAAGCGCTCCAGCGTATGGCACAGCGAGCCCGGGGTATGCGGCAGAGAGAAGCACAGGCTGATCTTTTCCGCGTCCTCGGGCAGCACGGCCTCGCGCGAAATGACGATGAAGCGCGTGCAGTTGTTATCGGTATTCTGGATATCGGCAGCGACTACCTCGAGGTCATATTCTTCGGCTGCCTGCGCGGAGCAGACTGCGCCGACGCCCTCGGAACGGGTTTCGGCGATGAACTTTGCGGCGGCCGCCGTGTTGGAATAGGCTTCGGTCTCGATGTCGTGTGCCGCGAGATACGCACTGCACTGCACGAGGGCCTCGTGCTTCGAAAGCACCTTTTTGACCGCACCCGTCCCCTTTGCGCGGCACAGGCAGTGGCGCACGGGAATATCCGCCGCACCGACGATGAACATGCGGTGCTTCATGATGAGGTCATAGACCTCAGAGACACTGCCGGCATCGGAATTTTCGACCGGCACCACGCCGTAATCGCCCGCGCCGTTATGGACAGCTTCAAAAACATCGCGGAAGCCGGGCAAAAAGATCGGCTTCTGCCCCGGAAACAGGCGCAGGGCGGCGCTGTGGGAAAACGCACCCGCCGCGCCCTGACAAATGACACGCGGGTCAGCTTTTAATGTCTTTGGGGAATTTTGCTCGAGGTCGCGCAATACCCCGCCGCTTTTCAGCATATTGTGCTGGCGGGCGCGGCTGATGCTCATGATGGCGCTGTAAAGCGCGACGGCGCTGTCGCCGTACTCACCGGCTTCTTTTTTTACGCGGTCTAAAATGACCTGCTCGCGGGCGGCATTTAAGACGGGAATGCCCGCCTTGCGCTTAATCTCCGCGACGCGCTCCGCGCACTGCATGCGCTCCGTGAAAAGTTTTAAAAGTTCTTTATCAATGCGGTCTATATCGTTGCGAACCGGCAAAAGCAGTTCATCAAAGGACTTATTTTCACTCATTTTGCTCGCTCCTTTCTATTCCCTTTAACGCAGCAAGTCCATCAGCGCCAAGGCTGCCGCAGCTTCCGCCACAGGGACGGCGCGCGGGACGATACACGGGTCATGGCGGCCGTGGATGGTTAAATCGGCGTTTGTTTTCGTGGTGAGATCGACCGTGTGCTGTTCACGGCCGATGGACGGCGTGGGCTTGACGGCGATGCGGAATAGAATCGGCATGCCCGTTGTGATGCCGCCCAAAATGCCGCCCGCGTTGTTCGTTTTCGTGCGGACGAGACCATTTTCGTCGTAGTAAAACGCGTCGTTATTTTCGCTGCCACGCATACAGGCAACATCAAAGCCCGCGCCGAACTCCACGCCTTTGACGGCGGGGATGCCGTATAAAATCGATGCAAAGACATTTTCGATGCCGCCGAACATAGGACTGCCGATGCCGGCGGGCACACCGACCGCGGCGCACTCGATGACGCCGCCGATGCTGTCTGCCTCAAGCCGCGCGGCTTCGATCTCGGCACGCATTTTTTCTTCGGCTTCGGGAGAATTGACAGCAAAAAAGCGAGTGTTCAGGGCGTTTAAATCGTCTGCGGAGACATTTACGGGGTCAAACGGGATATCCTTGGCGCTGCCAACCGCATAGGCGTGCGCGCCGATCGCGATGCCGCGGCGCTCTAAGATCTGGCGGCAGACGGCGCCCGCAAACACGAGGCACGCGGTGAGGCGACCCGAGAAATGTCCGCCGCCGCGAATGTCGTTTGCGCCGTCATAGCGGACGGACGCGGTGTAATCGGCGTGACCGGGGCGCGGGTGGACTTTTAGATCGGAATAATCCTTGGAGCGCGTGTTGATATTTGCGATGATGGCGGCGAGCGGCGCGCCCGTTGTGACGCCGTTTAAAAGACCGGAAAGCACCTGCGGCTCATCGGCCTCAAGGCGCGTGGTGGCGGTTTTGTCCTTGCCCGGCGCACGGCGCGCCATCTGCACGCGGATCTTTTCCATGTCTATTTTTTCGTTCGGCGGGAGATTATCGAGCACCACGCCGATCGCTTCCGTATGGCTGCCGCCGAAAATAGACAGCTTGATGTTTTCACCCCAGGTCGATGCCATCGGCGATCCCTCCTAAGTTTTTATGATCCCGGAAAAAGCCGGGGTAGGATTTTTTGATGCTTTCCGCATCCGTGACAGTGACGGTGCACGCGCAGCCGGCGGCGGCGAGCGCCATGACGACGCGGTGGTCGTTCATGCCTTCGGCTTTGCCGCCCGTGAGCGCGAGCTTGCCGTGAATGACGAGGCCGTCCGGCACGGCTTTGATGTCTGCGCCGAGGGCTTTAAGCGCCGCTTCCATGGCAAGCAGGCGGTCACACTCCTTTAAATGCAGACGCTCCGCGTGGGAGACGACGGTCTCGCCCTCCGCAAACGCTGCCGTGACGGCGAGCGCGGGCACCATATCGGGAATTTGCGCGGCGTTGATCTTGATGCCGTGCAGGCCGCGATAGGGCTTATTTATATTCTTGTTTTCGGCGATATAAACGCCGTTTTCTTCAGTGATTTGAAGGCCGAACTGCCGCCAGAGCTCGACGCAGGCTTTATCGCCCTGCAGGGAGTTTGCGGAAAGGCCCAAGAGGCGGATGGGGCCGCCGGATATGGCAGCTTCCGAGAGAAAAAACGCGGCCTGCGACCAATCGCCCTCGACGGTATAGTGCTCTGCGTGATACGTCTGCCCGCCGGGGATGAACCAGCCGGTTTCGGTCTCTTTGACTGTAACGCCGAAGCCTGCGAGCACCTCTATCGTCAGATCGATATAGCCTTTCGATTCGAGCGGGGTGGTCAGCGTGACGGTGGAATCGTTTTCGAGCAGCGGCAGGGCAAACAGCAGACCCGTGATGAACTGCGAGCTGATGTTGCCCGGCACGCGGAAATCGCCGCTTTGAAGCTTACCTGTGATGTGAAACGGCAGCCCGCCGGCGGTCTCGACCTGTACGCCGTGCTGCGGCAGAAGGTCTGTGTAAACACCGATGGGGCGCTCGGGAAGTCTGCCGTGGCCGACGAAGGTCGCCTCGATGCCGAGGGCAGCGAAAACGGGGATGAGAAAGCGCAGCGTGGAGCCGGATTCACCACAATCGACCGTGGCGATTTTAGGCGCTGTGCCCGGCGTGATGCACAGCATGCCGTTTTCTTCCGCTTTCACCGTGCCGCCCATGGCGCGCACGCCGTTTAATGTGGCTTCCATATCTGCGCTGTGGTCGATGGGCCCGACGCGGCACGCCGTTTTGCACAGCGCCGCCGAAAGCAGCGCGCGGTGTGCGGCGCTTTTGCTTGGGGGAATGCGCACTTCGCCCTTAACGTGTGCGGGGCGGTACGTCACCTCTGCCATAATATCACCTATTTTCCAATACTATCTCTATATTTGACATAAGGCAGCACGATGAGAATGATGCTGCCTTTCTAAAAATCAATTCAATTTTCTGCGGCGGTTCTGCTCGGCGGCGAGCTTATAGCGCAGCACAAGGTAGTTTCTGTCTACCGGGTGGATGACGCTTTCGCCGATCTGTTTTAAGAGAATGAGGTTGAGCGTTTTGCCGAAGCTCTTTTTATCGAGCGCGGTCGCTTCCACGACTTTTGCGAAATCGAACTCGGACTCCGTGGGCATGCCGTAGCTTTCCAGCACGCGGCGAATGCGCGCGGCGGTGCCTTTTTCCGTGATGCCGAGGCTTTCGCCCACTTCGCTCGCCATGACCATGCCAATGCCGACGGCGAGACCGTGCGAAAGCGATGAGAAACCCGTGAGCTTTTCGAGCGCGTGGCCGAACGTGTGACCGAAATTTAAGATCATGCGCTGGCCCTTGTCGTTGGTGTCTTCCTCAACAAAGTGCTTTTTGCACAGCACGCAGCGGCAGATAGTCTCCTCTAAGTGGTCGATGACCTGACCCTGCTCCAATTTATCGAACAGCGCGGCGTCTGCGATGCAGCCGTACTTGATGACTTCGCCCATGCCGTCTGTGAAATACGCATCGGGCAGCGTGGAGAGCGTTTCGGGGTCGGCAAGCACAAGGCGCGGCTGATGGAACGCGCCGACGAGGTTTTTGCCGAACGGCAGATCGACGCCCGTTTTGCCGCCGACGCTGGCATCGACCTGCGCCAGAAGAGACGTGGGCACCTGCACGAAATCGATGCCGCGCAGGAACGTGGCTGCCGCGAAGCCGCCCATATCGCCCGCTACGCCGCCGCCGAGCGTGACGATGATGTCGCTGCGCGTGAAATCGTTTTCCGCGAGCGCTTCATAGATCTGCATGACGGTGGAAATCTGCTTTTGCGGCTCGCCGGCTTCAAAGACGAACTCTGCCGTGTGGATGCCCGCCTTTTCGAGCGAGGCTTTTAGACGCTCGCCGTATATCGGGAAGACGTTCGTTTCGCTGACGATCATGGCGCGGCTGCCGGGGCGGACGAGCGGGGCGATTTTTTCGCCTGCGCGGTCTAAAACGCCGTCTTCCACAATGACTTCATACGGTTTATCTGTTTTGATCTCGATCACCATTATCCGAATTTCTCCTTCTTTTCACGCGCGGAGGAAAGCAGTGCCACGAGCTCTGCCCGGTCATTTTCCGCCACCGCGGTGCGTATACGTTCTATATTGCGCACGAGCTCTTCCGTCTCGTCCGCTAATTCCTCGCGGTTTGCAAGGAAAAGGTCTGCCCACAGCTCCGCATTGATGCGCGCCACGCGCGAAACGTCGCGGTAGCTGCCGGCGGAAAAGCCGCTGTGCTCATCGCAGCGCGGGCTCATGACATAGGCGCACGCCAAAACATGTGGAATTTGGGACGTGTAGGCGATCATGCGGTCGTGCTTTTGCTGCGTGCAGTATTTGATGGTGCCAAAGCCCATTTGGTTTGCGAGCGACACGAGCGTATCGATGGCGCTTTGCGGGGCCTCGCCGGGCACGAGAATATAGGAAGCGTTATAAAAGAGGCTCGCCTCGCTGGCATCGAACCCGCTGCGCTCCTTGCCCGCCATGGGGTGCCCGCCGACGTAAATGAACGGGTAGTTTTTGGCGATCTCCGTGAGTTTGCCGCAGACCTGATTTTTGATGCCGCACACATCGGTGACGATGCAATTTTCTTTAAAATGCGGTGCATTTTCCTCGACGAACTGCACGACATCTGCGGGATAAAGGCAGACGTACACGACGTCCGCATTTTCGAGCAAAGACGTGCTGCCGATGGAATCGATAGCGCCGAGGGAAAGCGCGTCGAGCAGGGTGTTTTCGTCACGGTCAAAGCCGATGACCGTGTGCTCTGTATTTTCTTTGAGGGCCTTTGCGAGCGAGCCGCCGATGAGACCCAGACCAATGATCGCGATTTGCATATCGTTCTCCCTTTTGGGGTGTATTTTACAGGCTCTTCACCGTTTCGGTGACCTTCTGCACTTTCTTTGCAAGCACGTCGAACTGATCCGGCGTGAGGGACTGTGCGCCGTCGCACAGAGCGCGGCTGGGGTCGTTATGGACCTCGATGATGAGGCCGTCTGCGCCGACCGCCGCAGCTGCCATGGCAAGCGGCTCGACAAGCCAGTTGATGCCGCTGGCGTGGCTGGGGTCTACGATGACGGGCAGGTGGGAAAGGCGCTTTAAGATCGGCACGGCGGAAATATCGAGCGTATTGCGGGTGAATGTCTCATACGTGCGGATGCCGCGCTCGCACAGGATGACTTGCTCGTTGCCGCCCGCCATGATATACTCGGCACTCATGAGAAGTTCTTCGATGGTGTTGGCAAGGCCGCGCTTTAAAAGAATCGGCTTATGCACGTGACCCAGCTCCTTTAAAAGCTCGAAGTTCTGCATGTTTCTTGCGCCGACCTGAATGACATCGACGTCCTCAAAGAGGTCGATGTGGCCGATGCTCATAATCTCGGTGACGATGGGCAGGCCGGTTCTTTCCTTGGCTTTTTTGAGGAGCTCGAGGCCCTCTGCCTTAAGGCCCTGGAACGCATACGGCGAGGTGCGGGGCTTGAATGCGCCGCCGCGCAGGAACGTAGCGCCTGCGGCCTTGACGCGCTCTGCGACACAGCAGATCTGCGCTTCGCTTTCGACGGAACACGGACCCGCGATGAGCGCAAGGGAACCGTCGCCGATCACCTGACCGGTAGGAAGCTTGATGACCGTATCTTCCGGATGGAACTTACGGTTTGCTTTTTTATACGGCTCCTGCACGCGCTTAACGCTTTCTACAATATCCTGTGCGGCGATGTACTCGCTGTCTACCGCAGCGGTATCGCCGATAAGGCCGAGCACGGTAGAATGTGTGCCGACCCATGTGTTAACACTGACGTCATAACGGTCGGTGAGATGCGAAATGAAATTTTTGACCTGTTCTTCACTGCGGTTGGCTTTGAGTACGATGATCATGTTTTTTCCCTTACCTTTCTTTTATAGGAGCCGTGCCCCGCTGCCGCTCTCGGCACAAAAAAAGCGAAGCCCATTGGCTCCGCTTGGTTTTATACTGCTCAGAATACTTCAAATTCCTCCGCGCAGAAATTTTCCGCGCGTTTTCAAGCGTTGCCCGGTATATTCACATACGACGAAAAGCACACGGTATAAAATCGTGCGCTAAAATACTTTGTAAATCGTCTTGTGAATAAAACGGACTGCATAGTTTGAACCATCCTATATGTGACTCTTTCTTTGCGATTTGCAGGTTTGCTTTATCTATCCTGCATCGCCGTGTTAAAATCATACCGCCACGCGGGCGCTTTGTCAAGAGTTTTCTTGCGGTGTTCCGGGAGAAGTTCCTTTTTTGCGCCTTCTTCTGCGGAAGCGCTTCTTTTGAGGCCGCTCCTTTTCGGAGGTATTTCCCGGCTTTTTGCGCTTCGCTTTTTCAATGGGCTCGCCGCGCAGGGCGCAAATACGCTCTACAACGACAACCGTGGGCGCGCCGGCGTCGACGACGACGTCCGCGCTTGCGAGGTATTTTGGGCGGCGCTCGTTTAAAAGGCGCTCAATCACCGCGCGGCGGTCCGGCGTCTGCAGAAGCGGGCGGCGCTTATCGTTTTTGAGGCGCTCCTGCAAGGCGGCCAGCGGGACATCGAGATAATAAATGGTGCCGCCGCCTTGGTGGAAACCCTCCACGTTCTGCGGCTGCATCAGCGTGCCGCCGCCTGTGGCGATGACGAAATGTTTACTTTGCGCGAGCTCCTTTACAGTCTCGGTCTCGAGCGCGCGAAAATGCGGCTCGCCGTATTCTGCGAAGATCTCCTTCACCGTCATGCCGGTTTTGGCTTCTATGTATAAGTCCATATCGACAAACTGCATATTGAGCGCCATGGCCAAACGGCGGCCGACCGTGGTCTTGCCGCTGCCCATGAAGCCGCTTAAAACGATATTGCCCGATTTTGTGGTTTCACCTTTTACTTCCATTTTCCGTTCCCCGTTTCTTTCGGTTCGTTATGCGCGGAAAAGCCGTGCCGTTTCCGCTTCCGCATCGCGGATGAGCTGCTCGATGTCGCTGTCTTTAAATGACGCGCCGTACCAGAGCTCGTGCGCGGCGACGGCCTGGCAGACGAGCATGCCCATGCCGCCGACGGTTTTGAGCCCGCATTTTGCGGCAAGCTTTAAAAACTCTGTGTCGCCGGGGTTATAGACGGCGTCGAACGCGGCCTTGCAGCGGGAGAGCACGTCTTCCCCGACGGCGCTGACGCCGGTTTTGGGATACATGCCGAGGCTTGTGGTGTTGAGCACGAGGTCGTAGTGCTCGGTTTCTTTTGCGAGCTCGTCATACGACAGCACGCGGAACACGCCAGTTTTGCCGAGTGTACGGCAGAGCTCTGCGAGCTCATCGCTGAGCACCTGCGCTTTTTCGAGCGAGCTTTCGCGGCAGACGATGTCGAGATGCGGCTCCGTGGCCGTGAGCACGGCTTCAAACGCGATGGCGCGCGCTGCGCCGCCGCGGCCGAGCAGAAGGAGCTCGCCGTTAAAATCGAGATCATACCGTGCAAGGGCCTTTTTGCAGCCGACGCCGTCCGTTGTATAGCCGGTCATTTTGCCGTTTTCGACGCGCACGGTGTTGACGGAGCCGAAGAGCTTCGCTTTTTCATCGATGCTGTCGAGCAGCGGGATGATGCCGCTTTTATGCGGGATGGTGATATTGAAGCCGTCGAGCGCGCGCAATGCGGGCAGCGCCTCTGTGAGAGACGGCACATCCAGCACGGAATATTCCGGGTCATGGCCCGTAAGGGAAAAGAGGCGATTATGAATAAACGGCGACATCGTGTGCCCGATGGGGTGGCCGATGACGGCAAAACGGCGAAGCTGCATTTTAGGGGTCTCCTTTAAAAACAGAAAAATTTTAGCACGGAATGCGGAATTGCTATTGACAAATAAGCCGTGCATCCATACAATGTATGTGAAGTACAACCCGATTGTATCATGCCTGCGGCGTTTTGTCCATACGGCAGACGGTGCAGTACTTGACAAATACTACATGATAGGAGGAAAATAGAATGGTTCTGGAGAAAGTTATCGATATTATTGCTGAGGAGCTCAGCGTAGATCCCTCCGAGATCACCGAGGATTCCAATCTGGTTGAAGATCTGGATGCAGATTCCCTTGCTGTTGTTGATCTTGTCATGTCCATCGAAGATGCTTTCAACTTAGAGATTCCGGATACGGAAGTTGAAAACCTCAAGACGGTCGGCGAAATCGTTCAGTTCATTGAAGAACATCAGGGTCAGTAATTTTTGCGCAAGGCGTAAATTTTACGTTCCGCGTAAAACGATATGAAAACACCGGGAGCGGCTTTTGGCTGTTCCCGGTGTTTTTTCGTATAAAATCATTGGTTTCCGGTTGACAACCGTTTTGCTATGTGGTATTCTATCTTAGGTTAGTTTTAGCTAACCTAAATTTGTGTATAAGCATCACGCATCCCATATCGTATCGTACTGATCGGTACAAATTGCACCGAAAGGTACAAGGAAAGAAGGAGCCTTTGCCCCTTCTTTTCTGCTTTCTCAGAAGAAATTTTGCCGGGATGCGCACAAAGATGGCTGCCGCCCTTGCTTTTCGGGAAAAATCCCTGTATAATAAGAAAAGATATGCCCGCTTTGGGCCCCGGCGGCACAGCGTTTGCCGCACGAATCGAGAAAGGACTGAATTTCTTGGCGAATCAGAAGAAGATGGTCAACGACATCACGTCTATGGACGTTGACTTTTCCAAATGGTACACCGATATTGTTAAAAAAGCCGAGCTGATGGATTACTCCAGCGTAAAGGGCTGCATGATCATTGAGCCGTACGGCTACGCGATCTGGGAGAACATTCAGCACGAGCTGGATGCCCGCTTTAAGGCGACGGGCCACCAGAACGTTTACATGCCGCTGTTTATTCCGGAATCCCTCCTGCAGAAGGAAAAGGACCACGTGAAGGGCTTTGCACCGGAGGTGGCATGGGTAACCGAAGGCGGCAGCGAGAAGCTGAGCGAGCGCCTTTGCGTGCGCCCGACGAGCGAGATCCTGTTCTGCGAGCATTACCAGAAGATCATCAACTCCTACCGCGACCTGCCGAAGCTCTACAACCAGTGGTGCTCCGTTGTGCGCTGGGAGAAGACGACGCGCCCGTTCCTGCGCTCCTCCGAATTCCTGTGGCAGGAAGGCCACACCATGCACGAGACCGCAGAAGAGGCCATGGAAGAGACCATGCGCATGCTGCGCACCTACGAGGAGTTCTACAAGAACGTGCTCGCGATTCCGGCTGTGACCGGCCAGAAGACCGAAAAAGAGAAGTTTGCAGGCGCTGTGGCGACCTACACCATTGAGCCGATGATGCACAACGGCGTTGCTTTGCAGGGCGGCACGAGCCACTACTTCGGCGACGGCTGGGCAAAGAACTTCGGCATTACGTTCACGGGCCGCGACAACACCTTGCAGCACCCGCACCAGACCTCTTGGGGCGTTTCCACCCGCATGATCGGCGCCATCATCATGGTGCACGGCGACGACAACGGTCTTGTACTGCCGCCGAAGGTCGCGCCGATCCAGCTGGCAATCATCCCGATTGCACAGCATAAGCCCGGCGTGCTCGACAAGGCAAACGCGCTGTATGAATCCCTGAAGACGAAGTTCCGCGTGAAGCTGGACGACACCGACAACTCCCCCGGCTGGAAGTTCAGCCAGTATGAGATGCAGGGCGTGCCGCTGCGTTTGGAGATCGGACCGAAGGACATTGAGCAGAACCAGTGCGTGCTCGTCCGCCGCGATACGAGAGAGAAGATTTTCGTTTCGCTCGATAACCTTGAGGGCGAGATTGAAAAGGCCTTGCAGGCTGTGCATGACGGTCTTTACGAGCGTGCGCTGAAGAACCTTGAAGAGAAGACCTTCACGGCGACGACGTATGAGGAGTTCCTCGACATAGCGGAGAACAAGCCCGGCTTCATCAAGGCCATGTGGTGCGGCGACAGCGCGTGCGAGGACAAGCTGAAGGACGCGACCGGTGGCGTGAAGTCCCGTTGCATCCCGTTTAAGGAAGAGCACCTCTCCGACGTGTGCGTTTGCTGCGGCAAGCCGGCAAAGCACATGGTCTACTGGGGCAGACAGTACTGATTTTTCTGTTTTCCGCATAGCGCTATATCAAATTGGCATATAGGCTTTACGCGGTTTTAACCGTGTCCTTATAAGCAGAATGCTGTAAGAATAATCCGAGGCACATCGTGTTTTTTGCGATGTGCCTCTTTTTTTGCTTTTTTGTACGAAATGCACGGCTGATTTTAGGGCACGCAGACAGCAAAGCAAAAGTTTTTGTGCAAGTAATACAAGCAGAATAAAAAAAGCTTGTGCAAATCCGCTTTTTTCACAAAAAGGGCTTTACATTTGCTTTGGAATGGGCTAAAATACAAGCAGAAATAAATCGTTAGGGGTCCGTATGGGCTCCGGCGTAAATTTAGGAGGAGAATTCCAATGGCAAATGTAAGAGTTGGCTTTATCGGCTGCGGCGGTATCGCAAACGGCAAGCACTTCCCGGGCATGGCCCAGCAGGAAGGCGTAGATATGTGCGCATTCTGCGACCTCATTCTTGAGAGAGCAGAAAAGGCTGCTAAAGAGTACGGCACCCCGGACGCTAAGGTTTACACCGATTATCATGAGCTTCTGGCAGACCCGACGATCGACGCTGTTCACGTTCTGACCCCGAACGTTGCACACTGCGAGATCACCGTTGCTGCTCTTGAGGCTGGCAAGCACGTTCTGTGCGAGAAGCCGATGGCTGCTACCCCGGCTGACGCAAAGAAGATGCTCGAAGCAAGAGACAGAACCGGCAAGATGCTGACGATCGGCTATCAGTATCGTCACTTCCCGGAGAACCAGGTTGCTAAGAAGGTCGTCGATTCCGGCGCTCTGGGCGAAGTTTACTATGCAGAGGCTACATACCTCCGTCGCCGTGGCGTTCCGACCTGGGGCGTATTCACGGATAAGGCAAAGCAGGGCGGCGGTCCGCTGATCGATATCGGTACGCATGCTCTTGACCTCACGCTGTTCCTCATGAACAACTACGATGTTGACTATGTTTGCGGCACTTCCTTCGAGAAGCTCGGCCACAAGCTCGATGCTAAGCATCAGGGCCAGGTCAACTACCGCGGTGAGTTCGACACCTGGAACAACGAGACCTACGACGTTGAGGACTCCGCTGTTGGCTTCATCAAGATGAAGAACGGCGCTACGATCGTTCTGCGCGCTGCTTGGGCTATCAACATGGCTGAAGATTACGCTGCAAACAACCAGGCTTACACGATGCTGGCTGGTACCGAGGGCGGCCTCGATACGAAGGAAGGCCGTGTCCGTCTGAACCACGTTGTTGCTGAGTACCCGACCATTTCTTGGGTTGGCAACGAAGTTAAGGGTTACATCCCGGGCTTCTCTCAGGGTCCGGCACCGAAGTCCAAGGAAGCTGAGATCTGGGTCAAGGCTCTGAAGGGCGAAGGCGAGCTGTTTGTTACGGCTGATCAGGCTTATGTCGTCACGAGAATCCTCGATGCGATCTATGAGTCCAACAGAACTGGCAAGCCGGTTTACTTCGACTAATTTTAACAGTACATTTTGTGTGCGGCGGCATTTCGTGTCGCCGCACATTTTTTAAGGCGGGGCTCCCGCGTTTCGGCATAACAGGGCCAGCGCGGGCTTTCCGCAAACGCAATTATTTTTAGAAAGGTGTTTTTCCCATGGAAAATATCAATGTTCAGGTTTATTCCCTGATTTCCGAGCCGCTCAGCCCGATTGAAAAGCTGCAGACCATCGCAAAGCTCGGTTTTGCAGGCGCAGAGTTCACCGCAGACTTCACGCAGGTCCCGGTGGAAGAGATGAAGAAGGTTCTTGCAGAGAACAACTTGAAGGTCGATTCCGCTCATGTTGGCCTCGATCAGATCGAGAGCGTTCTCCCCTACTTTGCAGAGCTGGGCGCAAAGCTCGTCATCTGCCCGGCAACGAACTTCTGCAACAAGGCAGAGGCTCTGGAGGTTGCAGAAGAGCTCAACCGCCTCGGCAACATTGCAAAGCAGTACGGCATTAAGATCGGCTACCACAACCACACCGACGAGTTCTATGTGGACGAAGGCAAGTATCTTTACGACTGGCTCATCGACGCATGCGACCCGGAAGTTACGGCTTTCCAGGTTGACTGCGGCTGGTGCAGCGCAGCAGGCGTAAACCCGGTGGACTTCATCAACAGCCACGCGGGCCGCATTGCAAGCATTCACATTAAGGAAAACGGCGGCGTTATCGGCGCGAACAAGCCGCAGTCCCGCCACGACACCACCCCGCGCTTCAAGTTTGAGAAAGACGCTGACGGCAAGCCGATCTTCCCGCCGGAGTTCCTCAAGATGAAGGAAGAGCACGACAAGCTGAACGTGCCGCAGGGCCAGGGCATTGTGGATTGGAAGGCCGTTAAGGCAGCTGCCGACGCACAGTGCGACGACGTTATCTACGTTGTTGAGCGTGAAGCCAGCTACAACGACCCGCAGGATCGCGTAGCTTGCCTTGCTGAAGACATTGCATGGCTGAAGGCTAACCTGTAATTAAATTTTAAGCAAAATGAGCCGAGCACAGGGATTGTGTTCGGCTTTTTTGCTGCGCAAAAAAGGAAAGCTTGCGACAACCATAGCGAAGCGACGAATAAAGTTTTTGATCGACCTTTTTTCAAAAAGGTCGTGGGGTCTCGGGGCAAAGCCCCAAGTCGCTTTCCGCAGAAAGCGAAATCTTTTTGCCTAACCAGAAACTAGGAAGGTAGATTTGAACGTCCGGGGGACGTTCAAATCGTAGGGAACCCAGTTGCATGGGTTCCCTGAAAGGGCGGCACTGCGCCGCCCTTTTTATATATACGCAGATTTTAACAAAAAGAAAGGTGCTGCGAGGGGCATTAGAGCGATGTATCTCTCCCTTTCTCCTCTGGCAGAGAGAGCCTGAAAACGCGTAAAACGTAAGCTTGATAAGAAAAAAATCCTCTCCCGGCTGCGCCGGGAGAGGATTTTTACATTAGTAGGCAACAGAATTTCGAGCTTTGCAAAGCTCGACTCGGGACTCTGCCCCAAGTCCCCACAGCCTTTTGGAAAAGGCTGGCGAAAACTTTTTGCGTCGCTACGCTATGGTTGACGGAAAAACGCGCAGCGCTTAGTGCTGGATCTGCTGCTCTTCCTCGTCTTCGTTATGGCTCCACGGCGACGGGGCTAATTTTTTATGCAGCGCAACAAGCTCGTGGTCGTAGTTATGCCGAACCTCGCACTTTTTATCGAAGATCATGGTCGCTTCGTCGTCTGCGGTGCAGGCCGGCCACTCCGGCAGGTCTTCGCTGGACGGCTTGCCGTTGCGGGCGAAATTCAGCCACGCGTCGCACATCTGCTTTTCGAGCAGGTCAGTCACGCCGGGCTCGTTATACGCGGCGACGAGGCTCGTGTTGTGAAACACGAACGGGATCTCGCTGCAATGCCACGCGATATGACCGCCGTCATACGGGAAGGTGTAGGTCATCATATACGAATACGTGCCGCTTTCCGGGTGCTGCGCTTTTTTCAGGATGAAATCGGTGGACGGCGCGCGGAAGATGGAATCCATGAACAGCACGTCGCTGACGTCTTTATCCGGATAAACTTTGGCGAACATCTCCTTGAGCTTTTTGCCCTCTGTGCCGTAGCGCTTTTCGATCATGGAATCGATGAGCGCGGCATCGGCCTTTTCCTCTGCGCTGAGTGCCGGCATAAACGAGAACTCGCCCAATACAGTGCCAACCATGACCGGGATAGTCTTTGCGTGCTCCGTAAAGCCGACCTCGAGCGGATCGCCGAGGTACCAATCGTTTGCGAGCGGGTTGCCGCCGACGTATGCGCCCGTCTTTGCGACCTCCGGCGCGACCTTGTTGTACGCTGCTGCGAGCTGTGCGTACGGGATGGTCTCGAGCGCCTTGACATCATCGAGCTTCAGCTCTTCCAGAAGCGCCGTGACGATGGCTTTGCCGTTCTGCTCCTGCGCATTGCCGGAGACAAAGTGGTCGATGCAGCCGCTCTGCACGACACCCTTATGGAACAAGCCGTCCGCCGCGGGAGTCTGCATCAGCGTCCAGACCTTCATACCGCCGCCGGACTGGCCGAACAGCGTGACGTTCTCCGGGTCACCGCCGAAGTTTGCGATATTTTCGTGGATCCACTGCAAGGCCGCGACCATATCAGCATTGCCGGCGTTGCCGGAGTTCTTATATTCCTCGCCGAACGGGGAAAGGTCGAGGTAGCCGAGGATATTTAAGCGATGGTTGAGCGAAACGACGACAACATCGCCGTATTTGCTCATGTTTTCGCCCTCATACGCGATGTGCTCAATGGAGGATCCCGCCGCGAATCCGCCGCCGTGCAGCCAAACGAGCACGGGCTTCTTGGCGTTCGGGTCGAGGTGCTGCGTCCAGATGTTGAGGTACTGGCAGTTCTCATCGAGCGGCCAATAACGGTGCGGCACCATCAGCTCGTTGCTGGGCTGATCCTGCTGCAGCATGGGGCACACATAGCCGTAAGCCAGCGCGTTTTTGATGCCCTCCCACGGCTCAACCGGGGTCGGCTGGTGGAAGCGCTTTGCATCGGCGTATTTCACGCCGTGGAACGCGTATGTGCCATCGAGCTGAAAGCCGCGCAGCTTGCCGGCTTTGGTCTCGACGACCGGGTCTGTTTTGGTGCACATGAAATTTCTTGCCATATATCACAACTCCTTAAAAATTTGACAAAGTAAAAGAAATAACCTCACAAGGTTAATTGTAAGGTTATTTCCTCTAAATGTCAATATTCTGTTTTTGAATTTTATGTGCAATTTACAAAAACAAATCCTTTAAAAGCTGCTTGCCGGTCTTCGTGCGGAAAATGTTTTCGCACACCTTTTCGGCGGCTTCACAGGTCATGCCGCCCTCGAAAATATTCACGAGGAAATCGGCTTCGACTAAAATCTGATAATCGATGCCGTTGATGTTCGTGTACGTGTGGTGGTGGCCGATGAGGTAGCAGATGCGCTCCGTCTGCGCGTGGGTATAGCCGCACGCGGGCAGCATTTCGAGCGCGATAGGCGGGCCTTCCACCTCCTGATGAGGGCCGTTGCAGTTGCCGTACTTTTCAAAGCAGACGCGGATGCCGATGTCGTGCGTAATAGCGGCGGCTTCGATGATCTCTTTTGTCGCATCGTCCACGTTTTCGCCCTCTGCGATGGTCTTCGCGAACGCAAACACCTTTAAAAAGTGGTTGACGCGCTCCACGCAGCCGCCTTCGTACTCCGTCATTTTCAAAACGAGCTTGCTGAAATTTGTCATGCTTTCGCTTCCTTTCCTGCAAAGTATTCTTCGCGCGTCATAGACCACAGCACGTCGTCTTCATGCGTGCCGAACACGCTGATGCCTGCGCCGCGCACGGTGCCTTCATAGTGATAGCCGCATTTTTCTATGACACGGCGGGAATTGCGGTTGCTTTTATAATGCTTGATCGAAACGACCTGCATGCACAGGTTTTCAAACGCATACCGGGTAAGCCTGTTTACCGCTTCCGGCATATAGCCCTGTCCCCAGCTTTCCTCGCGGAGACAATAGCCGATCATGTGGCTGCGCGGATCGGAACGGGCAGCATCCTTGTGCAGACCGATAGACCCGATGACAAGCCCGGAGCTTTTTTCCGTTATCGCCCAGATCGTTTCTCCGTGCCCGACCCAGTTTTTCAGCAATTCTTCCGTTTCTTCTATGCTTTGGTGCGGCGCCCAGCCTGCTGCCGGACCGATCTTCGGATTTACAGCGTAAGCGTACATGGCAGGTGCGTCCTTTACCGTCCATGGGCGCAAGATCAAACGCTCCGTCTCCAGTGTTTCCAGAAATGTCTGCACCCAATAGCGGCGCGTGAGGACGCCCTCTTCCTCCACTTTATTTTCGAGTGCGCCGCCGGCGCTTTCGATGGTTTTTGCCGAGCCGATGTTGGTATCCGCACAGGTGATGAGCACGTTTTGCAGACCCATGGCGTGTGCGATGGGCAATGCGAGCGCAAGCTGCACTTTAGCGTAACCCTTGCGGCGTTCGCTCGGCACGATGCCGTAGCCGATGTGCCCGCCGAATTGCAGCAGGTAGTCGTTCAGGCTGTGGCGAATATCGACAGCGCCGAACAGCTTGGTTTCGTTATCGTCGGTAAGGAAAAACAGTGTTTCGGGGACATAGCCTTTGGGAACACGCACACGCCTTTTAATGCTTTCCGCCCGCCAATCTTCAAACGAAAGCCCTTTCGGATTTGCGGACGCAATGGGCACGATGCGCTCTGCACCCCAATCCGCAAGATACGCTTTATACTGCGCTTCCGTAATCTGCTCGGGTAAAATGAGCTTCATTAAAATTTCTCCCGTTATTTTGCCATGACGGCCTCGATGTCTTCGATGGTGCGCGGCACGGACGCAGAGAGGTTCTCTGCGCCGGTCGGCGTGACAAGGCAGTTATCCTCCACGCGGAAGCCGATGCCGAGCTCTTCGGCGTAAATGCCGATATCAACGCAGAAGACCATGTTCGGCGCGATAGGCTTACCGAGTGCATCGACGACATCGTGCACGTCATAGCCGACATGGTGCGCACCGCCGTGCCACATATATTTGCCAATCTCATCGTAAGAGGACAGCAGACCGATCTTTTTCAGCTGCTCACAGCAATAGCGGCGGGCGGTCTTATCCACATCGTCCATGAGCATACCGGGCTTGATGATGGAGAACATGTAGTTCGACGTATTGAGGGCACACTCATACAGCATGCGCTGCTCTTTCGAGTATTTGCCGTTGCACGGCCAGCCACGGGAGACATCGTTGCACTCGCCGTCCCACTGCGCGCCAACGTCATTCAAGATCATATCGCCGTCTTTGGCTTGTCCCATGTAGCTGTCGTAATGGATGCAAAAGTTGTTTTTGCCGGCGGAAATGATGGAGTGGAACGCGGGCTCAAGTACGCCGGCGCTGGTGAGGGCGTAGTCGAACTCGGCTTTATACTCGTACTCATACATGCCGGGGTGCGAAGCGCGCATCATGCGCAGAATGCCTTCGCGCGTAACGGTCATGGCACGACGCATGGCGTCAATCTCGCACGGAGCCTTCAGGGTACGCAGGCGCTTTAAGATGGGCAGGATATTTTCAACCGTGAGGAACGGGTAGCCGGTCTTAATGGTCTGCGCAAAGCGGTGGGCTTCATCTAAGCCCTCGTTCGGCGTATGACGATAAAGGTCGAGGTAGACGCGCTGCACGTTGCCGCTGTTCAAAACACGGTGGATATCGTTTTCAAAGTTCTCAACGAAGCGGATATCCGTGATTCCGGACTGCGCCATAACTTCATCGGCTTTCGGTCTGCGGCCCGTCCAGCGCTCTTTCATGAGATCCGGCGGAAGGATATAGATGGATTCCTGCACATTGCCGCCGATTTTTGTGGCGACCAACACGAGCCCCGCGAATTTAATGCCTGTTAAATACAGGAAATTGCGGTTTGTGAAGAATGTATAGTATGCATCGGCACTCTGGCGCGGTGCGCTGCCGGAAAAGAACACGGCTGCGCTGCCGTCTTTCATTTCGGCGTACAGGCGCTGACGGTTTGCCTTGTGGAATTCTGCTGTCATGATAATCCCTCCGAATCTTCTTTGCTTTTATCTATTTCTAAAGGCTTGCTGAGCAAGCCTTTTAAGAAACCCCTTGATAGAGTTTCTTACATCAAATCGTCCACCGGACGATTTGACTATCTTCCTGATCTTTAGGTAGGCAAAAGAGTTTCGAGCTCTGCGGAGCTCGACTCGGGGCGTTGCCCCAAGGCCCCACCAACTTTTTGAAAAAAGTTGGATCAAAAACTTTATTCGCCGCTCCGCTGTGGAAAACGTTAGCTTACTTCAGCTTTGCAGCCAAGGCGACCCAGCCTTTTTCCTCTTTGCGGTCGATGATCTCGAATTTATCCGCGAGGCACGCCAAAACGTCGTCTTCCCTTGTATCGATGATACCGCTCATGATATAGACGGTATCGGGTTTCATGAAGCGCGGGGCATCTTTTGTGAGCAAAATCACGACGTCTGCGACGATATTCGCGACAACGACATCGAATGTGCCGGTAACCTTATCCGCCAGATTGCCGCAGATGCCGGTGAACTTATCGCCGACGTGGTTGATCTCTGCGTTTGCGACGGCGGTCTTGACGGCGAGAGCATCAATATCGACGCCAACGGCGCTGCCTGCGCCGAGCAGCAGACCGGCAACGGACAAAATACCGCTGCCGCAACCCATATCGAGCATGGTATCGCCCGGCTTTACATACTTTTCGAGCAGCTCCATGCAAAGGCGGGTCGTTTCATGCGTGCCGGTACCGAACGCGAGGCCCGGCTCCAGATGCAGCACGACGCGGTCACCTGCTTCGTACTCGTCCTCCCACATAGGGCGCACAAGCAAGCGGTTGCCGACGGGGATGGGCTTAAAATACTTTTTCCAGTTGTTGATCCAATCCTCCTCCGCGCAGTTGGCGGCGGTGATGGTGTTCTCAATGCCGACGGCTTCAAAACGCTCTTTGAGGAAAGAAATGGCTTCCGCCGGGTTTTCCTCCGGGCTGATATACACATGGATGATGCTTTTGGTGCGGTCTTTTTTGAGAAGGTCTTCGTCAATGAGGTCGATATGCGCGATTTCCATCGCTTCCTCTTCTAAATGCGAATAGTCTTCAATATAAATGCCGTAGGGCACGACCATCTGCGCAATGTCGCCCGCGCGGTCCGTATCCGCCGCGGGAATGGTGACCTGTAATTCGGTCCAGTCTGCGTTTACCTGATCTGTCATACTTTTTAACTCCTGTTCTCTTTTTATAAAATGCAGAAAATTATCTATACATTTCTCATATAAGCTGATTATACAACGCGCCCGGAAAACTTGCAATAGGAGGCCCTGCGACAATCATGACAAAACGCAAATTTCTGCTGCAAGGCATCGCTTTAACGGCATTTTCACTGTTTTTCCGCATTACGAATATCGGCTACCGTGCGTATTTATCGGGCAAAATCGGTGCGGAGGGCATGGGGCTTTACCAGCTCATCTTCTCCGTGTTCCTGCTCGCCATCACGCTTTCCACTTCCGGCATCAGCTTGGCCGTGACGCGCATGGTGACGGCAGCCATTGCGGCGAACCGCCGCTGCACGGTGCGCAGCGTGGTGACACAGTGCTTTTTGTTCTGCCTGACGGTGAGCTGTACCATTGCGGTTTTGCTGCTGTGCTTTTCGGATTTTGCCGCCGCGCATATTTTGGGCAACGCCGGCGCGGCGCCGTCTCTGCGCATTTTGGCGCTTGGGCTGCCGTTTATGTCGCAGTGCACGTGCATGAAGGGATATTTTTTAGCAGTGGACGAATCGCTTTCCACCTCATGGAGTGACGCGGTGGAACAGGTGCTGACGATTTTCTCCGCCGTTGTGCTGTTCTGGTATTTTGCACCGCAGAGCATAGAAGCCGCGTGCTTTGCGGCGATGATTGCTTCAACATTCGGAGAAGCTGTTTCGTTTTTGGCGGGATTTCTCATTTACCGCCGCAGCTTAAAGCGCAACACGCCGAAAGAAAAAGAGCAGGCGACGGGCGTTCTGCACGGGATGTTCCATATTGCGGTGCCGTGCACACTTTCGAGCGCGGCGCGCAGCTTGCTTTCAACGGCGGAAAATCTGCTCATCCCGCGCGAGCTTGGACGGTACGGACTCAGTCGTGCGGCTTCCATGTCCGCCTACGGTTTATTGCAGGGCATGGCAATGCCGATGCTTTACTTTCCGTCTTCGTTTTTGACGTCGTTCGCGTCTTTGCTCATCCCGAAAACGGCGCGGGAATTTGAGCTTTCGCACCGCAGAGCCGTGCGGCACATCACGCAGCGCGCGGTGCACGCGGCCCTGCAGTTCGGCATTTTCTGCGCGGGGATCTTCTTCATTTTCGGCAGTGACTGGGGCGAGGCGTTTTATAGAAGTCGGGAAGCCGGGGCATACCTCAAAATTTTGGCGCCGCTCGTACCGCTTTTGTATCTGGATGTCGTAGTGGACAGTCTTTTAAAGGGGCTTGACGAGCAGCTGAACTCCATGAAATACAACTTTTCGGATTCGTTTCTGCGTGTGCTTTTGATTTTGCTTTTCATGCGGTTTGCCGGTATGCGGGCGTACATTGCAATTTTGTTTTTCTCGTCCATCTTCAACGCGATGCTGAGTGTACGAAGATTATTAAAAGTCGCCGATGTACATATTGGGCTATTGAAAAGTGCAGTGATGCCGGCGTTTTTCGCACTGCTTGCCGCGAATGCAACACAGTTTTTATTGAAAAGCATTTCGCTTTCGGGTATTCCCCTTGTTTTGCTGCAAACGGCGGTTTGTGCAGGGCTTTATGCCGCTTTGCTGTTCCCGTTTTTAAAGCTGTGCACGTATCATACGGACAAAAAGCAAACCGTTAAAACATAAAAGCGGCGCTCCGACAGGTTGCCCTGCCGAAGCGCCGTGGTTTTATTTACGTGTTGTCAGAAAGAAATCAGATCCAACGGGTCTCGGTCATCTTCGGCTCGAAGATGATAGCGGACTTCAGAGTCTCAACAGCCTTCAGAAGGCCCTCGTTCTGGCTCATGAGGCTATCCTCATGCTCAATGCTGATGGCATAGTCATAGCCGACAAGGCGCAGAGCGCTGATGATGTCCTTCCAATAGAGCAGATCGTTGCCGTAGCCGACGCTGCGGAAGATCCAGGAGCGGTGTGCTTCGTCTGCATAGCTCTTCGTGTCGAGCGCGCCGTTCTTTGCCATGTTGTACTTATCGAGACGGGTATCCTTTGCGTGTACGTGGAAGATTGCGTCGCCGCCGAGCTCGCGGATAACAGCAACCGGATCCATGCCCTGCCAAATGAGGTGGGACGGGTCAAAGTTTGCGCCGATCTCCGGGCCCACAGCCTCACGGAGCTTGAGGAGCGTCTCCGTGTTGTAAACACAGAAGCCCTGGTGCATTTCAAGAGCGATCTTGTTGACACCGTGCTCTTTTGCGAATGCTACAAAATTCTTCCAGTAATCGACAAGAATCTTCCACTGATACTCGAGGATCTTACCGAAATCGTCCGGCCATGCGCATACAACCCAGTTCGGATACTGAGAGGTCTCGCAATCGCCCGGGCAGCCGGAGAAGCAGTTGATCTGATGCAGGCCGTATTTTTCAGCCATCAGAACTGCGTTGCGCATGTCCTTATCATAAGCCGCAGCCAGCTCCTTATTCGGGTGGATCGGGTTGCCGTGGCAGGAGAATGCGCTGACTTCCATATCATACTTCTTGATGGTATCGCAGAACTCCTGATACTTTGCTTCATCGTGGAGCAGAACTTCCGGATCGCAGTGATCTTTGCCCGGATAGCCGCCGCAGCCGATTTCGACCATCTGGATGCCCATGGACTTGAAATACTTCAGTGCGTCCTCAAGAGGCATGTTGCCTACAACATTGGTAAGTACGCCTAACTTCATGTTAAAACACTCCTTCTAATTGAATAAATCAAAAGAATAACAGATTGAATTGGGGCTTTTTCTGAAAGAGAAAACCCTGTTTGGTTTTATTGTACTATATTTCCTTGGTAAAATCAACATGGATTTGGCTTTTACGCCGCATTTTTTTGGAATGCCTTTCGGCAGATGTATTGAATTTTTGTGGTTTTCCGTCAAATTCACGGTAGAATTTCGCCGGGCCTTCCGCTATAATGAAAGTTAGCATTTTATTAAAGGCGGTATAGTTGAATGGAGAAGACCCAAAACTTTAAAAACACCGTGTTTGCCTGCTACCGCGGGTATATCACGCAGGGCATTGTGAACAATCTCTCTCCCCTGTTTTTCGTGCTGTTCCAAAACAAATTCGGCATTTCGTATTCGCTGATTTCGGCGCTCATCCTGTGCAACTTTGTGACGCAGGTCATCACGGATATGCTTTCCGTTAAATACGTAGACCGCATCGGCTACCGAAAATCGGCGGTCATCGCACACGCGCTGGCGTTTTTAGGCCTTGTGATGCAGGGCACGCTGCCGAACGTGCTGCCTGCGCCGTATGTGGGCCTTGTCCTTGCGACGATTGTGAACGGCGTGGGCGGCGGCCTGATTGAAGTTATCATCAGCCCGATTGTCGATTCCTGTCCGGGCGATGCGAAGGCCTCCGCGATGAGCCTTTTACATTCGTTTTACTGCTGGGGACAGGTGGGCGTGGTGCTCATCACGACGCTTTTGCTGCGCTTGATCGGCGAGGATCTGTGGTTTATCATCCCGATTTTGTGGTCTTTGCTGCCGCTTTATAATTTATTCCGCTTCCTCAAGGTGCCGCTGATGCCCACCGTGCCGGAAAATGAGAAAACACCGCTCAAGACGCTGTTTACCTCGAAAATTTTCCTCATTGCGCTGCTTTTGATGCTGTGCGCAGGCGCGAGCGAGCTTGCCATGAGCCAGTGGAGCTCGCTGTTTGCAGAACGCGCGCTCGGCGTGACGAAGGTCATCGGCGACCTTTTAGGGCCGTGCCTGTTTGCGGTGTTTATGGGCATTGGCAGAACGATCTACGGCGTGTGGGGCGAGAAGATCCATTTGACGGGCGCCATGGTGTTCTGCGCCGCGCTGTGCATTTTGTGCTACCTCGGTACGGCGCTGTTTGAAAGCCCGTGGCTTTCGCTGCTCTCGTGCGCGCTGTGCGGCTTCTCCGTGAGCCTCATGTGGCCGGGTACGTTCTCGCTGACCTCTGCCGTGTACCCGAAGGGCGGCACGGCGATGTTCGGCATTTTGGCCGTGCTGGGCGACGTGGGCTGCTCCGTAGGCCCGGCCTTGATGGGCGCTGTGAGCGGCGCAGTCTCCGGCAATGCGAAAATTGCCGCGTCTTTCCCGAACCTCACCGCAGACCAGCTAGGATTAAAGAGCGGCATGCTGTTCTCCGCCATTTTCCCGGTGCTCATTTTGATCGGCGTTTTGCTGCTTGCACGGTTCCATAAGCAGGAGGAAAAGAAAAGCAAGGGCTGATCGATCTCAGTGGCACAACAAATAAAGTTTTGCTCAAGCTTTTTCAAAAGCTTGTCCAGTTCCAAGGGTGAAACCCTTGGTCGAGCTCCGCAGAGCTCGAAATACTTTTGCCTACACCAAAACTAGGAAGGTAGGCTAAACAGTCCGGGGGACGTTCAAATCGTAGGGAACCCAGTTGCATGGGTTCCCTAAAGGGCGGCACTGCGCCGCCCTTTTTTCATATCCGCAAGCTTACTGCATCTCTCCCTCAGTCAGCTGCGCCGACAGCTCTCTCATCAGAGGAAGCTTATATTTTTAATATCCTCTACGATGCCTGTGCGGTGAATTCTCTCGGCGACATGCCGTAATATTCACGGAACGCTTTGTAGAAGTTGCTCGTGTTGCGGTAGCCTAAAAGCTCTGCGATCTCGCTGACAGGCAGCTGTGTGCCGCGCAGAACGGCCGCGGCGCGCTCCATGCGCTGCTCCAAAACAAGCTCCGAAAAGCTTTTGCCAAGCTCTTTTGTGAGAAGCGTCGAGATATAATTCGGGTGATACGAAAAGTGCTCGGCAAGCTCGGCGAGCGTTACGGTATCAAAATGCTCGCCAATATACTGCACGATCTGATCCGCCGCGCAGTTGCATTCGCCGCACGGGTATGACTTCGCGTACTGCCGCGCCACCTGCATCAGAAGCGTTAAGGTCAGGGATTTTAAGACCTCCTGCGTGCCGAACTGCGGGTTTGCGTACTCGATGATCATAATGTCCAGCAAATTGCGCACTGTGCAGGGGCAATCAAATTTCAGATGAATGTATTCATCTGCGCACGGGTCATTCTGCGGCTCCAAAAAGAAGAGGAACAGCTTCGCATTGGAGGACAATACGTGCAGAAACGTTTTGAAAAACGCCTGTGTTTGGATGAGCACGCCCACAATGATGATCTCCTCATTACTTTGTCCGTTCGGCGCATAGCCCGCAAACGGCTGGCCGATGTAGCACTCGCCCTCCCGTACCGTGATGCGGTTGTCTTTTCGGTCGCTGAGCGCGGTGTAATCGCCGCAATAGGCAAAGTTGAAAAAGAAATAATCCTGCCGGTGGAAGATCTGCTCGATGTTCTTGCCTTTAAAAACGCACAGCATGATCTCATCGTTCGGGTCGCCCGGCCAAAGCTGTATTTTCTCCGTTTCGCCGCCGCAGGTGACCTCTTCAAATTTCCACTCGATCCCGTCAAACACCGCTGAAAGCTTATCGATGGCATTTTGCAGCGTGCGGTCTTTTTTTACGCCCATTTTCTCTCCTCCGTTTCCGATATTTTATTATAGGATACCACACAACATGAAGATTTACCAGTAAACACATTAAGATTTAGTGCTGATTTTTTAAGCAGTTCTTTATATAATATTACCAGAATGAGTTAAGAAAGAAACCAAAGAAAAACAACGAAAAAATCTGGAGGAAACATTTATGAACAGACAGAAAAACAGCACAACCCGTGTTCTCTCCGGCACCCATACAGACGCCGCAGAAAAAGCAAATGCGCTTTTCGGCGCCGTTGGCAAAGTGCAGAGAAAAGCTGCCCCCATCCCGAGAAAACAGGAGAAAGACCCGCTTTCCATGCTTGCCGCCATCGCGGTACTGACCCACAGCAACACTAACGTATAAGTTCATCTCATCACGCAGAGCCGAGGCCATGCCCCGGCTTTGCCCATATACAAAATAAACAGCCGCATGTCCTTTTCTTGATATGATACCTCTAAAGTAGACAGATTAAATATAAAAATCTGTTACTTTGGAGGTATTTTTCATGCCAAAATCA
>CAKUBN010000006.1 GCA_934643185.1 uncultured Eubacteriales bacterium
TCTATTTTTGTCCAAAATCGATTCAAAACCCCAGTTTTGCCTGACACAAAACTGGGGTTTCTCGACGGTCTGAGAGCGCTGATCTTTTGATCAACGCTCTTTTTTATTGCCCGGAAAATTATTCTTCCGTGGTCTCTTCTGTTTCTTCGCTTTCGTCGTCAACGACGTCTTCCGCTTCTGTTACGGGCTCGTCTTCGCCCTCTTCGGCGGTGCCGTCATCTTCTACGGCGCTGATCTCTTCCTCGTCGTCATGCGGGGCACGGGCCATGGTAATGACACGGCTGCCCTCGTTGACCTTCATCACGCGGACGCCCTTGCTGGGACGTGCGCAGACGCGGATGGAACCGGCTTCGATGCGGATAATGACGCCGTCATCGGCGATGAGGATGATGTCGTCATCGAGGTCAACGACCTTGATGGCCGCAACGTTGCCGTATTTTTCGACGTGGTAGTTGAGGATGCCCATGCCGCCGCGGTGCTGCAGGCGGTAATCCTCGGGGTTCGAGAGGCGGCCGTAGCCGGTCTCGGAGACCGTGAGCACAAGGCCGTTTTCACGCAGGACGCTCATGCCGACCACGACGTCGCCCTCTGCAAGGCGGATAGCGCGCACGCCGCGGGCCTGGCGGCCCATTTCGCGCACGTCGGTCTCGTGGAAGCGAATGACCTTGCCGAAGCGTGTAGCAACGAGCAGATCGTCGCTGCCGCTTGTCAGGCGCACCCAGCTGAGCTCGTCGTCATCGGCGAGGTCGAGCGCAATGAGACCGTTTTTACGCACATTGCGGAATGCGGAAAGCGCGACGCGCTTGATGACGGCGTTCTTTGTGACCATAGTGAGGAAGTGATCCTCTTCCTCGGACTTTGTGACGCGCAGCATAGAGGTGATGCGCTCCTCGGGCTCCAGCGGCAGCAGGTTCGTGATATTCATGCCGCGGCTTGTGCGGGAGCCCTCCGGGATCTCGTAGCATTTGAGGCGGTACACGCGGCCTCTGTCGGAGAAGAACAGCACATAATCATGCGAATTTGCAATGAACAGCTCGCTTGCAACGTCTTCCTCGCGGCGGCTCATGCCGGAAATGCCGCGGCCGCCGCGGCGCTGTGTGCGGTACGTGTCGAGCGTCTGGCGCTTTACGTAGCCGAAGTTCGTCAAGGTTAAGACGCAGTCTTCCTCCGGGATGAGGTCTTCCACATCCATTTCGCCGGAAATGGCGGCGATCTCCGTGCGGCGCTCGTCACCGAAGCGCTTTTTCATCTCCATGGCTTCATCCTTGATGATGCCGTAGCGGCGCGCTTCGCTTGCGATGATGTCGAGGAAATCGGCGATCTTCAGGCGCAGTGCGGCAAGCTCTTCCTCAAGCTTTGTTCTCTCAAGGCCGGTGAGCTGGCCGAGACGCATCTGCACAATGGCCTGCGCCTGCACGTCGTCAAGGCCAAAGCGCTCCATGAGGGCGATTTTGCCTTCCGGGATAGACTTGGAGTTTCTCAAAATAGCGATGACTTCATCGATGAAGTCGAGTGCGATCATGAGACCTTCCAGAATGTGGGCGCGCTCCTGCGCCTTTTTGAGGTCGAACTGCGTGCGGCGCAGCACGACCTCGCTCTGGAACTTGATATATTCCTGCAGAATATCGCGCAGGGTGAGCGTTCTCGGCTGGCCGTCCACGATGGCCAGCATAATGACGCCGAACGTGACCTGCATCTGTGTGAGCGAATACAGGTGGTTCAAAACGAGCTGCGGGGAGGCCTCGCGCTTGATATCGATGGCAATGTGCATACCGTTGCGGTCGGAGTGATCGTCGATATTCGAAATGCCGTCGATGCGCTTATCCTTGACGAGCTCGGCGATGTTTTCAATGAGTCTTGCCTTGTTGACCTGATACGGCAGCTCCGTGACGACGATCTGGTAGCGGCCGTTCGGCTTTTCCACGATCTCTGCGCGGGCGCGCACGTAAATTCTGCCGCGGCCGGTACCGTATGCGGCGCGGATGCCGCTGCGGCCCATGATGATGCCGCCGGTCGGGAAATCCGGGCCCTTAATGTACTGCATGAGGCCGTCAAGGTCGATATCGGGGTTATCCACCATGGCGCAGACGCCGTCTAAGACCTCGCCCATGTTGTGTGGCGGGATGTTCGTCGCCATGCCGACGGCGATACCCGTGGAGCCGTTTACGAGAATATTCGGGAAATGAGAGGGCAGCACGTTCGGCTCTTTCAAACGGTCGTCGTAGTTTGGGGAGAAATCGACCGTATCCTTCTCAATGTCTTTCAGCATTTCCACAGAAAGCTTGCTCATGCGGGCCTCTGTGTAACGGTATGCAGCAGGCGGGTCACCGTCTACGGAACCGAAGTTGCCGTGGCCGTCGACGAGCATATAGCGCATGGAGAAATCCTGCGCAAGGCGCACCAGCGCGTCATAGACCGAAGCATCGCCGTGCGGATGGTAGCGGCCCAGCACGGAACCGACGGTATCCGCGCACTTTCTGTAAGCCTTTTCCGGCCACAGAGCGTTTTCATACATGGTGTAGAGAATGCGGCGGTGAACCGGCTTTAAGCCGTCGCGCACGTCCGGCAGCGCACGCTGCACGATAACGGACATGGAGTAATCGAGGAACGACGTCTCCATGATCTCTCTGAGGTCCACCTGTATGAGGTTTTCCTTCTTTTCTTCCATATTATCCATTGCTTGCTGATCCTTTCGCGCTTAAATGTCCAGATTCTTTACGTACTTTGCGTTGCGCTCAATGAACTCGCGGCGCGGCTCTACCTTATCGCCCATCAAAATGGTGAAGATCTCGTCCGCCTGTGCGGCGTCGCTCGGCGTGACCTGCAGCATGACGCGGGTCTCCGGGTTCATGGTCGTTTCCCACAACTGCTCGGAGTCCATTTCACCAAGGCCTTTGTAACGCTGAATATCGTAGCCGCTCTGCAGCTGCGCCATGATCTCATCGCGCTCGTTGTCGGTATAGGCGTAGTAGTGGCGCTTGTTCTTCGTGATGCGGAACAGCGGCGGCTGTGCGATATACACGTGGCCCTCTTCGACAAGCGGGCGCATGTAGCGGTAGAAGAATGTTAAAAGCAAAGTGCGGATGTGCGAGCCGTCGACATCGGCATCGGCCATGATGATGACGCGGCCGTAACGGAGCTTATTCAAATCGAATTCTTCGCCGATGCCCGTGCCGAGCGCCGTGATGACCGGCATGAGCTTATCGTTGCCGTAAACGCGGTCTAAGCGTGCTTTCTCAACGTTCAGCATTTTACCCCACAGGGGGAGGATCGCCTGAAATTTGCGGTCTCTGCCGCCCTTTGCGGAGCCGCCTGCGGAATCGCCCTCGACGATGTAAATTTCGGTCTCTTCCGGGTTGCGGGACTGGCAGTCTGCAAGCTTGCCAGGCAGGGTTGCATTTTCGAGCGCAGATTTGCGGCGCACAAGGTCTCTCGCCTTTCTGGCCGCTTCTCTTGCGCGGGAAGCCGCCATGGCCTTGTCGAAAATGGCGCGTGCGACGGCGGGGTTCTCTTCAAGGAACGTCATCAGCTTGTCGCTCATCAAATTGCTGACAAGGCCGCTGATCTCCGTATTGCCGAGCTTACCCTTCGTCTGTCCCTCAAACTGGGCCTCCTTTACTTTTACGCTGATGACGCACGTGAGGCCCTCGCGCACGTCCTCGCCGGAAAGGTTTTTATCGGATTCTTTTAAGATGTTGTACTTTCTTGCGTAATCGTTCATCACGCGCGTTAAGGCGCGCTTAAAGCCGTCTTCGTGCGTACCGCCGTCCACGGTGTGGATGTTGTTCGCAAAGGACAGGATGAGCTCGTTAAAGCTATCCGTATACTGCATGGCGATCTCGCAGGTGGAGTTGTTGTCCGGCGCAGTGGCGGAGAAATAAATGACATCCGGGTGGATGACCTCCACGGCTTTTTTGCGGTTCAGATATTCCACAAAGCTCGCTACGCCGCCCTCATAGTGGAAACGGTCGCTTTTGATGTTCTCCGGGTCGCGCTCATCGGTGAGGATGATATTGACGCCGGCGTTCAAAAACGCCTGCTCGCGCAGACGCGTTTCGAGCGTAGTAAAATCGTACACGGTGGTTTCTTTGAAGATCTCGGGGTCAGCCTTAAACGTGACCGTGGTGCCCGTCTGCTCCGGGTTTTCGACGGGGCCGAGATCCTGCAGGTCATATTCCGCGTTGCCGCGTGCAAAGCGCTGGCGGTACAGATGGCCGCCCTGGCGCACCTCGACCTCCAGCCACGTGGAAAGCGCGTTGACAACGGAAGCGCCAACGCCGTGCAGACCGCCGGAGACCTTGTAGCCGCCGCCGCCGAACTTGCCGCCGGCATGCAGGATGGTGTACACGACCGTCACGGCCGGCAGACCCGTCTGGTGCTGCACACCGACCGGCACGCCGCGGCCGTTATCCTGCACGCAGATGATATCGCCCGGCAGGATGCGCACATCGATGCGGTCGCAGTAGCCTGCAAGCGCTTCATCGATGGCGTTATCGACGATCTCGTAAACGAGGTGGTGCAGACCGCGCGGGCCGGTGGAGCCGATGTACATGCCCGGGCGCTTGCGGACTGCCTCCAGGCCCTCAAGGACCTGTATTTGATCCGAATCGTAATTCGTATCCACATGCGTCATTTCGTTAATATCCATATTAACTCTCATTTTCCTTTCTTCGGCACGAAAACGCCGAATGTGTTTTGTGCCTTTGAAATAAAAGACATTCATTCGTTATCCATTCAAAGAGAAACGCCGCCTGTTTGATTTGTGCGGTTTCGCAGGCGGTTATCTTTATATATAGTATAGTACAAAACGGTAAAATTTACAAGGTTATTTTTGAAAAATGTCCGCCAAAAGCTTAGATTTTCTGCGGTTTTTTACGCATAAACATACAAAAGCGTGCATATTTGAATTTGTGTGCGCCTTTCCCCTCTTTTCTGCGGTTTTTCAGCCAATAGAAGTGCAAAAAGAGCCGCCCGAAATTCGCATTTGGACAGCTCTTTTTTGAAGATTTTGAGATTAAAAAAGGCGGCTTTTAGCCGCCTTTCAAGGGACCCCCTAATTGGGTCCCTTACAGCTAAACTGTCCCCCGGACAGTTTAGCTTATCCTCCTGATTTTTAGGTAGGCAAAAGGATTTCGCTTTCTGCGGAAAGCGACTTAGGGCGCTGCCCCGAGACCCCACAGCCTTTTGAAAAAGGCTGGCGAAAACTTTTACGTCTCGCCTTTCGTCAGAACTCAGACGCGTCGGTTCACTCTGCGCTCCGGCTCGTTATTTTCTCTGTATCTGCCCGTATTCATCTCCGTAAACGTATCGTCGCGGCGCGGGGCGCGTCTTTCCGGCTCTGCACTGCGCGGTGCCTGCCGCGGCGCTTCACGCGAGGCTTCGCGTTGTACTCTGCGGATGACAGGGCGCTTTAAATACACCGTGAAAAGGCTTAAAAGGAAGAAAATTGCAAATGGGATGAAAATTTGCAGGCACGTGAACAGCTCGATATCATCCAAGACGAATTTATGGAAGAAATAGATGCACACGCCGGCGCAGATGGCCAGCACGGCGAACACGTACACGAGCGGAGAAAGATAGATATTGGAGATGCCGCCGCAGCGCGGGCATTTATACTCGCCCTCACGCTTTAATCTCCACGTGCGGATGAGGTTTACATGCTTTCTGCAATACGGACAGGTGGGAATGCCGAAATACTGCATAAATGAAGTTCCTTTCTGTTACAGTCCCTTGGCGTGCGGTTTCAGCGCAATGCCGCCGATCTCCGCGCGGGAGCGTTTTAAAAGCGTTGCCGGAGCGATCTGCGTGATATATACGCGCTCGCCGCCGATATAATCCCTGCACACGACAATGGAACGCGGCAGGTCATAGCACACGTCTTCCACAAGGTTTTCTTTTTGTGCGCGCTTTAAAAAATCGCGCGTTGCGCCGGAGACTGTGGTGTTTTCCATATCGAAAATGCCCACAACGTCTTCTTCGCGCACCACAACGCCCATGCCAAGGTGAATATACATACCGTGCTCCTTATCATACCACAGGTTTACTCGCTTTCGCAAGTCGACGCTTCATTTTCCGAACGCGCTTTCCCTGCTTTTTCGTCCGTATCCTGCCGCACCGCGCCTTTTTCCACATAAAATCCGCGTCCCGTTTCCATCAGACGCACGGTCTCCGGGTCGCAGCACGTGATGAACACCTGCCGCCCATCGAGGTGGTTCAAAAGGTAATCGCGGCGGCTCATGTCAAGCTCGCTCATCACGTCATCGAGCAGGATAACGGGGCGCTCGCCGGTTTTTTGGTGCAGAATGTCGGCCTCCGCAAGCTTTAACGCCAGTACGATGCTGCGCTGCTGCCCCTGCGAACCGAACGTTCTGGCGGAAAGCCCATCTATGGTGAGGGTCAAATCATCTCTGTGTGGGCCGACCGATGTAAATCCCGCGCGGGTATCGGCATTTCTGGCGTTTTTCAGTGCTTCGAAAAACCGCTCGGCGATCTCCGTTTTCGTCTCCGCACCGCCAAACGGCGCGTAGGAAAGCGTGATCTCTTCCCGGTTTTTCGCGATGCCCCGGTAAATTTCCGCCGCGCGCGGCTCCAGATCTTTGCAGAACGCGGCGCGCTCCTGCACGACCTCCGTGCCGAACAGAACAAGGCGTTCGTCCCAGATATCGAGCGTATCGATGAGCTCCGGGTGGCGCGGAATGTCCTTTAAAAGCGCGTTGCGCTGCATGAGCGCTTTATTATAATGCGCCAAAACGCGCGTAAACGCCGGGCGAGACTGGCACAAAGCACCGTCCAAAAACGCGCGGCGACGCGAAGGGCCTTCCTTAACGAGCAAAAGGTGCTCCGGCGAAAAAATGACCGCGCAGAACTTGCCCACAAGCGCCGAGCCGGTCTTTTTCTCCACACCGTTGATGGTGCTGGAGCGTCGGCCGTCGCGCAGGTCGAGCCTCAATTCCTGCTCGCGCCCTTCTGTGAACAGCGTCATGGAAAGCGAGGCCGCAGGCGCATTTTTACCGTCTTTTAAAACCGGCAGCTCGCTGTCTTTTGTGCCGCGGAACGAATGCCCGCCCGTAAAAAGCCAGATGGCTTCAAGCAAATTGGTTTTGCCCTGGGCGTTGCTGCCGTGAATGACATTGATGGTCTCGCCGGGGAAAATTTCGCCCGGGCACAGATTCCGGAAATTTTCAAAGCCGAGGCGCAGTACGTTCACCGGCTCATTCCTCCACTTTCACCGTATAGCGGCCGTTATTGTATTCGGCATAGTCGCCGTCGCGCATTTTTTTGCCGCGCATGGTGCAGACTTCACCGTTTACTTTGACTTCGCCGTTTTGAATGACGAATTTTGCCTGCCCGCCGGTATCCAGCGCACCGCCGAGCTTCAAGAGCGCATCCAAGCGGATGAACTCCGTTGTGATCGTAATGATCTCATTTTTCATAATCTATTGAATCCTTTAGAAAAATAAATTGAATGTATAAATTTTATATTTGCTTAAACGCTAAGACTGTATAAAATTTATTTTATAATTTTAGCACCGAGATTTTTTACAAATTGAGTGTTTCACAGAATTCACGAATTTGTCCATGAGTGGCAAACAGCGCGTGAAATGTAAATCACATTTCGCTGCGCAGGCGCACCGGCAGGACGAGGAACGAGAACGCGTCGCCTTCCTTCGGCAGAACGAGCATCGGACTGATCGGGCCGCCGAGCTGCAGGCGAACTTCGTCGGTCTCCGCCGCGCGGAGCGCATCGAGCAAATATTTGTTGTTGAAGCCGATCTCAAGCTGGTCGCCGGAAATTTCCGCCGCGATCTGATCGGTCGCGCGGCCCATGGTCGTAGTGCAGAACAATTTCACGGTGTCGTCGCCGATCACGCAGCGGACCGGGCTTTTCAGGCGGTCGGTGATGAGGAGAGAAACGCGCTCAACACTTTCGATCATCGTGCGGGTCGAAACGAGCGCCTCGGTTTTTTTGTCCTTCGGCAGCGCCGACTTGTAATCGAGGAATTCACCCTCGAGCAAAGCGGAAATAACCGTGTAATTATCGATGCGGAACAAAATGTGTCGGCGGCTCGGGCAGATCTCTACTTCGCCTTCGCTGTCCTTTAAGAGCTTGAGCACTTCAGAAAGTGTCTTTCCGGGAACGACAAATTCGATATTGTTCGAGAAATTGATTGCTTCGCGGCGTAGGGCTAAGCGGTAGCCGTCGACCGACACAACGTCCAAATTTCCGTTGTCGATTTTGAACAAACTGCCCTGATGGATCGGTTTTGCGGTGCTGTCCGCGACGGCGAAAAGCGTTTGGCGGATCATGCTTTTTAGCAGTTCCTGTGGCATTTTTATGGTTTCAGCATCGGTAATTTTCGGCAGTTCCGGGAATTCGGCCGGATCCATGCCGATGATGGTGAAGCAGCTTACGCCGGAGGTGATGGTGGCGGTGTTGCGGTCGTCCACGTCAATGGTGATGTCCTCGTCCGGCGAACGGCGGACGATTTCTGCGAACAACTTTGCAGTGAGGATGATCGCGCCCGGCGCGGAAATGATGGCGGGCAGCTCAGTCTGCATGCCGATTTCGAGATCGTAGGCGGTCAAAAGCAGACGGTTTTCCTCGCTGCGGATGAGGATGCCTTCGAGCGCCGGAATGGAAGTTTTGGCGGAAACCGCTCTTTGCAGATTGGTTACGGCTTCATTCAACAATCTTTTTTCTACGGTGAATTTCATGTGGATAAGTTCTTCCTTTCTGCGCGGTTTTGTGGTTTCGGCCTTTTGTTTAGCATTTTGGACCGCAGAGGTTTTACCGCGCATTTTGGTTTTTCACATTTGGTGCGTTTTTCAGCGCGGAAATGTGGAAGGAGTAGGCTTGCGGTCCTTTTTTATATTTATTTTAAGTATTAGTTTTAGCAGTAGTCGTAGAGGGTGTGAAAAAGTGGGAAACTTTGAAAAGTGGCTGAGGGCGAGCAAAAATCGCGCGAAAGTTTTGCGGGAAGTGTTGTGGAGGGATTGTGGAGAGTGTGGAAAAGTTTTTCTCATCCACAATATGGTTGAAAACTCTGTGTGAAATGTTGAAAACTCGTTGATTTTATTTCGCTTTTCGCGCGGGAGTTGTGGAGGGTCAAAGCCCTACATCTTGTGTTTGCGTTTTAAGCGCGCCCATAAAGGCAGCCGAAAGAATTATACAAAGGGTTATAGAAGGCGATTTCCAATTTGACATTTTTAAAAATGCAGTGTCATTCCCACTTTATAATATAGATGGAAGCGGCAGATCAGCGGTCGCGGATGTTTTTGATGATGTCGCTGACTGTGGCCTTTGTTACAGGGTCACGCGCAGACTTTTCTTCGATCTGCTGGATGGCGTAAACAACGGTGGAGTGATCTCTGCCGCCGAATTCCTTGCCGATCTCGACCATGGGCATCTGGGTAATTTCACGCACGACGTACATGGAGATCTGGCGCGCAAAGGAAACGTTTGCGTTGCGCTTGGAGGACTTGATGTCTTCCGGGGAAACGCCGTAGGTACGGCCGACCTCTTCGATGATCTTGCTGACGGTGACAGGCGCGGGCTGTTCGTTGTTCACAATGTCGCTGATGGCGCGCTGTGCCGTGCTGATGGTGGGGGTGGCGCCTTCTACAAGGTGAATGGCGTTGAGCTTTTTGACTGTGCCTTCCAGCTGACGGATGTTGCTCTTGAGCTTCTGCGCAATGAATTCGCAGACATTGTCCGGTACATTCAGGCCGACAAGCTCGGCTTTGCGCTTGATGATCGCCATGCGGGTCTCAAAATCCGGCGGCTGTACGTCGGCGGTGAGGCCCCACTCAAAGCGGGTCTTCAAACGATCTTCCAGGGTGGCAATGTCGCGCGGGGGACGGTCACTCGTTAAGACGATCTGCTTTTTGGATTCGTATAACGTGTTGAACGTGTGGAAGAACTCTTCCTGCGTGGATTCCTTGCCGGCGATGAACTGAATATCGTCGATGAGGAGCGCGTCTGCTTTGCGGTACTTTTCGCGGAAGCTTACGGTGGTGCCGGCGCGGATGGCTTCGATCAGCTCGTTTGCGAACTGGTCGCCCTTGACGTAAATGATGTCCTTATCCGGGAAGTTCTTTTTGAGCTCGTGGCCGATGGCGTTGAGCAGGTGCGTTTTGCCGAGGCCGGAGTTGCCGTAGATAAAGAGGGGGTTGTAGTTTTTGGCCGGCTCTTTTGCCACGTAGCGGCAGGCTGCGCAGGCAAATTTATTGGAGCTGCCCTCGATGAACGTTTCAAATGTATACTCGTACTCGTCATCGTCCGGCACGCGCTCTTTTTCTTTTTTCTCCATCGGGGTGATGAGCTTATAGGTGAAGGCCTCACCGAAAACGCTCTGTACGGCGTCGTTCAGGCACTTGTGAAAGCCGCGCTCAATGGTGGATTTGTGAAATTCGTTCGGCGCCTGAATGATCGCAACGCCGGCCCCGAAATCGAGCGAGATGGGGACGAGCTTGCTGAACCAGGTGTCATAGCTCACGTCGGTGACCTGCTTTTTGCAGTAGGCGCAAATGAGGTCCCATGCTTCTAAGAATGATTCCATTTCCTTATTCCCTTTCTTTTATGATAGGTTTTGGTATCGGTATGCGCCCATAGCCGCGCCGCAGCGGTGGTGATGACCGAAAAAGCGGCATTGAAAGTGCATTTTGACGCTAAAATACTAATATATAGTGTAGCACAAAACTGCAAAGTTGTCCACATAAAACCTGTGGAATGTTGAAAATTCAGACGGACTTCACAGGCGAAAAGCGGGGAAGAAATGCGTTTTCGTCAATTTATACGCAGAAGGGGTGGAAAAAGAGGATATGCGGGCGAATTTTTAACGCAGGAAAGGGAAAATTTGCAGCGGGACGACATTAAAAGTTTTGCTCGCCTTTTCAAAGGCGGCGCTGCCCCGAGACCCTACGACCTTTCTCGAAGAAAGGTCGATCAAAGACTTTTAATATCACTCGCTTTGATTGGTGCTTTTTAAGCGAAAAAAACCGTGCGGGTCTTCTATTTTTGCCCGCTTTTGCCTTTGCGGCGCTGCATTCCAAGTTTTTTTCCGTAAAAACCCGAAAAAAGGTTGACAGCTTCTACAGTTTTAAGGTATAATGCTTATCTGTAACGGACTGTTATTTGCAGACCGCATTTTGATAAGTAACCTCGTGAAAGGAGGGTTTTTGATATGCTGAGAACCTATCAGCCGAAGAAGCTCCACAGAAAGAAGGAGCACGGCTTCAGAAAGAGAATGTCTACACGCAACGGACGTAAAGTTCTGGCGCGTCGCAGAGCAAAGGGCAGAGCACGTTTAACCTACTAATGTATGCTTTGAGGGTCACCGCTGCGTGACCTTTCTTTGTTTTGCCTGATTTTTTCGGCGGCTGAGCCCGAAGCGCCCTGCGCTCGGGTTTTGTCTTACCGAACGGCTTTGGAGGCTTACCCATGGACATCCTTGTGCCGCTGACCGAAAACCACGAGTATAAGCGCGTTTACGCCCGCGGAAAAAGCGCGGTGCGCCCGTCGCTTGTGCTGTATTGCCTGCGCAATAAAAAGGTGAAGCAGGCGCGCGTGGGCATTACGGCCAGCAAAAAGATCGGCAACGCGGTCAAGCGGAACCGTGCGCGGCGCCTTCTGCGTGAAAGCATCCGTGCGCTGTACCCGCAGCTGAAGCCGGGGTATGATCTTGTCCTCGTCAGCCGCGGTAGAACGCCGTTCGCAAACTATCAAATCGTATCTTCGCAGTTAAAAAGCGCGCTTGAGGAACTCGGCGTGCTTGTTGCCCTACCCAAAGATAGGGAGCAGCCCGCAAAAGAAGGGGAAAAAGGCGAAGAAAACGCAAGTGTAACGAAAGAAGAATTGTCATAACGACAGGTCAGAAAAACAGTATGAGAAAGCAGAAGGAGCCCGCGCCGGCTGTTATTACGTATAAGGGCGGACGCTTGACGGCAATGAAAAGCGTGCGGTATTGGCCGCGCCGCGCCGTTATAGGGCTCATCTATCTGTATCGAAAGCTGAGACCGCGCGCAACGCGCGGCTGCTGCAAGTATATCCCCACCTGCTCACAGTACGGGGAAGAAGCCGTGGAACGGTACGGCGCCCTAATAGGCGGCGTGCTGGCGCTTTGGCGCATTCTGCGGTGCAATCCGTTTTCCCGCGGCGGTTATGACCCCGTGCCGGAAAGGCGGAAAAAAGAATAAGTTTTGATCCGGGAAGGATTTGGTCAACTACTATGATGTCTATTTTTAATTTCTTCGGCAGCATACTCGGCTATCTGCTGTGGTTCCTGTACACCGTTTTCAAAAACTACGGTATCGCGATCATCCTGTTCACGATCATCGTAAAGGCGCTGATGTTCCCGTTCTCGATCAAATCGCAGAAGAGCATGGCGGCGCAGTCCAGATTGGCAAGCAAGCAGCAGGAGCTGCAGAAGAAGTACGCCAAGGACCAGATGAAGTATAACGAAGAGCTGCAGAAGCTCTACGAAAAAGAGGGCGTGAACCCCGGCGGCGGCTGCCTGACAACGCTGCTTCCGTTCCCGATCATGCTCGGCATTTATTACTCTGTTATCTATCCGCTCTCGAACACCCTGCATATTGCAAAGGACACTATTGCGCAGGCTACGGAATTCGTTTCTAAGATCCCGGGCATTGCGAGCACGAACCAGTATGTAGAGCTTGAGATCGTTAAGAATTTTGACGCACTGAAGGATCATTTGACGATGTTCTCTGCGGACGATGTGCAGAAGATCGAATTCTTCGGCAAGGGCTTCAAGTGCTTCGGCCTTGACCTGCTCGCGTCCCCGAACACGAGCACATTCGCATCCATGCTGTGGATCATCCCGGTGCTGGCACTTGTGACCTACTGGGGCCAGTCCTTTGTCATGCAGAAGCTGCAGCCCACGCAGCAGCAGGGCGCAGGCCAGGGCTGCATGAAGGTCATGATGTACGGCATGCCGCTGCTGTCCGCTTACTGGGCATACATCATGCCGGCGGCTGTTGGCTTCTATTGGATCATCTCCGCACTTGTCGGCTTTGCACAGACGCTCATCACGCACAAGTACTTCTCGCCGGAGCAGGTCTCCGCAAAGACGGAAGCGAGCCGCTATGTGACGCTTTTACAGGCGGACCAGAAGGTAAAGCCGCTGCCCGCAAACCTGCAAAAGCAGATCGCCGATAAGATCGAGGCGAAGAACCAGGCACAGGCAGAGCGCCAGGCCGCACAGAAAGAGAAGAAAGCAACCGGTAAAAAGGGCGGAAACACCCAGAAAAACAAGGGTAACTCTACCGATTATATGGGAAGCAAGAAGTGATTCTTGCCGCAAGAAGTTAAGAAATAAAGCTTAAAACGTAAATTCAGGCTGTTATCCCCACCTCCTTTCACTCCGAAACGGGATAAAGATAGAGTATTGAAAAGAAGAAAGGAAGAAGAAAGCCATGGTAAAAGAAGCAATCGCAACAGGCGCAACGACAGAAGAAGCGTACGAAAAAGCATGCGCAATGCTGGGCGTAGACCCCGCAGACGCAGAGTTTGAAGTTCTCGAAACGGAAGAGAAAAAGCGCTTCGGCCTTTTCGGCGGCAGACCGGCAAAGGTACGCGCATTTATCCGTTCCACACCGGCAGACGCCGCAGCAGATTACCTGCGCAGCATCCTCTCCGGCATGGGTCTCGGCGAAGTAAACATTGAGATCCGCGAGGAAGAGGCCGGCGCAGAGCTGGTGCTTACCGGCGAAAACATCGGTTTCATCATCGGCCACCGCGGCGAGACGCTCGATGCGCTCCAGTATCTTGCGTCGCTCGTTGCAAACCACGTGGACGAGTCCTATTACCGCATTACGCTGGACGTGGGCAACTACCGCGAAAAGCGCAAGGAAACGCTGGAAAACCTCGGCCGCAAGATGGCTGCCCGTGCCGTGAAGACCGGCCGCAACGCCTCCTTGGAGCCGATGAACCCGTATGAGCGCCGCATCATCCACACCGCCGTGCAGGAGGTTGAGGGTGCGAAGTCCTGGAGCGAGGGCGAAGACCTTGCCCGCCACGTTGTGATCGGCCCTGAGGGCGGCGAGCGCTACGTTAAGCGTGATAACCGCCGCGGCGGCAACCGTGGCAGAAACGGCGGCTACAACCGCGATAATCGCGGCGGCCGCGCTCCGCGCAGAGATAACCGTGACAGCCGCCCGGCACAGAACCGCACCGCTCCTGCAGCACCGCGCGTTCTGGACGACGTTTCCACGCCGTACGGTAAGATCTCCAAAAACTAAAACTTTAAAACTGAGAACCTCCGTATACTTCGGTATGCGGAGGTTTTTGCGCTTAAAATACGCTGCAATCTGTTCAGCGCGAAATTTCGTAGAATAAGAACGGCGAACAGAAAGGAAAAAATATGAGCAGTTTTGCAGATGCACTGAAAGCAAAAGACCTTGAAGCGATCCGAAAACACCCGAAAGCGGACTTGCACAACCACTTTGTACTCGGCGGTGACCGCGACTATTTAAAGCATGTGACGGGCAGAGAGATCGAACCGCTCCGCCGCCCGTTAAAATCCATGGATGAAATGCACGCATGGAACGAAGCGAATTTAGGCGCGGCGTTCGATACGCCCCAAATGCGCCGGGAGCTGATACGCGCGACATTTCATCAGGCGAAAATAGATGGCGTTACAGTGCTCGAAATCGGCGAGGACGTGTGGGGGCTTGGCGAATACTTTCACAACGACATAAACGCGCTTACAGAGGCCTTTACGGCGGCGCAACGGGATATTGCACCGAACACGGAGCTGCGCTTGCAGATCGGCCTTTCGCGGCATTGCCCGGTAGATTATCTTGAAAGCTGTCTCGAGCATTTCTGGGGCAATAAAGCGTTTTACTCGATCGATTTATACGGCGATGAGCTTGCACAGCCCATCGGAAACTTTAAGAATATCTACTGCCGCGCAAAGCGTGAGGGGCTTGTCTTAAAGGCCCACGTGGGCGAATGGGGCACGGCACAGGATGTGCAGAGAGCGGTTGAAACGCTGGAACTCGATGAAGTGCAGCACGGCATTGCGGCCGCGGAAGACGCAAATGTGATGCGCTTTTTGGCGGACAATTCCATTCGGCTGAACATCACACCGTCGAGCAATGTGCTGCTCGGGCGTGTGAGGTCGATGCGCGAACACCCGATACGAAAGCTTTACCGCAGCGGTGTGACGGTCACAATCAATTCGGACGACGTGCTCATCTTCGATTCGGACGTTTCAAAGGAATATTTAAGGCTATATGCATCCGGCTGCCTGACGGCGGAAGAGCTTGACGCGATACGGTTAGAGGGGCTAAAGCCAAAAGCGTAAAGATGCTCTGCTCCTTGTTTACGGTACTGGTGCGGAGTTAGGAGACACAGGGTATGTCTATTATATTTTCCTCTCCTACACGCAGGGTGAGCCTTTGCCGTACACGTTGTATTTAGACGGCGAGGAAGCGGCGGTGTTTGCATAAAAGAACGGCATAATTTAGAAAGGAAGCGTCTCCAAACGGGTAAAGGAGACGCTTTTTCTGTGCGATTTTCTCTGCGTTTTCCGACATTCTGCGTGACAATCTTTTTTTTGCGTGGTATAATACAAAATGAGAAAGTGTTTGTGAACAGAAGGGATAAACTATGAAAACCATTGCAGCGATCTCTACGGCGGCGGCGCCGGGCGGCATCGGGGTCATCCGCATTTCGGGCGATGAGGCCCGCGCGGTCGGCGACCATGTTTTTAAATCGGTTTCCGGCGTAAGGCTCTGCGATATGGCGGGCTACACGTGCCGCTTTGGGCATGTGTACGCGCCGGACGGTGAGCGCCTCGATGAGTGCGTTGCGACTGTTTTTGCCGCGCCGCACAGCTTTACGGGCGAAGACGTGATAGAGCTTTCCTGCCACGGCGGTCTGTTCGTTTTGAAAGCGGTTTTGCAGGCGGTTTTTGCCGCCGGTGCGGTCTCTGCGGCGCCGGGCGAATTCACGCGCCGCGCGTTTTTGAACGGCAAAATGGACCTTGCGCAGGCGGAAGCTGTGATGCAGATCATCTCCGCGCAGGGACGCGAGGCGATGAAAGCGGCGCAGGCGGGACACGACGGTGCGCTTTCCCGCCGTATTGAAAAGCTGCGTGCGGATTTAACAGACATCGGCGCGCACCTCGCCGCGTGGGCAGATTACCCGGACGACGACATTCCGCAGGTGGACGAAACCATGCTGAAAACGCGCCTTGCCGCTGGGAAAGCGGCGCTGAAGGAGTTGCTCGCCGGCTTTGACGGCGGGCGCATTCTGCGCGAGGGCGTGGTGACGGTCATTGCGGGCCGCCCGAACGCCGGTAAATCCACGCTGATGAACCTGCTTGCGGGCTGTGAGCGTTCTATTGTGACGGACCTTGCGGGCACAACGCGCGACGTGGTGGAGGAGACGGTGCTGCTCGGCGAGATCCCGCTGCGCCTTGCGGACACGGCCGGCATCCGCGATACGGAAGACCGCGTAGAGCAGATTGGCGTGCGCATGGCGTTAGATCGCGTCAAAACGGCGCAGTTCGTGCTGGCGGTGTTTGATGCGAGCGAAGAGCTAAACGACGACGACCGCGCGCTGATGGACGCGATTGGCGACACGCCGGCGGTGGCGGTCATCAATAAATCCGACCTTGCGCCGAAGATCGACCGCGCGGAGATCGACAAGCATTTTCAGGAGGTCGTGACGGTCTCGGCGCTTTCCGGCGAGGGACTGCCTGCGCTGCAAAACGCGGCGGCACGCGCACTGAAAACCGCCGAGCTGAACCCGAACGACGGCATTCTCTACACAGAGCGCCAGCGCGCGGACGTGCAGAAGGCACTCACGGCATTGGAGGAAGCGGAAAACGCTTTGCTCATGGGCATGACGTGGGACGCCGTGACGGTCTCGTTAGAGGGCGCAATCGCGGCTTTAAACGAGCTGACCGGCGAGCGCGTCTCGGATGCGGTGGTTGACCAAGTGTTTGAAAAGTTCTGCGTGGGCAAATAAAAACGTCAAAATTGTTATATTTTAAATTTAAAATAAGCTGTATTTCAGAATAAATTGGAAAAGAAGTTAAATTATGAGCTATGATGCAGGAAAATACGATGTTGCCGTGATCGGCGCAGGACACGCGGGCATTGAGGCGGCTTTGGCCTCGGCGCGTCTCGGCTGCCGCACGGTGATTTTCACGATAAACATGGACGCTGTGGGCAACTGCCCGTGCAACCCGAGCATTGGCGGCACGGCAAAAGGCCACCTTGTGCGCGAAGTGGACGCGCTCGGCGGCGAAATGGGCAAGACGGCGGACGAATGCACGCTGCAAAGCCGCATGCTGAACCTTGGCAAAGGCCCGGCGGTGCACTCGCTGCGCGCGCAGATCGACCGCAACAAATATGCGCGCGTGATGAAGCATAAGCTTGAGCAGTGCGAAAACCTCGTGATGCGCCAGGCGGAGGTCATCGACATCAAAAGAGACGGCGAAAACTGGCTGCTGACGACGCGCCTTGGCGCGGTGTACACGTGCCGCGCGGTCGTGCTGGCGACCGGCACGTTCCTTGGCGGGCGCATTTTTGTGGGCGAAGTCTCGTATGCGGGCGGCCCGGACGGCATGTTCCCGGCGACGGACCTTGCGGACTCCTTAAAAGAGCTCGGCATTTCGCTGCGCCGCTTTAAGACTGGCACCCCGGCGCGCGTGCTGCGCTCGTCCATCGATTTTACCGACCTTGAGGTGCAAAAGGGCGATGAGCCCGTCACGCCGTTCTCGTTCGATACGGAAGTGCCGCCGAAAAATACGGCGGTGTGCCATGTGAGCTGGACGAACGACCGCACAAAGCAGGTCATTCTCGATAACATTCGCCGTTCGCCGCTGTATGCAGGCATGATCGAGGGTGTTGGCCCGCGCTACTGCCCGAGTATTGAGGATAAGATCATGCGCTTCTCCGAAAAGCCGCGGCATCAACTTTTCATTGAGCCGTGCGGCGCGGAAACCGAGGAAATGTACCTGCAGGGCATGAGCTCGTCGCTACCCGAGGAGGTGCAGATCGCGTTTTACCGCACGATCAAGGGTCTTGAACACGTGGAGATCATGCGCAATGCGTATGCGATCGAATACGACTGCTGCGACCCGCTGCAGCTAAACGCCACACTGGAATTCCGCGATTACCCGGGCCTTTACGGCGCGGGGCAGTTCAACGGCAGCTCCGGCTATGAAGAGGCCGCCGCGCAGGGCTTTGTGGCGGGCGCAAACGCCGCGCTGAAAGTCTTGAATCGTGACCCGCTTATTTTGGACCGCGCGGGCTCGTACATCGGAACGCTCATCGACGACCTCATCACGAAGGGCGTTACCGATCCGTATCGCATGATGACCTCACGCTCCGAATATCGCCTTGTGCTGCGGCAGGATAACGCCGACGAGCGTTTGACGCCGATCGGCCGCGAACTGGGGCTCATCGATGACCGCCGTTGGGCGAAGTTTGAGAAGAAGCAGGCACAGAAAGAAGCAGAGATGAAGCGCGCAGAAAAGACGGTATTTTCGCCGACGGATGCGCTGAACGCGGTGCTGGTTTCATGTGAAACCACGCCGGTCACTACAGGTGTGCGCCTTTCCGAGTTGCTGCGCCGCCCGCAGGTGACGTATGCGGATTTAACACCCATCGATACGGAGCGGCCGGACTATCCGCGTGAGATTTTTGAAAGCGTGGAGACGGCGCTCAAATATGAGGGCTACATCAAGCGCCAGCTGCAGGACATTGCCGAAATGCGGCGCTTAGAAAAGAAGCTGCTGCCGAAGGAGATCGACTATTCCGAAATCTCCGGTTTGCGGCTGGAAGCACAGGAAAAGCTCAACCGTGTGCGCCCAGAAAACGTGGGGCAGGCGGGGCGCATCTCCGGTGTTTCCCCGGCAGATATTTCCGTGCTGCTCATTTGGCTTTCTGCGCACAACGAAAAAACAAATTAAAGTAAAATTTATATTGCCGTTTACAGATAAAGGGACAATTTTTATGTACCAATTTAGAAAGGACAGCTTTGCATTAGGCAGGCTGAAATTTTAACTATGAATATTAAAAATCTGCTGATTTCGAAAGCAAAAGAGATCGGCGTAAAGGTTTCGCCTGCACAGGCGGAGCAGTTCCAGACGTACCTGGATCTCCTTTTGGAGCGTAACACCGTGATGAATCTCACGGCCATCACCGACCCGGAAGAAGCGGTCGTGAAGCATTTTGTGGATAGCCTGACGCTTTTAAAAGCGCTTGAGATCAAGAAGAATGCGAAAGTCATCGATGTGGGCACCGGCGCGGGCTTCCCGGGCATTCCGCTCAAGATCATGCGCCCAGACATTGAGCTGACTTTGCTCGATTCCCTGAATAAACGTCTCGTTTTCCTGCGTGAGGTGTGCGATGCCATCGGTATTGAGGCGGAGACCATCCACAAGCGCGCGGAGGAGGCTGGAAAAGACGTAAAACTGCGCGAAAGCTTCGATGTTGCAACGGCCCGCGCGGTCGCGAACATGAACATTTTGGCGGAATATTGCATTCCGCTTATCAAAATGAAGGGCTATTTTGCCGCGATGAAAGGCCCGAGCCTGCCGGATGAGCTGGAATATGCCCGAAAAGCAATATCTTCGCTCGGCTGCGACGTGGTCAAAACGGTTCCGTTCATTCTGCCGGACGAGGAGCAGAGCGAACGCTTTGTCGCCGTGATGCGCAAGCTGCGCTTTACGCCGAAAATGTACCCGCGCCACGGCGGCACCATCACGAAAAAGCCGCTCTTTTTAGTACAGAAAGGGGAAGCCGAATGAATATTATCTACCGCAAAGCCGAATTGAGCGATATTCCGAAGTTAAACCCGCTTTTGGCACAGCTTTCGGATGCCATGGCAGACCCGCAGAAAATGGCGGAGAAAATGGAGAAAATCGCAAAGAACGAGGATAATTATCTGCTGGTTGCAGAAAACACGGAAAACGGCGACCTTTGCGGTTCTTTGATTGGCGTTGCTTTTGAGGATATCTGCGATACCTGCAAACCGATTTTGCTCGTCGAAAATGTCGTCACGGACGAAAAGTACCGCGGAAAGGGCATTGGCCGCGGCATGTTTGAAGCCATTGAAGCGTGGGGCAGGGAGAAAAAATGCCACTATTGCATTTTAGTTTCCGGCCTGCAGCGCACCGGCGCGCATAAGTTCTATGACGCCATCGGGTACAGCGAAGTGAAGGGCTTTAAAAAATATTTATAAAAAAGACGATGTAAAAACGTCTATGCAAGAGTTTTTCCTTGCATAGACGTTTTTTAATCAAAAAGAACGTGCCAGTTTGGATCGCGGGAAGCTGCAAAGCACATTCGAATTTGCTCTGCATTGTTCTTTTCCTCCGCAAGCTGCGGCAATTTATCTTCCGCATACCATCGGCTTTCAATCGTTTCGACGTTGGATTGAAATTCACCGCCTGTACGCGTACATAGAAAGAAAATTTTGCAGATATTGTAGGCGTAGCGCGGCAAATTGTGCTGGTTTCGGTCCTGCACAGCGATGATACGGTCTGCTGTGACGCGCAATCCGGCTTCTTCCAAAACCTCTTTAACAGCGTTTTCTCCAACGGATTTATCCACATCGACCCAGCCGCCGGGCAAAGACCACTTGCCATTTTGCTCGCGCACCAGTAAAATTCGGCCGTTTTCAATAATCGCCGCGCGGGTATCTAGCTTCGGTGTTTGATACCCGGTTTCATTACAGAATAGAGTTTTAACGGTTTCTACCGGAATCTCGCTTTTCATAGACAAGATTTCAGCGGCAATTTCACGAATACGCGTGTAACGCTCTAGGTCAAAAACATCTTTGCCGTAGGTTAAACCTGCCTGCGCTAAGCTTTGCAGTTCGATGGCCCAGTTGAGCCATTGGTCTTTGTTTTCCATTTTATTCTCCTGCCGTAGTTTCACGTGGAACTTACAACTCTTTTACCATGTAGTATTCGCCGCGCGTGGTGCCGTCTTTGTAGCGCATAGCATTTGGTAAAAAGCCATATTCTTTAAAACCGAGACTTTCATAAACGTGTTTTGCGCGTTCGTTGCCTTCGATCACGCCGAGTTCTGCCTGCGTGTAACCACACTGCACAGCAAGTTCAATTAGCGTGTTTAATAATATACGCCCAAGTCCTAAATTGCAATACTTTTCATACAGTGCGATAGCGACGGAACAGCGGTGCTTTACGCGGCGTTTGTCGCCGTGTGACGCCAACGCACAGTTGCCCGCAAGCTCACCGTTTACATAAGCGACGAGCATGATCTCGTTCGGGCTGTCTATTTTGCTTTGCAAAATCGTGCGTTCCTGCTCTACGGTGAAATTCACCTCGTCCGGTTCGCGCAGCAAGAAGGGGGATTCGCCTGAAACTGTGCGCAGGTATTCGATCAGCTGCTCGGCGTCTTCTGGGCGCGCATTGCGTACGACGGCGGTGCACCCGTTTTTCAGTTTCACTTCGGTTTCTGCATAGATCATGTTCTTTCGCTCCTTTTCTTTAAAAATAGTGGAAATGCGCGCTTTTTCGGCACATTTCCCTTTTATATATTTTCATTATTATAGCACTGCGTTTGAAAAAAGCAAGAAAAACTTTTTGCACGCTGACACATTGCGGCAAAATCTGCCTTTGCGTTGTGATAAGCTATGTCCTGTAAAGAGGACAAACCTTCAAACAGAACAACTTCTTTATAATGAATTTTGAGCAGGAGGTGCGGCGTATGGCATTTACAGAAAAGAAAAAGCTTTTGGAACTTTCCCCGGATAGAATCGTGCCAAACCCCGCACAGCCAAGGCTTGATTTTCCACAGGACGAGCTTTTGCAGCTTGCAGAAAGCATCCGCCAAAACGGCGTTTTGCAGCCGATCCTTGTGCGCAGAGACCGCGACCGCTATATTTTGGTAGCGGGGGAGCGCCGTTGGCGCGCTGCACGCATGGCGGGGCTCAAAACCATTCCGGCCATTGTGCAGGAGCTTTCTCCGCAGGACGGCGCGGTGCTGGCACTTATTGAAAACATGCAGCGCAGTGACCTGAACTTTTTTGAGGAGGCCGCGGCGATTTACGCCTTGATGCAGGAGCGTTCCATGACGCAGGAAGAGGCCGCGCGCAGGCTTGGCATGAGCCAGCCGTCGCTCGCAAATAAAATCCGCTTGCTGCGTCTTTCCGGCGAAGAACAGCGCATAGTGCTGGAAAATCACCTGACAGAACGCCATGCACGCGCCTTGCTTAGAGTGGAAGACCCGGAGAAACGCATGGCGGCGTTGAAAGTCGTTGTAGAGCGCAAGATGAACGTGGCGCAGACAGATGCGTATATCAAATCACTTTTGGAGCAGGAGGGACAGGCGAAGAAGTCGAAAAGAACGTTCATCGCAAAGGACGTTCGCCTGTTCCTCAATACGATCGACCATGCTGTGCGCACCATGAAAGAGGCTGGCATCGGCGCGGCTTTTCAGCGCAAGGAGACGGACGAGTATTACGAATGCGTCGTCCGCATCCCGAAATCGTCTGCACACAAGGCAAGCTAAAAAGCACGCAAACTTAAATTTGAGTACGAGGTAAACCCATTCCCTTATTCATTTCCCACAACACAGAAGGATTGTCGGCAAACGCCGGCAGTCCTTCTGTGCTTTTTGCGGCTGTTTTTTGCTGCAAATAGCCCCACGTTTCACATGAAACATCAAATTTCGTCGACACACGGCAAAAAGTACGCTGTTTCACATGAAACATTGCAAAAAAATGAACTTTTCTCTTTATTCCGCGCCGGATATGTGCTACAATATCCTATATAATAGAAAGAAGAAGGAAAGGAGCGCGGTACATGAGCAAGGTAATTGCCGTGGCAAACCAAAAAGGCGGCGTGGGTAAGACCACCAGCGCGGTAAATATTGCCGCATGGCTCGGCGCAAAAGGGAAAAAGACGCTTTTGGTCGATATTGACCCGCAGGGCAACTCCACAAGCGGCGTGGGTTTTGACCGCCGAACGCTGAAAACGACCTCGTATGACATTCTCATCAACGGGGCAAAGGGCGAAGATGCCGTTCTCGAAACGAAATTTGAAAAGCTTTCTGTCATCCCGTCTAAGGCGGATCTGGCCGCGGCGGAGATCGAGCTTGCAGATTTAAACGGACGCGAATCCGTTTTAAAGAAGGCTTTGGCACCGCTGCGCACAGAATTTGACTATATCATCATCGATTGCCCGCCGTCGCTGGGGCTTATCACGACGAACGCGCTGAACGCTTCGGACTCCGTTTTGATCCCGGTGCAGTGCGAATATTACGCGCTGGAGGGCCTTTCACAGCTGATGAGCTCCGTACAGGCCGTAAAGCGCCGCTACAATGACCGCTTAGAGTTGGAAGGCGTGCTGCTGACGATGTACGACGGCAGACTGAACCTGACACAGCAGGTCGTGACGGAGATCAAAAAGTATTTCCCGCGCAAGGTATTTGCAACGGTCATTCCGCGCACGGTGCGTCTTTCCGAGGCGCCAAGCTACGGGCAGCCGATTTTGTACTACGATAAGTCCAATAAGGGATGCATCGCATACGGCGCGCTTGTGGATGAAATTTTGAAGAAAAACCGCTGATTTTGGCGGTGAAAACGGTATTACACGCAAAATCGTGTGGTATCGCATAAATGCGACAAGAAGGAGATGATCTTTCGCAATGGCAAAAAAAGGCGGCCTCGGCAAGGGGCTGGACGCAATTTTCTATGATAATGCGCGTGAGGACGACACCGGCGCGGTGGAGCTCAGCATAAACGATTTAGAGCCGAACCGCACGCAGCCGCGCCAAAGCTTTGACGACGGCGCGATGACCGAGCTGGCAGATTCCATTGCGCAGCACGGCGTTTTGCAGCCGATTTTGGTGCGCCCGCTGCTTTCCGGCGGCTATCAGATCGTTGCAGGCGAGCGACGTTGGCGTGCCTCCCGCATGGCGGGGCTGACGACGGTGCCGGCGGTTATCCGCGACCTTACGGACAGCGAAGTAATGCAGCTGGCGCTGATCGAAAATCTGCAGCGCGAGGACCTGAAGCCGCTGGAAGAAGCAAACGGCTACAAAATGCTGATGGATAACTTCGATTTCACGCAGGAGGAGATCGCAAAAACGGTGGGGAAATCCCGCCCGGCGATCACGAATGCGCTGCGGCTTTTAAACTTGCCGGAGGACGTGCAGAATATGCTGGAGCGCGGCGAAATGACCGCGGGCCACGCCAGAACGCTGCTGAGCTTCAAGAATGAAGACCAGATGAAAACGGCGGCAAGACGCGTCACTATGGAGGGCATCTCTGTGCGCGAGCTGGAAAAAATGGCGAAGCGCGCAAACGAGGAGAAGCCCGAAAAAACCGATAAGCCCGCAAAGCGCCGCATCCGCTATTACGATGAGGCTGAATTGGCGCTTAGAGACGTTTTAAACCGCGTGGTGCATATTTCTGGCACAAAGAAAAAAGCAGCGCTGACGATCGAGTTTTACGGCGAGGAAGACCTCAAGAACCTGCTGTATGAGTTGAAATTGACCGATAAAACGGGCGAATAATCGCAGAGCCAAAGTAAACGGGGCTAAAAGTTTTGCTCAAGCTTTTTCAAGAAGCTTAAACCGAACGCACACGTTCGGTTACAGTTTTCAAAGGTGAAACCTTTGGTCGAGCTCCGCAGAGCTCGAAATACTTTTGCCTAATCAAGAATCAGGATGGGAGAGCAAATAGTCCGGTGGACTGTTTGCTCGTGGGAGACCCTATTAAGGGGTCTCCCGAAAAGGCAAAGCCTTTTAGAATGAAATTAGTTGTGCTTTTTGGAGTTTCGCGATGCGAAACCAGCCCCAAAACCAAGAAAAACGCTTAAAAAGCCACAAATAACCGAAAGGAATGTTCAAAAATGATCGATATTAAGTTTTTGAGAGAAAACCCGGACGTTGTCCGCGAGAATATCAAGAAAAAGTTCCAGGACGCAAAGCTTCCGCTCGTCGATGAAGTCATCGAGCTGGACGCTGAAAAGCGCGCCACACAGCAGAAGGCCGACGGCCTGCGCGCTTCCAGAAATAAGCTCTCCAAGCAGATCGGCGCACTGATGGGCCAGGGCAAGAAGGCCGAGGCCGAGGAAGTCAAGGCGCAGGTCAAGGCGCAGTCCGATGAGCTGCTTGCCGCGGAAGCGAAGGAAAAAGAGCTCGACGAGAGAATTCTCAAGATCATGATGACGATCCCGAATATCATCGACGCCAGCGTGCCGGTCGGTAAGGACGACAGCGAAAACGTTGAAGTCGAGCGCTTCGGTGAGCCGGTCGTGCCGGATTTCCCGGTTCCGTACCACACGGAGATCATGGAAAGCTTCAACGGCATCGATCTGGATGCTGCACGCCGCGTTGCGGGCAACGGCTTCTATTATCTGATGGGCGACATCGCGCGCCTGCACTCCGCTGTTATCGCCTATGCGCGTGATTTCATGATCGACCGCGGTTTCACGTATGTTATCCCGCCGTATATGATCCGCAGCGACGTCGTCACCGGCGTTATGAGCTTTGCAGAAATGGATTCCATGATGTATAAGATCGAGGGCGAAGACCTGTACCTTGTCGGTACCAGCGAGCACTCCATGATCGGCAAGTTCATCGACCAGATCCTGCCGGAAGCTGAGCTGCCACTCACGCTGACCAGCTATTCTCCGTGCTTCCGTAAGGAAAAAGGCGCACACGGCATTGAGGAGCGCGGCGTTTACCGCATTCACCAGTTTGAAAAGCAGGAAATGATCGTCGTCTGCAAGCCGGAAGACTCCATGATGTGGTACGACAAGCTCTGGAAGAACACCGTAGACCTGTTCCGCAGCATGGATATTCCGGTCCGCACGCTCGAGTGCTGCTCCGGCGACCTCGCAGACCTGAAGGTCAAGTCCGTGGACGTTGAGGCTTGGTCTCCGCGTCAGAAGAAGTATTTTGAGGTCGGCAGCTGCTCCAACCTCGGCGACGCACAGGCTCGCCGCCTGCGCATCCGCGTAAACGGCGAAAACGGCAAATACCTTGCCCACACGCTGAACAACACGGTCGTTGCACCGCCGCGTATGCTCATCGCGTTCCTTGAGAACAACCTCCAGGCAGACGGCAGCGTCCGTATTCCGGAAGCTCTGCGTCCGTACATGGGCGGCAAGGAAGTCATCGTCCCGAAGAAATAAACTTTCCGCAAATTCAATAATGGATAAAAGAGGCACATGCAAGGTAAAATGCGTGTGCCTCTTTTGCTGTCTGAATATAGAAATGCTCGCTTTACCCAGTGTGCCGCAAAATAGGTAAAATGATGCAAAACAGGGTAAAACGACAAGGGTTTCCAAAAGGCGCTCATTTTCGTCATCACCATGTGCAAAACTTTTTCTGCGGATATGTGGAAAACTAATTTTGGGTTAAAAGAAGTGAAAGAATATTCAACAGCATCGAACGTATGTATAACCGACTGCGGACAGTTTTCGACAGATACGCCCAAAGGTGTCCGCGATACGCGAACAAACGGCCGAATTCGAACACGAAAGCGCAGTGTATAAATATACATAAATTTGGAAAAATGTGGTGTGGAAAACTCGGTGGAAAGTGTGGAAAAGCACACGGTATAGTGGAAAAAACAAAGTTTTTCACAAGGTATCGGCCATATATGGAAAGGCAAAATGCTTTACGCATACATTTTTACGACATGTTGCGTGCCGGTGCGCTAAAAAACAGCGTAAAATGGGTTGGAAGCGTCATTTCGGCATATACAATAAACAGAGATCGGGCGTTTTCAAACAAAACAAAAGGCCCGCCGAAGCGAGCCTTTAAAAGCACAGGATATTTAAAGATCATGCCGCAGCCGTTTCCTTTTTACCGCGGTGGAAGAGAAAGCTTGCGGCGAAGATCGCGACGGAAACGAGGAATACGCTGGCCGTCACGCCATAGAACGCCTTGCCGCCGATGGTGTCAAACAGCACGCCGCCAAGCAGATTGCCGAGGATGCCGGAGATCTGCGCCACGGAAATGAACAGGCTGTGCGCCGTAGCACGCAGCTCAACGGGTGCGAGTTCGTAGATGTAGTTCGTGCCCGTGCCGAGGAATGCGCCGTTGCCAAGGCCGTAAAACGCGGCAAACACCAGCATGGTCGGCAGCGAATTCACAAGGAAGCAGAAGCAAAGACATTCCGTCGCCATCAAAATCGCAGAAAGCATGATGAGGTATTTCATCTTGATACGGCGGCGCAGGCGGCCGATGAAGAACAGGAATGGAATTTCCATCATGGCGCGCACGGAGAGGATAAGACCGAGGTTGACGGTATCAATTTGAATATCCGCCATGTAGTACGTCAAAAAGTTCGATTCAAATGCCACGGCCATCTGGAAGAAGAACGCGAAAATAAGGAATGCCATGTACGCGTAGTTTTTCAGCAGCCCGCTTGCACCAGCCGCGCTCTTTTTCACGCGCTTGCCGCTTTGCGGCTCAAAGCAGAAGTACGTCAGTACAATGGCAGGAATCATCACAATGCCCATCACCCAGAATGTGGAGGGCACACCGGCTGCCGGAATGAGCGCGTTTACGGTGATGACACCGGCAATGGCGAACAAAAGCGAGCCGCTGCTGCGCACCATGCCGTAATTCAGGCGGTGCTCTGCGCAGTTGCGCACCGTAAGGTTATCGACAAACGGCGACATCGGTACGCGGAAAAAGTTGATAATCGGGATCAAAATCAAAAACAGCAGCGTTGAGTACGGCTGCCCCGTGGGGATGAGCGGCACAAAAATAAACAGGCCGCAGCCGAGCGTCAGCGTTAAAATGACGATTTTGCGCACGCTGCCGATGCGGTCGCTCACCGTGCCCCAAAACGTCATGGCAAAAATGGCGACGGCACAGGCAATGGCGTTTAGTAAGCCAAAATCCGTAGCGGGAAAGCCAATGCTTTGCAGGTAAACCGTTTGGTAGTTGCCCACCGCCATGGCTGCCCAGAAAATGCCCTGTACGCCGGCAAGGCGCAGCGTTTCCGCCGCCTCCGGAGAGATGGAGCGCAGTCTGCGAAGCTTGTTCATGAAAAACCATCCTTTTGGCCAAATGCGGCCGAGTGTAATAGGGAAAGCGCGGAAAATATGCCGTGCGCGTAAAAAACAGGTCGGGCACGGGAGATATTCGTTTGATATAATAGTTTTAGGGTATCTCAAACCGGGCAGAGTGTCAAGAGATTTTGTAATTTCCGTATGAAGTTTTTTTACAAAGAGAACGCTTTCTAATATATTATAAAGGGGAGTGCCGCCAAAGAGCAAACACACAAAGTATTTAGTCAAGCTTTCTTCGAAAAAATTGGGCGAGATATGGAGACGCGTTTTTAGAAGTTCGGTCTGTCAAAACGCCGCAAAAATCGCCCCAAAAACCATAAGTTAGCCATATAAAACTGCTTTTTGTGGCTTTTCCCCAAAAAGGGCGCGGAACGCTCGGCGGAGTATCTCTGTTTTTTCGCGGACAAAACGGTTGAAAATGTACCGCGAAAGTGGTACAATCTTATATCAAATAATATATTTTTCTCCGGCCTGCCGGAGAATTTTTCCTATGCGGCATGCGAGATTTTCCGCATGAAGACAACAAAAAACACGGTGCACAAGGCGAAAGGATGGTTGACGGTATGCTGAACACAGAATTCACCTCTAAGTTTGTCAAAGAGGGGCTCACCTTTGACGACGTTCTTCTGATCCCGGCAGAATCACACGTACTGCCCAGTCAGGTAGACATTTCCACTCATCTCACAAAGAAGATCAAGCTGAACACCCCCATCATGACGGCGGCTATGGATACCGTCACGGAAGCGGATATGGCCATCGCCATCGCGCGTGAGGGCGGCATCGGCATCATTCACAAGAACATGTCCATTGAGCGTCAGGCCGATCAGGTCGATATGGTCAAGCGCTCCGAGAACGGCGTTATCGTTGATCCGTTCTTCCTTGCGCCGGAGAACACCGTGCGCGAGGCGGATAACCTCATGGGCCGCTACAAGATCTCCGGCGTGCCGATCTGCGAAAACGGCAAGCTCGTCGGCATCATCACGAACCGCGACCTGCGCTTCATGTCCGGCTCCGATTTCGACCAGAAGATCGAAAACGTCATGACGAAGGATCACCTTGTCACCGCGCCGGTCGGTACCACCCTCAAGGATGCACAGGAGATCCTGCGCCACCACAGAATCGAAAAGCTTCCGATTGTCGATGAAAAGGGCTATCTGAAGGGTCTCATCACGATTAAAGATATTGAAAAAGCTGTGCAGTACCCGAACTCTGCAAGAGACGACGGCGGCCGTCTGCTCTGCGGCGCGGCTATCGGCGCTACGGCCGACGTTCTGGACCGCGTTGCTGCCCTTGTGGAAGCACAGGTCGACGTTGTCGTGCTCGATTCTGCACACGGTCACAACAGCGGCATCATCGAAGCAGTGAAAAAGGTCAAGAAAGCATACCCGGACCTTCAACTCATTGCGGGTAACGTTGCAACGGCAGAGGGCACCCGTGCGCTTATCGAAGCCGGCGCAGACTGCGTAAAGATCGGCATCGGCCCGGGCTCCATCTGCACCACCCGTGTGGTCGCCGGCATCGGTGTGCCGCAGGTCACGGCTGTGTATGATGCAGCATGCGCGGCGGCAGAATACGGCGTTCCGGTTATCGCAGACGGCGGCATCAAGTACAGCGGTGATATCGTCAAGGCGCTCGCAGCAGGTGCAAGCGTTGTTATGCTCGGCTCCCTTGTTGCAGGCTGCAAGGAGACCCCCGGCGAGTACGAGCTCTATCAGGGCAGACAGTTCAAGGTCTACCGCGGCATGGGCTCTCTGGGCGCTATGGGTAAGGGCTCCAGCGACCGCTACTTCCAGGCAAACAACAAGAAGTACGTTCCGGAAGGCGTCGAGGGCCGTGTGCCTTATAAGGGACCGCTCGCAGATACCATTTATCAGATGGTCGGCGGTCTGCGCTCCGGCATGGGTTATGTGGGCTGCGCAAATATCCCGGAAATGCACGAGAAGGCACAGTTCGTGCGCATTACGGGTGCGGGTTTGAAGGAAAGCCATCCGCACGACATTCAGATTACGAAGGAAGCCCCGAACTACTCCATCCACGGCTGATTTTAAATTTGCATTACGGAACCTCTTCGTCTGCACGGCGAAGGGGTTCTGTTTTGTTTTCAGCAGTTGCACAAAAACCGGTAAGCATGCATAGTGAAGGACATCTGATGCAAACTAAAGCAAAAATCCGTATTCTATATCGATATTGGAATATCACATACTATTATATATAGGATGGCTTTGCAGCAAAAAACGCATAGAAAACAGCGCACATAGGGGAGAGGCAGGTGGACAAAACTTCGAAAATGTCCAACATATTTTCCGAGTAAACTGCATTTTTGCGCGTTCTCTTTCAAAAACAGGAGAAAACTTGTCGAATTTCGCCGTAAAATGCAGGAATTCGGTTTCTATCCGTCGTTCGTGCACAATACGCGGAAACTTGTATTTTTGTAGAGGACATGCCCCTGACGCGGCTTTTTTTGGCGGATTTTGGGCGGATTTAATTACAAAATTGCAATACTATCATGAAAAACTGCACGGTGTGTATATGCCTCAAGGTCATAATTCACAAAAATACACGAAAATTAGGACAGGATTTCCATAGTTTTGCCACTTGCGATTTAGCGCTTTATGCTGTATCATGTATGCAATATGAATTTTCTTTGAACGAAAATTTCATAATTCTATCACCTATCACATTAGGAGGAACAAGAAATGAAACTGAAAAAGGTTTTAGCTCTGGTTCTGTCCGCGGCGTTGGTTGTTTCCGCATTCGCTGGGTGCGGCGGCAACAGCTCCAGCTCCACGGCATCTACCGAGAGCAGCACAGCTTCTGAAAGCAGCGCAGAATCCACCGAGTCCACCGCCTCCGGAGATTCCACCCCGGCTGCATCCGGTGACGCTACGGCAATCTTCACCCCGAAGACCGTAGACGCTGCAAAGACCATCAGCCTGAACGCAGGTATAGAGCCGACAGGCCTGAACACCCTGACCTCCACATACTCCATTGAGTTCTCCTTGTTCAAGCACATGTATGAGAACCTCGTCTCCCTCGACGATGACGACAACACAGTCCCGGGCGCAGCTGAGAGCTGGGACTACGATGAGGATACCCTCACCTACACTTTCCACCTCCGTAAGGACGGCGTTTGGACAAACGGCGACCCGGTTACGGCGAAGGACTTCGAGTTTGCTTGGAGTCAGGCTTTGAACCCGGATGTTGCTTCTGATTACGCTTACTTTCTCTACTTCATCAAGAACGCTGAAAAGTACTTCAACGGTGAAGTTGCTTGGGACGAAGTTGGTGTAAAGGTTGTCGATGATTATACCCTTGAGGTTACCCTGGAGCAGCCGACTCCGTACGCACTGTTCCTGTTCTCCTTCGGCACCCTTGCTCCGATTAACCAGAGATTCTATGAGGCTGTAGGCGCAGACCTCTACTCCACCGAAGCGCAGTACTTCTGCACGAACGGCCCGTTCGCTCTTACTGAGTGGAGCCACAACGATAAGATCGTTATGCAGAAAAACGATGCATGGCACGGCGCAGCAGACGTAGAAGTTGAAGAGATCGATTGGAAGATCATCACCGATGCCAACGCAGCTCTCTCCTCCTTCCTCGCAGGCGACCTGGATATGGTCGGTCTCGGCACCGGCGAACTCATCAAGCAGGCTACAGCAGCAGGTGCTACGATTCAGTCTTATACGGATGGTTCCGCATTCTACATTTACTTCAACAACAATGACCAGTATCTCTCCAATGTAAATCTCCGTCGTGCACTGTTCAATGCAATTGACGCGCAGAAGGAAATTGATACGATTTGGCAGAACGATAACGAGCCGATGACTTCCTTCACGGCGCCCGGTGTTGCCGCTGCTGACGGCACCCCCTTTGCCTCTAAGGTCGGCGAGCTGTATGCGCCGTCCCGTGACCAGGAAAAGGCTAAGGAATACCTTGCAACGGCTCTCTCCGAGCTCGGCTGCACGGTAGACGATCTCTCCGCTCACCTCTCCATCGACTGCGGCGACTCCGCAACGGCTATTGCAGAAGCTTCCTTCTATCAGGAGCAGTGGAGACAGGTTCTCGGCATCGAGGTTGCCGTTAACTCCATGATCACCAAGCAGGGTGCTCAGAACCGTACGACCGGCAACTATGTCATGTCCCTCACCGGTTGGGGCCCGGACTACAACGACCCGAACACCTTCCTTGACCTGTGGGTCACCGATGGCGGCAACAACCAGACCGGCTTCTCCAACGAGAGATACGATGAGCTCATCGACCTCGCAGCCAAGGAGACCGACCTCGAAAAGCGTGAGTCCTACTTCATCGAGTGCGAGCAGATCATTGCGGATCAGCTCCCGATCGGCCCGGCCTTCTGGAGAGCTCCGTCCTATGCTTGCTCCGATAAGATCAAGGGCGGTATGCACAGATCTACGTTCCAGGATATCAACGCTGTTTACGTAAAGCTTTCCTAATCGAAAACCTTACGGGCGCTGACCCGGATACTTAAAAGAAATTCAAATACGGTTACGGCTTGCGGTGTATCTTAAAAGGGTGCGCCGCACCGAACTGTATTTATTCTTTTAATCTTTTACTTCAACACTTTTAGGTGATATACGCATCACTGTGTTGGGTGAGTAAAGCCTTGTTTCCCCGAAATTTTGGGGATTTCCGCGAACGGCAATACAAGCTGCATTCGCTAAGTTCACAAAATTGATGTGCCAAAGGCGGCAGAATAATTTCCGAGCTTTTGCGCACATTTTTTGTTATATTGTCATATTGTCGTTTATCGGACAAGGCCGCGGACGCTTTGGCGGCATCGTTCCCAAAAACGTCGGCGGCTTTGTCCGCATAACCTTTAATCATTCTATTAAACTATCAAAGAGAGGTGGATTGCACATGACTAAGTACATCTTAAAGCGCGTGGGCTATTCCATTGTTACCCTGTTCCTGTTGGTCGCGATCACATTCTTCATGATGCAGCTTCTTCCGGGCGACCCGTTCACCGGTGAAAAGCAGCTTCCCGCGGCACAGATGGAAGCGCTTTATGCGAAATACGGCCTTGATAAGCCCGTATGGCAGCAGTTCTTCATTTATATCGGTAATGTTGTGCAGGGCGACCTTGGCGTTTCCCTTACCTATAACCGTGCGGTCACATTGATGATCACCGAAGCATTTGCCATTTCGTTTGACGTCGGTATCCGTTCCATTTGCTTTGCCTTCATCGGCGGCGTACTGCTCGGCACACTTGCAGCTATTAAGCGCGGCAAGGCATCCGACACAGTTGCCATGATTATTGCACTGCTCGGTGTTTCCGTTCCGTCGTTCGTTGTGGCCTCTATTTTGCAGTATTTCCTCGGCCTCAAGATGTATCAGGCAACGGGCATGCGCCTTTTCGCCGTTACCGGCTGGGAAGGCTTCAACAGCCACATTCTCCCGGTTATCGCACTCGGCTTCGGTTCTCTCGCGACGATCTCCCGTCTGATGCGTACCAGCATGCTGGACGTTCTCGGTCAGGATTACATCAAGACCGCTAAGGCAAAGGGCCTTTCCCAGAGCGGCATCATCTTTAAGCATGCAATGCGCAACGCCATCATGCCGGTCGTCACGGTCCTCGGCCCGATCACGGCAGGCATCCTCACCGGCGGCTTCGTTGTAGAAAGCGTTTTCGGTATTCCGGGCCTCGGCAAGTATTTCGTGCAGAGCATTCAGGGTCTCGATTACACCATGATCTGCGGCACCACGGTTTTCTACGGCGCGTTCCTCATTGTTGCGAACCTCGTAGTCGATATCGCGTATGGTCTCATTGATCCGCGCGTGAAATTGGAGGGCTGAGTATGACACAGATAGATAAAAGCCGTTTTGAGTGGATCGGTTCCGACTCCGCTCGCCGCGAGGGCATTTCCCGCCCGAGCACGACCTTCTGGAAAGACGCCATCGGCAGACTGATGAAAAACAAAGTTGCCGTTGTGTGCTTCTTCATCATCGTGCTCCTCATCCTTTCCTGCATCATCGTGCCGTTCTTCTCTCCGTTTGAGAGCCGTGAACAGCACCTTGGCGAAGTCAACAAGGGCTTCATGACAGTTTGTACAGATCCCCGTTATGAGGGACAGCACCATGTACACTATTTCGGCACCGATAACCTCGGCCGTGACCTTTTCCTGCGCGCCTTTGAAGGCGGCCGCGTCTCTCTGATGATCGCGTTCGCAGCCGTGTTCGTCAACCTCATCGTCGGCCTGATCTACGGCGGTATTTCCGGTTACATCGGCGGTGCGGTTGATACCATCATGATGCGTATCGTGGAGATCGTCAACGGTATTCCGTACCTCATCGTCGTTATCCTTTTGATGATGGTGCTCCCGAAGGGCATCTTCACCATGGTCGTCGCCTACGGCATCACCGGCTGGACCGGCATGGCACGTCTTGTGCGTGGTCAGGTGCTCCAGCTCAAGAGCCAGGAGTTTATCGTGGCGGCAGAAGCCATGGGCGCAAAGAGCTCCAGGATCATTGCAAAGCACCTCATTCCGAATGCGCTTTCCGTTATCATCATCAACGTCACCCTCGCAATTCCGAGCGCGATTTTCACCGAGGCATTCCTTTCCTACATCGGTCTCGGTGTTCCGGTTCCGCAGCCGTCTTGGGGCGTTCTGGCACAGGGCGGTCAGGCCGTGTTCATGACGTATCCGTACCAGCTTGTTGTGCCGGCAGTTGCCATCAGCCTTACAATGCTTTCCTTCAACCTGTTGGGCGACGGCCTGCGCGATGCATTTGACCCGCGCTTGAGGAGGTAATTCAACATGAATAAAGTATTAGATGTGCAGAACCTGCACGTTTCCTTCGATACCTACGCCGGTGAGGTCAAGGCTGTCCGCGGCGTCACATTCTCGCTGAGCGAGGGCGAAGTGCTCGCCATCGTCGGTGAGTCCGGCTGCGGCAAGAGCGTCACGGCGCAGACCATCATGAAGCTGAACCCCATGCCGCCCGCAAGGATTAAAGAGGGCAGCGTGCAGCTCGGCGAGCACGACATCGTAGCCGCGAACGAAAAAGAAATGCAGAAGATTCGCGGCAAGGAAGTTTCCATGATCTTCCAGGACCCGATGACCTGCCTGAATCCGACAAAGCCCGTCGGCAAGCAGATTGTCGAGGCCATTCAGCACCACCGTCATCTTTCCAAGGCAGAGGCGAAGGCGGAAGCCATTAAGTACCTCTCCCTTGTTAACATTCCGAACCCGGAAGAGCGTGCAAAGCAGTATCCGCACGAATTCTCCGGCGGCATGCGTCAGCGTGCCATGATTGCAATGGCACTTTCCTGCAACCCGAAGCTCCTCATTGCCGATGAGCCGACCACCGCACTGGACGTGACCATTCAGGCGCAGATTATGGATCTGCTCGCCGAGATCAAAGAGAAGACCAGCACCGCGATTATCCTCATCACGCACGACCTCGGCGTCGTGGCGTCCATGGCAGACCGCGTGGCGGTCATGTATGCAGGTAAGGTTGTAGAGACCGGCACCTGCGAGGATATTTTCTACCGCAATGCGCACCCGTACACGCAGGCATTGTTAAAGAGCCTGCCGTCCGTGGATATGAACAAGACCCAGCGCCTTGTTTCCATCCCCGGCACACCGCCGGATTTGCTGAACCCGCCGAAGGGCTGCGGTTTCGGTGCCCGCTGCACACACTGCATGAAGATTTGTCATGAGGAGCAGCCGCCGGTATTCAAGGTGGGCGAGGGTCATGAGGCAGCATGCTGGCTGCTCCATCCCGATTGCCCGAGCGCAGCAGAAAGGGGTGAGCCGGATGAGCAGTAATGAAAAACTGATCGTTCTGGACGACGTATGCAAGCACTTTAAGGTTTCCGGCGGTATGCTGAAGGCCGTCGACCACATTTCTCTCGATATTTATAAAGGCGAAACGCTCGGCCTTGTCGGCGAGTCCGGCTGCGGCAAGTCCACGCTCGGCCGTGTGGCCATGGGCATTTATCCCGCAACGTCCGGCAAGCTCTACTATGCCGGCGAAGAGCTGAATCTGAAAAACGCCGCAACGCGTTTCAAGTATGCGAAAAAAGCGCAGATCATTTTCCAGGATCCGTACGCTTCTCTGGATCCGCGTATGACTGTTTCCTCCATCATTGAAGAGGGTATGGTCATCCACGGCATGTACGACGCAAAGCGCCGTCAGGAGCGCGTATACGAGCTCCTCGAGCTGGTCGGCCTGAACAAAGAGCACGCCAACCGCTTCCCGCATGAGTTCTCCGGCGGTCAGCGCCAGCGTATCGGCATTGCCCGTGCGCTCGCTATCGAGCCGGAATTCATCGTGTGCGATGAGCCGATCTCAGCACTGGACGTTTCCATCCAGTCCCAGATCATCAACCTGCTGCACGACCTGCAGCAGCAGCTTGGACTGACGTTCCTCTTCATTGCGCATGACCTCAACATCGTCAAGTACATCAGCGACCGTATCGCCGTTATGTACCTCGGCAATGTCGTTGAGCTCGCTTCTTCCGACGATCTGTATGCGCACACGCTGCATCCGTACTCCAAGGCTCTGCTTTCCGCAGTGCCGATTCCGGACCCGAGTGCAGAAGCGCAGAAGCACCGCCAGATTCTTTCCGGCGACGTGCCGAGCCCGATCAACACGCCGAAGGGCTGCAACTTTGCCGGCCGTTGCCCGGTTGCCTGCGACAAGTGCAGAGAGTCGAAGCCGCAGCTGCGTGAAATTCGTCCGGGTCATTTCTGCGCCTGCCATCTGGTAGAGCCGGAAATCTGATTGGATCTGTAAGTGAAAATCAAAGCTCCCGTTCACAGGCTTTCGTGAACGGGAGCTTTTGCTATAGGGTAAAACCCGGGAAATAAAATGCCCGCCGTGCAGAACGTTTTGGCTCCTGCATGACGGGCATTTTGGTAAAAATTTGAAATCAGCCGTCAAATGTGCGGTCAAGCTCCGGACAGGAGACTTTTTCGTTTTGGAGCAGCTTTTGCGCAGCCGGGAAAAGCGTTTTCGCAAGCTCCAGTGCTTTGCCGTACAGTTCGATAAGGTGCTCCGTGCACAGCTTGCAGCTCGGCACGTCCTGCGTGGTCATCATCATATCGGCAATGGCGTCGTGGTGAAACGTGATGTAAAGCCCGGTGTCGATCGCACGGCGCAGCGCTTTGTTCGGCGTGAACAGCACGCGTCCGTAAAACACCATGGAGGAGATGCTCTTTTCGGTCAGCGCCACGGTGGCCTCCGGCGTGTAGAAGGGCGTGATCACGGCGGCGTTGCGCGTGTTCACCTCAAAGTGTCCGCACGGGTCAAAGTGCTGCGGGTCCTTGCCGTCTTTGAGTAATAAAGCGCGGTCGAAAGCAGTCTCGGTCGCCGCGTGCGTGACGTTGAACTCCTTCATTGCCGTGTGAATGTACGGGTGGCAGATGGAATCCAGCGTAAGGTGGCACAAAAGCCCGTAGAAATACGCGCGGGCAGCATCTTTGTCATGCGCAGACGCAATGACCTTCTGTGCGCGCTGTAAAAAGTAGCGCCCGGAGCGCTTGTGTGCCGCATAGCCGATGCGGTTCACCTTGTTCGGCAGAACGGGTCGATAGAAAAAGTAGATGTCCGGTCCGTGTAAGCCAATGTCAAAAAGCCCGCGGTGCGCGGTGCAAATGCTGCGGATGTCCTCCGGCAGCTGTTTTAAAACATCGCAGCCAAAGCGATAATGGGTATAAAAAGCAGGCATAACGGTAACTCCTTCCGTAAAGGGTTTCTATCTATATGTATCATAACCGTTTTTAAAGCGTTTTACAATGAAAATTTTCTTGCGCACATTTTTTTAACAGAAACTTAACCGTGCAGCTTGATAAAATCCACAAAATCGTTTATCATTATAACAAAGAACGTACACCGTGAACGGTATAGATCATGCAGAAAGGAAAATCAAAATGAGCAATCCGTATAAGATCGATTGGAACGAATACGCCACGTTGGCGCGTCAGGCCGTGGCGGAAGGCTGCGTGCTGCTGAAAAACGACAACAAAGCGCTGCCGATTCAAAAGGGCGAGCGTGTTTCCGTGTTCGGCAGAATTCAGTTTGATTACTATAAGAGCGGCACAGGCTCCGGCGGCGCGGTCAACACCCGCTACGTCACAAATATTCTGGACGCGTTAAAGGAAAACAAGGACATTTCCGTCAACGCAGAGTTGGAGCAGACCTACCGCGACTGGGTGAAGGACCACCCGTTTGAAAAAGGCATGGGCTGGGCGCAGGAGCCGTGGTGCCAGGAGGAAATGCCCGTCACACAGGAGCTCGCCGAACAGGCGGCGGCAAAGTCTGACATCGCCGTTGTCATCATCGGCCGCACTGCGGGCGAAGATAAGGACAACAGCGCCGCCGAGGGCAGCTATCTTTTGACCGCCGCCGAGCACCAAATGCTGAAAGCGGTCTGCGGCGCGTTTAAGCGCGTTGCCGTGCTGCTGAATGTCGGCAATATCATCGACATGAAGTGGGTGAAAGAGTATGACCCCGCCGCTGTGCTGTACGTTTGGCAGGGCGGCCAGGAGGGCGGCGTTGGCGCTGCGGATGTCCTCACGGGCACTGTTACGCCGTGCGGCAAGCTGAGCGACACCATCGCGCTCGATATCAGCGATTACCCGTCCACAGAGGGCTTTGGCGACCCCACACGCGTCATTTATAAGGAAGACATCTATGTCGGCTACCGCTACTTTGAGACGTTCGCAAAGGACCGCGTGCTGTATCCGTTTGGCTACGGCCTCAGCTATACGACGTTCTCCCGCACGGTCGATAGCTTCACGTTCGACGGCGAGACCGTCACGGAGAAGGTCACGGTGAAAAACACCGGCGACGTGCAGGGCAAAGAGGTCGTCACCGTCTTCATGGAAGCCCCGCAGGGCAAGCTTGGCAAAGCCGCAAGAAGCCTCGCCGCATTCGCAAAGACCGAGACTTTGCAGCCGGGCGAAAGCGAAACGCTCACGCTGACGTTCCCGGTCGCAAACCTCGCCTCCTACGACGACAGCGGCGTCACAGGCCACCGGTTCTGCTATGTGCTTGAAAGCGGCACGTACAACGTCTACACGGGCGGCTGCGTGCGCGGCGCAAAGCTCTCCGGCAGCTTTGAAGTGAAAGAAGATACCGTCACCCGCACGTGCGTGCAGGCGTGCGCACCGGTCACGAAGTTTGACCGCATGGTAAACCACAATAACGCGATCGCGTTCGAGCCCGCACCGCAGCGCGAATACGATATGGCGGCCCGCAGCGCGGCAGCATTAAAGCCCGCAAAGCCGTATACGGGCGATAAGGGCATCAAGCTCGGCGATGTATTCGACGGTAAAGCAGAGCTTGAGGATTTCGTAGCCCAGCTTTCCGATGAAGACCTCATCTGCCTCATGCGCGGCGAGGGCATGAACTCCCCGAAGGTCACGGCGGGCACCGCAGGCGCCTTCGGCGGCGTTACGGAGAACCTCGTCAACTTCGGCATTCCCACGGCCTGCTGCGCAGACGGCCCCTCCGGCATACGTATGGATTGCGGCACCGTTGCGTTCAGCCTGCCGAACGGCACCTTGCTTGCCTGCACTTTCAATGAGAAGCTGAACGAAGAGCTCTTCGCCATGCAGGGCAAGGAGCAGCGCAAAAACCGTGTCGATACGCTTCTCGGCCCGGGCCTCAACATTCACCGCAGCCCGTTAAACGGCAGAAACTTCGAGTATTTCTCGGAGGATCCGCTGCTCACCGGCAAGCTTGCCGCCGCACAGCTGCGCGGCATGCGCCGCTTCGGCGTCACCGGCACCATCAAGCATTTCGCCTGCAACAACCAGGAGTTCAAGAGAACCGAGATCGATTCCGTGCTTTCTGAGCGCGCATTGCGTGAAATTTACCTGCGCGCGTTTGAAACGGCCGTAAAAGAGGGCGGCGCATACTCCGTCATGTCCACCTACGGCGGCTTGAACGGCATCTGGACGGCCAGCAACTTCGACCTGCTCACGACCATTCTGCGCGACGAGTGGGGCTTTACAGGCACCGTTATGACCGACTGGTGGGCAAAGGGCAACGACCGCGAGGGCGAGGAAGCCACCCGCGAGAACGTCGCCGCACAGGTGCGCGCGCAGAACGACCTCAATATGGTCAATGCGGACGCCGCCTCAAACAGCCAGCACGATAATTTGAACGACGCCCTTGCAGACGGCAGACTGACGCGTGACGCGCTTGTGCGCTCCGCCATGAACATCTGCCGCATCGTCATGAACTCGCCCGTCATGGAGCGCAGCCTCGGCCGCATGAGCGATGAGGAGCGCGAAGCCGCAGAAGCGGAGAAGACGAGTGAAGATTACGTCGATTTCAACGGCGAATACCAGTTTATTGACGACGAAGCACCGCTCGATATTTCCAACGTCAACACAGAAAAGGGCGCTTCCACCATTCTTGGCATCCGCTATAAAAAGAACGGCTTCTATAAATTTGTCATGCGCGTAAAAGCAAACGCCAATGAAGTGGCACAGATCCCAATGTCTATCTTCATAGACGGTAACCTGCGCGGCATGGTCATGATCAACGGCACAAACGGCGAGGTCGTCACCGCAGAGCAGGACATCGGCGTACTGTTCGGCGGCACAAATTATCTCAAGCTCTACTTCGGCCAGACCGGCATGGAGATTGAAGAGATCAAATTCGTCTGTACGCAGGCATTTTAAGTAAATCGATACGCAAAATTGCAGGATCATCCTCTAAAAGCAGAGAATGACCCTGCTTTTTGCATTTTTAAATCCGCATACTTTCATTTTGGTGCAAAATCGCTTGCATTTTATTTTGTATACTATATAATAGGAATAAATACAAAGGGAAAGGCAGTTGTTTACATTGAAAAAATATGATGAAAACCGCGCGTTCGCGCTGCTCGATAAGATCGGCTTCACGCGCGTGGCCGGCTCCGCAGAAGAGCTGAAAGCGGCTGAAATTCTGAAAGCGGAGTGCGAAAGCTTCGGCTTGTCCGCCGTCATCGAGCCGTTCGAGATCGAATCCGCCGAGGTGGAAGCGACGTTCGAGATTCTGGAGCCGTACCACAAGAGCTACACCGTGCGCGGCTACCAGTGTGCGGAAAGCACCGCCGCCGACGGCCTTACGGCAGAATTCGTCTACGTAGAAAACGCGCTGCCGGTCGATCTGCTGAACGTCAAGGGCAAGATCGTGCTCGTCAACGGCTTCCTGCGCGTGCCGCTGTACCGCAGCCTGATGGAAGCGGGCGCCGCGGCCGTCGTCACCATGGACGGCGATATCCACGATGACCTCGAGAACACCGACCTGCACCAGCGCAAGCTGCGTAGTGCCCTGCGTGCGTTCGGCAATGTGCCGGCCGTGCAGCTGCGTACCGTAGACGCTATGGAGATCGTCAACAAGGGGGCATCCCGCGCAAAGGTTACTGTACAGAACAAGAACATTACACTCACGTCGCACAATGTGATTGCGGAGATCAAGGGCACCGAGCACCCGGAGCAGATTATCTCCTTCGGCGCACATTATGACTCCGTTGAATTTTCCAAAGGCGTATACGATAACGGCGCAGGCTCCGTCATCAACATGGAAGCGGCGCGTTGGTTCGCGCAGCACCCGCCGAAGCGTACCGTAAAGTTCTGCTGGTACGGCAGCGAGGAGATTGGACTCGAGGGCAGTAAGGCATTCGTGCGCGACCACAAGGATGAGCTGAAAGATCACGTCTTCATGATTAACGTTGACGTCGGTGCGCCGGTCCTCGGCTATAACACGGCGGCTGTCACAGGCGAGGAATCCCTCGTACACTACACCGATTACATGCTCAAAATCAACGGTCTCTCCGCTGTGACGCGCCAGAGCATTTATTCTTCCGATTCCATCCCGTTTGCGGATAACGGCATTCCGGCAATCAACTTCTCCCGCGACGGTGCAAAAGGTGCGGCGTATATCCACAACCGTTTTGATACCATGGAGTTCCTTTCCGCAGAGGCACTCGGCAAAACGCTGGAGATTGTGCTCACGTATGCCGATACGCTGATCAACGCGGCGGTATTCCCGGTGGAAAAGAAGATTCCGGACAATATCAAGGAAGACATTGACAAGTATCTTTATAAGAAGGAGCTTGCCGAGGCGGAGGCAAAATGAGCGAAGTCAAGCGATATACCTTACCCGAAGTTCCGCACCTTGTGCACGGGCGCACAAACGGCTCGTTAACGCCGCTTACGCTGTTCTGGACGGCGGCGGGCTTAGAGCTTAATGTGCGCGGCAGCGAGCTGTGGGTGGAATTTACGGCGGATTGGGACATCCACGAGCCGTGGTACAGCTTTATGGTGAATGGCGAGTTCTTCTCCCGCCGCATGGCGCAGAAGGGCACGGAGCGCGTGTGCGTGTTCCGCGGCATGGACCCCGAAAAGGTCAAGAACGTGCGCATCTTTAAAGATACGCAGGCCATGAACGCCGACCCGGAGAGTGTTTTGCAGATTAACGCCGTCGAAACAGACGGCGAATTCCTGCCCGTGCCGGAGCGCAATTTAAAGATCGAATTCATCGGCGACAGCATCACGAGCGGAGAAGGCGACATCGGCGCGAAAGCGGAAACAGACTGGATTTCCATGTTCTTCAGCGCGGAAAATAACTACGCTGTCATGGTGTCCCGTGCTTTAAGCGCCGATATCCGTGTCTCATCGCAGAGTGGCTGGGGCGTGTGCTGCGGCTGGAACAACGACCCAAACAGCGCCATTCCGCCCATCTACGGGCAGCTTTGCGGCCTTTTGAGCGGCGAAAAAAACATTGCTCTCGGCGCAAAAGAGCCGTATGATTTCACAAAATGGCAGCCGAATTACGTCTTCATCAACCTTGGTACAAACGACTGCGGCGCGTTTTCACAGCCTGCCTGGACAGATGAAACAACCGGCGAGACGTTTCAGAACCGCCGTACGGAAGACGGTAAGCTGAACCCCGAAGACGAAGCGCGTTTTGCGCACGGCGCGACCGCGTTTTTAAAGCAATTGCGTGGGTATTACCCCAACGCCCGTCTTGTGTGGATCTACGGTATGCTCGGCTTGGAGCTTGCCCCGGCGCTGCAAAAGGCCATAGACGATTACAAAGCGGAAACGGGCGACGCGAACGCGGAATTTCTGTCGCTGACGGATGACCTCAAAAATCGCGGCTGCCGTGACCACCCCGGTGTGGGCGCACACCGCACCGCGGCAAACGAGCTTATCGCTTATATAAAGAAACAGAACGCATGAGATAAAGCATCACGGTCGGCCCTAAAAAGCTGCCCGTGATGTTCTATTATATATAAGAAGCAAATCAAAAAACGTGCGCGGCACGGAAACAAAACTCTATGCAAAACTCGGGTTATGTAAACTTAACATGCGTATTCTATACATCGGTTGACGATAATTTTTTCTGCGGACACAGTGAGACGCATTTCGACACAAAATCGGCCCGATTGAAACGGACATCCCGCTTCTAAAAGCCGCAAATGCGATTTTTTTGGAGAGCTGCCCAAAATACAGCACGCTTTTTATGAAATATACCTGCCTTTTGACCGCGGTTTTTTGAAAATTTCTGCTGTAAAGGAAAAGTGCCGCACAGCACATGGAATGTATCAAATTCGGAACAATATACGATATAAAATGGGAAAACGCAGAAAGTTCGCGAAATTCATCGAAATGAATATGCAAGAATATACAATATTAAGGTATAAGAAAATTTGTTCGACGTTTTTGCCTTTGCAAAATTTTTGCAAATTGCACAGAGCGCCGCAAAAAAGTTCCGTAAAAAAGGCAAATAATCGCTTTCAAAAATATCAAATGAGTTGTTATGTAAATTAAAACACCATGCGTAACTCAGCATATTGCACAAAAATAACCTTTCGAAAAACTTGACAGACCACCATTTTCACATTATACTCTCAAATGACTTTTGGAAAGGGCATTTTGCACCCGTATTTCAAAGGTCAGAAAAGGTAGTGGACGCAAAGCAAGAGGGCGGAGTGGCCGCCGAAGCTTTGCCAAATCGAAGCGCAAAACGCTTCACAGTTTTTTGAAAGGAGCAAGAGCTATGCGGCATGTTAGAAAACAGCAAAAGAGCCTGATGCCGAAGATCCTTCTGATCGTCGTTCTGGTTGCAGCGCTCAGCATCTCTTCCGTTGTTACGGTTATGGCAAATGCCGCCGATATCACCGTATATGACGGCTCCGAAACATACAGATTCAGTATGATCGGTCAGAACCCGCAGGATATTCTTTCCCGCGCGCAGACCGAGGGCATGGCGCCCGTTTCGGACATCGATACCTACGACTTCTCCCCGGAGAACGGCACGCTCACCGTGCAGCGCTTTGTGCGCGTTTCCGTCAAGGAGGATAACGCCTCCCAGATGATTTTAGCCCCGAAAGGCAAAACGCTTTCCGACGTGTTTGCGGAAAACGAGATTACGCTCGGCGCAAGAGATACGGCAGATGCCGATCTCACCGCCGCGCTTACGGCGGACATCGCCGTGCAGATCACCCGTGCAAAGCGTGTGTTTGTTTCGGCAGACGGCAAGCGCCGCATGGAAGACCTCAACGAGGGCACCGTAGAAGACGCGCTGAAAGCCGCCGGCATCACGCTCGGCGAAAACGACACCGTCACACCGGCCATGGATACCGCACTTACAAACGGTATGCGCATCCGCGTGCAGCGTTACCTTGACCTCACCGTTACGGCAGACGGCAAAACGACCGAGAAGAGCGTTGCCGCTGAAAATTACAGTGATGCCGTAGAAGCCATGGGCATTACGCTCGGCGAGAACGACCGCATTCTGGTCGCGACCGCAGAGGGCGAAAAGCAGGTGAAGGCGGAAGATAACGTGTCGGACGGCGCCGTGATCCGCGTCGTGCGCATCCGCACCGAAGAGGTTACCGAAAACGAAGCCGTCGCGTACAGCACGGTGTACGAAGATACCGAAGAGCTCTATGAGGGCGAAACGGAAACGAAGACTGCAGGCGTGGAAGGCGAAGCCAAGGTCACGTATGCGGACGGCGAGGAAGAAAGCCGCGTTGTCAAGACAAAAGAAGTTTTGAAGGAAGCCAAGAACGCCGTCGTGCTGCGCGGCACAAAAGAGAAGCAGAACGTCTTTACGGATGCTTCCGGCGCACCGTCTTCCTTTGAGTATAGCCTCACGGGCTCCTGCACCGCGTATTACGCACCGGCAGGTGCCGTCACTTCCATCGGCGCTACACCGCAGGTCGGCTACGTCGCCGTAGACCCGAACCGTATTCCGTACGGCTCGCTGCTGTATATCACCGCGGTGGACGGCTCCTGGACATACGGCTACTGCTACGCCATGGATACCGGCGGAGCGGCCATGTGCGGCGACATCGTGGCGGACCTCTACTACGATACGCTGGAAGACTGCACTGCATTCGGCAGACGCGATATGATCGTCTACGTTGTGCGCGCAGGCTGGTAAATCAAAGAACCGCCCCCGACAAGCAACAATGAAATAAAATTAGATTTTGCTGCCAAGATCATCTGCTCTTGGCAGCATTTTTTAAATTTCAAAAAATTCCGCAAAAAGAAAAATAAATTTTCAAAAATACGGTATACTGAAAAATAACGTGCAAAGAAAAACGCGGGAAATAAGGCCCCGAAAAACCCGCAGAAAATCTGAAAAATTTTTCGGAAAAAGGGGTTGCAATTTCGTACTTTGCCTGTTATAATAATACTTGCGTGACTGCGACAGATATGCGATGAAGCGGGAGGTTGCGGCTGAGAGATGCCGGTTTTTCCGTGGAGTATGTCCGATTTCAAACCGGGCGACAACAATTTGATACGCTGAGCGGCTCCCACGGGAGTGGCGCGCGGAACCATGCGCTGATTTTTAAGGCGCACAGGCCGGACAAAAAGGCAAATCAAAGGTTTTTTATGAGGGTTTTGTGATTTTATACCGACCCAAAAGCATCCCGGATTTCACAAAAGTGAATATCCGGTTTTTATATGGCTTCTTGGTGAAACACCCGGGCCAGTGTTCATAAAAACCCCGCCCGCCAACTAAAATTTAACAGGAGGCGATTTAAGTGGCAGTCAAAGAAAAGATCAGGATTAGAATTAAGGGTTACGATCATCAGGTTGTCGATCAGGCAGCTGAAAAGATCGTGCAGACCGCAAAGCGCACGGGCGCAAGAGTTTCCGGCCCGGTGCCGCTGCCGACAGAGAAGCAGATCGTCACGATCCTGCGCGCTGTTCATAAGTACAAGGACAGCCGTGAGCAGTTCGAGATGAGAACCCATAAGAGACTTATCGACATCCTGAGACCCAGCAACAAAACCGTTGAGGCGTTGATGGGCTTGGAGCTCCCCGCTGGTGTTGAGATCGAAATCAAGCTCTGATTTCGTTCGGCAGATAACCGCTCAACCTACAAGCAGGAGGGTCATGTCGGAGAGATCCGACCAATAACCTAAAGGAGGATACAAAATGCAGAAAGCAATCATCGGCAAGAAGATCGGCATGACGCAGATCTTCGACGAAAAGGGCAGAGTCGTGCCTGTAACAGTTGTTGAAGCCGGTCCGTGTGTTGTCACACAGAAGAAGACTGTTGAAAACGACGGCTACGATGCAATTCAGGTTGGCTTCGGCGATCAGAAGCCGCAGCGCGTGAGCAAGCCGCTCACCGGCCACTTCAAGAAGGGCGACGTTGCCCCGAAGAAGACCCTGAAGGAATTCAGATTCAGCGATTGCGGCGCTTACAACGTAGGCGACCTCATCAAGGCTGACGTGTTCGCAAACGGCGACAAGGTCGACGTAACGGGCACCAGCAAGGGTAAGGGTTATGCCGGCGTCATCAAGCGCTGGAATTTCCAGAGACTTAAAGAGACCCACGGTTCCGGCCCGGTTGCACGCCACGGCGGTTCCAACGGCGCTTGCTCCAGCCCGTCCAGAGTTTGGAAGGGCCTGAAGATGGCTGGTCACCTCGGCGCAGAGAAGGTCACAGTCCAGAACCTCGCTGTTGTCAAGGTAGACGCAGAGAACAACCTCATCGCAGTTAAGGGCGCTATTCCGGGCCCGAACGGCGGCACCGTTGTTCTGCGCGACAGCGTGAAAGCGTAAGGGAAGGAGGAATAAAGAATGCCTACAGTAGCAGTTTTGAACATGGCAGGCAAAGAGGTCGAGAAGATCGAGCTTGCAGAAGGCGTTTTCGGTATTGAGCCGAACGTTTCCGTCATGAATGATATGGTCAAGGCGTATCTCGCAAACCAGAGACAGGGCACACAGTCCGCCCTCACCCGTTCCGAAGTTTCCGGCGGCGGCAGAAAGCCGTGGAGACAGAAGGGCACAGGCCGTGCAAGACAGGGCTCCACCAGAGCTCCGCAGTGGACACACGGCGGCATCGTGTTCGCACCGAAGCCGAGAGATTACACCGTCACCCTCAACAAGAAGGTGAAGCGTCTCGCTATGAAGTCCGCGCTCTCCAGCAAGGTTCAGGATAACGAAATGATCGTTGTCGATTCCATCGCAACCGAGGGCTACAAGACGAAGAAGATCGCAGAGATGCTCAAAGCGCTCGGCAGCGAGAAGAAGGCGCTCATCGTTCTCTCCGAGGTCGATGCACAGGTCATCGCTTCCGCAGCGAACATCCCGGGCGTTAAGACCGCACAGGTCAACACGCTGAACGTATATGACATCCTCAACGCGGACAAGTTCATCGTTGTAAAGGATGCCGTCTCCAAAATTGAGGAGGTGTACGCATAATGAAAGCGCAGGACATCGTCATTCGCCCCATCATCACGGAGAAATCCATGACCGGCGTTGCGAATAAGAAGTACACGTTTGAAGTCTGCCAGGATGCAAACAAGATCGAGATCGCTAAGGCGGTTGAAGAGCTGTTCGGTGTCAAGGTTCAGAAGGTCAACACCCTGAACGTTCGCGGCAAGTTCCGCCGCCAGGGCAGATACGAAGGTTACACCAGAGCTTGGAAAAAGGCTGTTGTAACTCTCACCGAGGGCAGCAAGTCCATCGAGTTCTTCGAGTCCATGGTTTAATCGGCTCGAATACCTCGAACCCCAAGGGCATGAATGGGAATTTGCCCGATCCCGCAAAGCCAAACAAGGAGTGAAACACAATGGCAATCATTAACTATAAGCCGACTACGAATGCTCGCCGCAACATGTCCACCACGGACTACAGCGCACTGAGCAAGACGGGTCCGGAAAAGAGCCTGCTGGCTCCGAAGAATAAAGCTGCCGGCCGCAACAGCTACGGCAGAATCACCGTTCGCCACAGAGGCGGCGGCAACCGCAAGAAGTACCGTGTGATCGACTTCAAGCGCCAGAAGAACGACATGGCTGCTACGGTCCTCACCCTGGAGTACGATCCGAACCGTTCCGCTTTCATCGCACTTGTACAGTACGAGGACGGCGAGAAGAGATACATCATCGCACCGAACGGCCTGAAGGTCGGCGATCAGGTGTTCTCCGGTAAGGACGCAGATATTAAGCCCGGCAACGCACTGCCGCTCGCTAACATCCCCACCGGTACCTTCGTACACAACGTTGAGCTTTATCCCGGCAAGGGCGCACAGCTTGCTCGTGCAGCCGGCATCATGGCTCAGCTGATGGCTAAGGAAAACGGCATGGCTCTGCTGAGACTCCCGTCCGGCGAGCTGAGAAACGTTCCGGATGCCTGCATGGCAACCGTTGGCCAGGTTTCCAACATCGACCACGAGAACGTGAAGATCGGTAAGGCCGGCCGCAAGAGAAACATGGGTTGGAGACCGACCGTTAGAGGTTCCGTCATGAACCCGAATGACCACCCGCACGGCGGCGGTGAGGGCAAGAGCCCTGTTGGTCGCCCGGGCCCGGTTACACCGTGGGGCAAGCCGGCTCTTGGTTATAAGACTCGTTCCAAGAAGAAGGCAAGCAACAAGTTCATCGTTAAGCGCAGAAACGGTAAGTAAGGCACGGAAAGGAGCTTAAAAGAACATGAGCAGAAGCTTAAAAAAGGGTCCTTTTTGTCAGCCCGCACTGCTTAAAAGGATTCAGGCAATGAATGAGAACGGCGAAAAGAAGATCGTCAAGACATGGAGCCGCGCTTCCATGATCTTCCCGGATTTCGTCGGTCACACAATCGCCGTCCATGACGGCCGCAAGCACGTTCCGGTTTACGTGACAGAAGATATGGTCGGTCACAAGCTCGGCGAGTTCGCCCCGACCCGCACCTTCAAGGGTCACGCCGGTTCCAAGACCAGCCGCTAAGAGAAAGGAGAGTATAAGATGGAAGCAAAAGCAGTTCTGAAGTATACCCGAATTTCTCCCCGCAAGGTTGAGATCGTTCTGGACCTCATCAGAAACAAGCCCGTTGACCTCGCAATGGCAATCCTGAAGCACACCCCGAAGGCGGCGTGCGAAGATCTCGAGAAGCTCCTCAAGAGCGCGATCGCAAACGCAGAGAACAACTTCAACATGGACAGAAACAACCTCTATGTTTCCGAGTGCTACGTTTGCCCGGGTCCGATGCTCAAGAGAATCCGCCCGAGAGCTCAGGGAAGAGCTTACAGAATTTTGAAGAGAACCTCTCATGTCACACTCGTTGTGAAAGAGAAGGAATAAGCGAGGAGGTCACATAAATGGGTCAGAAAGTTAATCCCCACGGCTTACGCGTGGGCGTCATCAAAGACTGGGATTCCCGCTGGTTCGCAAAGAAAGCTGATTTCGGCGATACGCTCGTTGAGGACTACAACCTCCGCAAAACGCTGAAAAAGCAGCTCTACCTCGCAGGTGTTCCGAAGATCGAAATTGAGCGCGATGCCTCCAAGGTTCGCATTCACATTCACTGCGCAAAGCCCGGCATGGTCATCGGCAAGGGCGGCGCAGAAATCGAGAAGCTCCGCGCACAGTGCGAGAAGCAGCTCGGCAAGCCGGTCGTTATCAACATCGTTGAAGTTAAGCGCCCGGACCTCGACGCACAGCTCGTAGCAGAGAACGTTGCACAGCAGCTCGAAAAGAGAATCGCATTCAGACGTGCGATGAAGCAGTGCATCGGCCGCTCCATGAAGCTCGGCGCAAAGGGTATCAAGATCATGTGCTCCGGCCGTTTGAACGGTGCGGAAATCGCAAGAAGCGAGCAGTATCATGACGGTACCATTCCGCTGCAGACCATCCGCGCGGACATCGATTACGGCTTTGCAGAAGCAGCTACCACCTACGGCCGCATCGGCGTTAAGGTTTGGCTGTACAAGGGCGAAGTGCTCAACGAGAGCAACAACACCCGCAGAAACAATAAGAGAGAAGGAGGACGTGCGTAATGTTACTGCCTAAGAGAGTTAAATACCGCAGAGTGCACAGAGGTCGCCTGACCGGTAAGGCATATCGCGGCAATAAGGTGACATACGGCGACTTCGGCCTTCAGGCTCTTGAGCCCGCATGGATCACCTCCAACCAGATCGAAGCAGCCCGTGTTGCTATGACGCGTTACTGCAAGCGTTTCGGTAAAGTTTGGATCAAAATTTTCCCGGACAAGCCGATCACACAGAAGCCCGCTGAGACCCGAATGGGTTCCGGTAAAGGTTCCCCGGAGTATTGGGTAGCCGTCGTTAAGCCCGGCAGAGTTATGTTCGAGCTCGGCGGTGTTTCGGAAGAGACCGCACGTGAGGCACTTCGCCTTGCAAGCAACAAGCTTCCGATCAAGTGCAAGTTTGTAACAAAAGAGGAGGGCTAAGAGTAATGAAAGCTTCTGAAATCAGACAGCTCACAGCAGAAGAGCTGAACACAAAACTGAATGACCTCAAGGCCGAGCTCTTTAACCTCAGATTCCAGCTCGCTATTAACCAGCTCGAAAACCCGATGCGCATCTCGGCGGTTAAGAAGGACATCGCTCGTGTTAAGACAGTCATCCGTGCGAATGAGCTTAGCAAAGAGAACGCATAAGGGAAGGGAGGATTAGACGTGAGCGAAAGAAACATGAGAAAGACAACTGTCGGCAAGGTCGTCAGCAATAAGATGGATAAGACAATCGTTGTTGCTGTTGAGGACAGTTACAGACATCCGCTTTACAACAAGATCATCAAGCGTACCGTTAAGAGAAAAGCCCATGACGAAGAGAACGTCTGCGGCATCGGCGACAGAGTGCGTATTATGGAAACTCGTCCCCTCTCTAAGGATAAGAGATGGCGCCTGGTTGAGATTATCGAGAAAGCCAAATAATCGGCTTTAGCAGAAGGAGGAATTTACTGTGATTCAGCAGCAGACTTACCTCAAGGTGGCCGACAACACAGGAGCGAAGGAGCTTATGTGCATCCGCGTTCTCGGTGGTACAGGCCGGAGGTATGCAAATATCGGCGACGTCGTGGTAGCATCTGTTAAAAAAGCAGCACCCGGCGGAGTTGTTAAGAAGGGCGACGTAGTTAAGGCGGTCATCGTAAGATCCGCATCCGGCGTTCGCCGCGAAGACGGTACCTACATTCGTTTCGACGAAAACGCAGCCGTCATCATCCGTGATGATAAAAACCCCAGAGGCACACGTATCTTCGGGCCGGTCGCTCGCGAACTGCGCGACAAGGAATACATGAAGATCCTGTCCCTCGCCCCGGAAGTTCTTTAATTGGAGGTGTCCTGAAATGAGTAAAGTTCATGTTAAAACCGGTGACACCGTCGTTATCCTCAGCGGTAAAGACCGCGGCAAGAAGGGCAAGATCATGGCTGTTTCCCCGAAAGAGGGCAAGGTCATCGTTGAGAATGCCAACATTGTCTCTAAGCACGTAAAACCCCGCAAGATGGGCGAGGCCGGCGGCATCATCAAGGCAGAGTCCGCAATCTACGCCTGCAAGGTTCAGGTTGTTTGCCCCCGCTGCGGCAAGCCGACCCGTGTCACCCACAAAGTGCTTGAGGATGGCACAAAAGAGCGCATTTGCAAAAAATGCGGCGAGTCGCTTTAATCTGGAGGGAATAAAATGGCAAGACTGAATGATTTTTACAAAGCAGAGGTTGCACCCGCTCTCATGACGAAGTTCGGCTACAAGAGCGTTATGCAGATCCCGAAGCTCGATAAAATTGTGATCAATGTCGGCGCCGGCGAGGCAAAAGACAACGCGAAGGTCATCGATTCCATTTCCGGCGACCTCGCAAAGATCACCGGCCAGAAGCCCATCGTTTGCAGAGCTAAGAAGTCCGTTGCAAACTTTAAGCTCCGTGAAGGCATGCCGATCGGCGTTAAGGTAACGCTGCGCGGCGACAAGATGTGGGAGTTCATGGACCGCCTGTTCAACATCGCGCTTCCGCGCGTTCGCGACTTCCGCGGCATCAACCCCAACTCTTTCGATGGCAGAGGCAACTACAGCCTGGGTATCAAAGAGCAGCTCATCTTCCCTGAGATCGAGTACGATAAGATCGACAAGGTCCGCGGCATGGATGTGTGCTTCGTTACGACGGCAAATACCGATGAAGAGGGCCGCGAGCTCCTGAAGCTCATGGGCGCTCCGTTTGAAAAGTAAGGAGGGAATACTGTGGCCAAGACTTCAATGAAACTTAAGCAGCAGAGAGAGCAGAAGTTCTCTACGCGCGAATATAACAGATGCAAGATCTGTGGCAGGCCGCATGCCTACCTTCGTAAGTTCGGCATCTGCCGTATCTGCTTCCGTGAGCTGGCTTATAAGGGCCAGATCCCGGGTGTTAAGAAAGCAAGCTGGTAAAAGCTTTATAGGAGGTTAATAAATCATGCAGATTACAGATACAATCGCTGACCTGCTTACCCGTATCCGCAACGCTCAGTCTGCGAAGCATGACACTGTTGACATCCCTGCTTCTAACATGAAGAAGGCTATTTGCCAGATTCTTGTTGACGAAGGTTATGTCAAGAGCTTTACGGTTACCGAGGACGGCAAACAGGGCGTCATCACCGTAACACTGAAGTATGTTGAAGGCGGCGTACCGGCAATTAAGGGCCTCAAGAGAGTCTCCAAGCCGGGTCTCCGCATTTATTCCAACGCAGCAGAGCTGCCGAAGGTCATGAAGGGCCTCGGCACCGCCATCATCTCCACCTCTAAGGGCGTTATGACCGACCGCGAGGCAAGAAAGATGAACATCGGCGGCGAAGTTCTCGCGTTCATTTGGTAATCAGGGAGGTGCAATAACATGTCCAGAATTGGAAGAAAACCGATAAATATTCCCGCAGGCGTCGAAGTTAAGGTAGACGGCAGCTGCGTAACGGTCAAGGGCCCGAAGGGCACACTGACTCAGAAGTTCCAGCCGAGCATGACCATCGCTGTGGAGGGCGCTGAGATTGTTGTTACACGTCCGAACGACGACAAAGAGAACCGTTCTCTGCACGGCCTCACCCGTACCCTTATCCACAACATGATCGTGGGTGTAACGGAAGGCTTTAAGAAAGAGCTCGAAGTCAACGGTGTTGGCTACCGTGTTCAGAAGCAGGGCACGAACCTGGTTATGAACCTCGGTTTCTCGCATCAGGTCATCGTTCCGGAAACGGACGAGATCAAGATCGACGTTCCGGCTCCGAACAAGATCATCATCAATGGTATCGACAAGCAGAAGGTCGGCCAGTTCGCAGCGGAAGTCCGCGAGAAGAGACCGCCGGAGCCGTATAAGGGCAAGGGCATCAAGTACATTGATGAAGTTGTTCGCCGCAAGGAAGGCAAGACCGGTAAGGGTAAATAATAGGTTAGGAGTGAGATAAAAATGGTTAGTAAGGCAGATAAGAACGTAGCCAGACTGCGCCGCCACAAGAGAGTTCGCGGCAAGATCAGCGGCACACCGGAAAGACCGCGCCTCGATGTTTTCCGCTCCAATATGCATATTTACGCTCAGATCATCGATGATGTGAACGGTGTTACACTGTGCGCAGCATCCACGGTTGAGAAGGCGTTTACCGGCAACGGCGGAAACAAAGAAGCAGCACACGCAGTAGGCAAGCTGATCGCAGAAAGAGCAGCAGAAAAGGGTATCACCAATGTGGTTTTTGACCGCGGCGGTTATATCTTCCACGGCCGCGTCAAAGAGCTGGCCGACGGCGCCCGCGAGGGCGGCCTCAACTTCTAAGAAGGAGGAATATTGTTTTGGCTATGAAAATTGACGCATCCACACTCGATCTGAAGGAGCGCGTAGTTGCTATCAACCGCGTTTCCAAGACCGTTAAAGGCGGCCGTATCTTTAAGTTTGCCGCTCTTGTTGTTGTCGGTGACGGCAACGGCATCGTAGGCTTTGGCATCGGTAAGTCCGGCGAAGTTCCGGACGCGATCCGCAAGGGCATTGAAGACGCAAAGAAGAACCTGCAGAAGGTTGCTCTGCGCGGCTCCACCATCCCGCACGAGATCATCGGCGAATTCGGCGCAGGCCGTGTTCTCCTGAAGCCGGCTGCCCCCGGTACCGGCGTTATCGCCGGCGGCCCGGTCCGTGCTGTTGTTGAAAGCATCGGCATTAAGGACATCCGTACAAAGGCACTGCGTTCCAACAACCCGTGCAACGTTGTACGTGCAACCCTCGCTGGTCTCTCCGAGCTGAGAACCGCAGAAGAGGTTGCAGCAATCCGCGGCAAGTCCGTAAGTGAAATTCTATAAGGAGGTTTGCAATATGGCAGACGTAAAGATTACGTTGAAGAAGAGCCTCATCGGCTGCAAAAAGCCCCAGATTGCAACCGCCGAGGCGCTCGGCCTGCATAAGGTCGGCGATACAACCACTCAGCCCGATAATGCACAGACAGAGGGCAAAATCAAGAAGATCATTCATTTGGTCGAGGTTATCAAAGGCTAAGGAGGTGTGTTTGAATGAAGCTCAATGAACTCAGAGCTACCCCGGGCGCAATGCAGGACGCAAAGCGCATCGGCAGAGGTCATGGCTCCGGCAACGGTAAAACAGCCGGTAAGGGCCACAAAGGTCAGAAGGCAAGAGCGGGCCACGGTTTCCGCCCCGGTTTTGAAGGCGGTCAGATGCCGCTGCAGAGAAGAATCCCGAAGAGAGGTTTCAACAATATCTTCGCTAAGGAGATCATTGCGATCAACCTGAACGCCCTCAACGCCTTTGAAGACGGCGCAGTCGTCGATCAGGCAGCACTCGTTGAAGCAGGCATCATCAAGTCTGCATGCGACGGTGTTAAGGTTCTTTCCAATGGCGCGCTGACCAAAAAGGTTACCGTTAAGGCTAACGCTTTCTCCGAAGCAGCCAAGGCGAAAATTGAGGCTGCAGGTGGGAAGGCCGAGGTGATCTAAGTGTTTAATACACTCAAAAACGCTTGGAGGATCCCGGATCTCCGTAAGAAACTCCTGTATACGCTTTTGATCATCATTGCTTTCCGTTTCGGCTCTGTTGTGCCGGTACCGTTCCTGAACGTTTCCGCGCTCAACACGCTGATGGCAAGCGCCAATGAAACTGCACTGGGTTATATCAATATGTTAACGGGCGGCGCGTTCGCAAATGCAACGCTGTTTGCAATGGGTATCACCCCGTACATCAACTCTTCCATCATCATTCAGCTCCTCACGGTGGCTATCCCCGCGTTGGAGCGCATGGCGAAGGAAGGCGAAGAAGGCAGAAAGAAAATTGCTGCCATCACGAGATACACCACGGTGGGTCTCGGCCTCATTCAGGGTACCGCTTATTATTTCTATCTGAGAAATAACAACATCACCCTGTACAATGAAGGTTTCTCCGCAGTATTCACTGCGATCATTATTGTTCTCACGTTCACCGCCGGCACGGCGCTGATCATGTGGATGGGTGAGCAGATCAACCAGAAGGGCGTAGGCAACGGCATCTCCATCATCTTGTTTGCCGGCATCGTCGCACGTCTTCCGGTTACGATGGGTCAGGTCTGGAGCTACTTCTCGGCTGCAATGCAGTCCCCGGAGAGCTACGGCAAGTACTTCGTCTTTGCACCGCTGTTCATCATCCTTTTCCTCGCGGTCATTTGGGTCATCGTTTTCATGAACGATTCCGAGCGCCGCATCCCGGTGCAGTATGCTAAGAAGGTCGTTGGCAGAAAGGTCTACGGCGGTCAGAGCACGTTCCTGCCGATCAAAGTGACCATGAGCGGCGTTATGCCGGTCATCTTCGCGTCTGCGATCCTCTCCATTCCGAGCACCATTCGTCTCTTTGTCGGCGAACCGACCGGCTTCTGGAAGGGCTTCTTCAATGCCTTCTCCTCCACAGGTTGGCTGTACAGTGTTCTGTACCTGCTGCTCATCGTTGTGTTTGCTTACTTCTACATGACGATCCAGTACAACCCGATTGAAATGGCGAACAACCTCCGCACCAATAACGGTACGATCCCCGGCATCCGTCCGGGCCGTCCGACGGCGGAGTTCATCAGCAAGATCCTTTCCAAGATAACGCTCATCGGCGCGATTTTCCTCGCGTTCGTTGCGATCCTGCCGATCCTTTACAGCAACCTCACCGGCATGTATGGCCTTTCCATGGGCGGCACGTCCGTCATCATCATGGTCGGCGTTGCGCTGGAGACTGTAAAGCAGATCGAATCTCAGATGATGATGCGTCACTACAAGGGCTTCCTTGATTAAGCCCCCGGGCGCATAAGATACGAAAGGAGTCATGAACAATGAAGCTGATCCTTTTAGGTGCACCGGGTGCCGGTAAAGGCACCCAGGCAGAAGTTATCTGCAAACATCTCGGAATACCCGCCATTTCTACGGGCAATATTCTGAGAGAGGCGCTGAAAAGCGGCACGGAAATGGGCCTCAAGGCGAAAGCCTTTATGGACGCCGGCCAGCTTGTCCCGGATGAGATCGTCATCGGTATCATCAAGGACCGCCTGGCAGAGGAAGACTGCAAAAACGGTTTTATCCTCGACGGTTTCCCGAGAACCATTCCGCAGGCCGAGGCTCTGGACGCTTCCGGCGTTGTGATCGATCGGGTCATCGATATCGAAGTGCCCGACGAGAAGATCGTCACGAGAATGTCCGGACGCCGTGTCTGCGAAAAGTGCGGCTCTTCCTACCACCTGCTTTACAAAAAGCCGGCAGTGGAAGGCGTCTGCACGAACTGCGGCGGCACCCTTGTTCAGCGCAAGGATGACCACCCGGATACCGTTAAGGACCGTCTGCGCGTCTATCACGAGCAGACCGAGCCCTTAAAGGAATACTACGAGAAGCAGGGCAAGCTGCACATCGTAGAAGGTCAGGAGGAGGTCGCCGATACGACCGCCCTCACACTCAAAGCATTAGAGGCGTAAGCATGATTAACCTGAAAACGACCCGTGAACTGCGTTATATGCGTGACGCGGGAAAGATTTCGCAGGAAGCATTGCTGAAGGCCGGTGAAGCGGTCCGTCCGGGTGTTTCAACACTCGAACTGGACAAGATCGTCAGAAGAACAATCGAGAAGGCGGGCGCCGTGCCCAGCTTTCTCGGTTATGGCGGTTTTCCGGCGAGCGCCTGCATTTCGGTAAATAATGTGGTTATCCACGGCATACCTTCAGCACACGAAATTCTCAAAGAGGGCGACATCGTCTCCATTGACGTTGGCGCAATCTATGAGGGATTCAACGGAGACAACGCATGGACCTTCCCGTGCGGCAAGGTTTCCGAAGAAGCACAGAAGCTGATGGATGCGACCCGAGAGAGCCTGTTCCTTGCGATTGAAAAGGCTGTGCCGGGCAACCGCATCGGCGATATCGGCTCCGCAGTGCAGCAGTATGTCGAAGCTCGCAATTACTCGGTGGTACGGGAATTTGTCGGCCACGGCGTAGGTGCGAAGCTGCATGAAGACCCCAGTGTTCCAAATTACGGCACCCCCGGCAGGGGTGTACGCCTGTTACCGGGCATGACGATCGCGATCGAGCCCATGGTCACGCAGGGCAGCTGCGAGGTTAAAATTCTCAAAGACGGCTGGACCACCGTGACGAAGGACGGCAAGCTTGCCGCCCACTTTGAACACAGTATAGCCATTACACCCGACGGCCCTGTGATTCTCACATCGCTGGATTGAGGTGTCAGATGGACTGTGTACGCGGACAGATTATGCGGTCGCTTAAAGGTCATGATAAAGGCGATTTTCAGGTGGTGCTGAAAACGGACGGCGCGTATGCCTACATGGCAGACGGTAAACGCCGCAGAATGGAAGCACCGAAAAAGAAAAAGCTGATGCATTTAGCCCCGACGGCGACGGTGCTCAGCGAAGAGAGCCTTTCGACCAATCGACAAATACGCACGGCGCTCACAGCATACAGAGCGCACACAACGTAACATTTAAATGTAAGGATTGGTGAGACAAGAATGTCAAAGCAGGACGTAATTGAAGTAGAAGGAATCGTAAAGGAAGCTCTGCCGAACGCGACGTTCCAGGTAGAGATCCCGGGCGGGCATATGATCCTGGCTCACATCTCCGGCAAGCTGCGCATGAATTTCATCCGCATCCTTCCGGGCGATAAGGTCACACTGGAAATGAGCCCGTACGATCTGACAAAGGGACGCATTACGTGGCGTTCCAAGTAAGATAAAATAGATTTGAAGACCCCACAACGCATAAGGAGGGCACACAAATGAAAGTCAGACCTTCTGTTAAGAAGATGTGTGAAAAATGCAAGATCATCAAGCGCAAGGGTAAAGTCATGGTCATCTGTGAAAACCCGAAGCACAAGCAGCGCCAGGGCTGAGGCTCTGAAATATTTATGGAGGTGCAATAAGCATGGCTCGTATTGCTGGTATTGATTTACCCAGAGACAAAAGAATCGAGATTGCTCTTACCTACATCTTCGGCATCGGCCGCAAGACAGCGTCGGACATCTGCGCTGCTACGGGCGTTGATCCGGACATCCGCGTAAGAGATCTTTCTGAAGATGACGCTACAAAGTTGAGAGAATATATCGACCACCACTACACCGTTGAGGGCGACCTCCGCCGTAATGTTGCGTTCGATATCAAGAGACTCGTTGAAATCGGCTGCTACCGCGGTGTCCGTCACCGCAAGGGCCTGCCGGTAAGAGGCCAGCGCTCTAAGACCAACGCAAGAACGCGCAAGGGTCCGAGAAAGACCATGGCCAACAAGAAGAAGTAATCGGGAGGGATTTTAAATGGCAGCTACAAAAGGCGGAAAGAAAGCAGTAACCGCAGTCCGCAGACGCCGTGAGCGCAAGAATATTGAGCGTGGCGCTGCACATATCCAGTCCACCTTCAACAACACGATCGTAACCATCACTGATACGCAGGGCAATGCGGTATCCTGGGCAAGCGCCGGCGAGCTCGGTTTCCGTGGTTCCAGAAAGTCCACGCCGTTCGCAGCACAGACCGCTGCGGAGACCGCGGCTAAGATTGCTATGGAGCATGGCATGAAGAGCGTAGAAGTCTATGTTAAGGGCCCGGGCGCAGGCCGTGAAGCCGCTATCCGTGCACTGCAGTCGGCAGGTCTTGAGGTCAGCATGATCAAAGACGTAACGCCGATCCCGCACAACGGATGCCGCCCGCCGAAGAGAAGACGCGTATAACAGATTAGGAGGTTACAGAATATGGCTAAGAACAGACAGCCCATTGCAAAGCGCTGCAAAGCGCTGGGCATTTCTCCGGCCGTTATGGGTTACAGCAAGAAGACCACCATCCGCAATCCGGGCAACGGTATGCGCAGAAAGCAGTCTGAATATGCAACTCAGCTCAAGGAGAAGCAGAAACTGAAGTTTATTTACGGCGTTCTGGAGCACCAGTTTGCAAGCTATTTTGATATGGCTGAGCGTCAGACCGGCATGACGGGCGAAAACCTGCTTCGTCTGCTGGAGCGTCGTCTCGATAACGTCGTGTTCCGTCTCGGCTTTGCTTCCACCCGCCGCGACGCACGCCAGCTTGTCAACCACGGTCACTTCACCGTGAACGGCAAGAAGGTCAACATTCCGTCTTACCTTGTGAAGCCGGGCGACGTCATTGCTGTGCGTGAAGCTAGCCGCAGCAGCGTAAAGTTCTCCAAGCTCACCGGCGCAGACGCACCGCTCGTCACCACTCCCGAGTGGATGGAGCGCAACAAGGAAGCCCTTGAGGGCAAGATCCTTCGTATGCCGGAGCGCAGCGACATTGAATTTGAGGTAGAAGAGCATCTCATCGTTGAGTTGTACTCCAAGTAATCCAGTAAAACTTAACATTATTTTATGGGTTTTACGAATTACGTCAAATGTGTAAAGGAGGATCGCAAATGATTGAGATGATACAAAGACCGAGAATAGAGACCGAGGAATTATCCAACGATAACACTTACGGCCGGTTTATGGTAGAGCCGCTGGAGCGCGGCTTCGGCACCACGCTGGGCAACAGCCTGCGCCGTGTGCTTCTTTCCAGCCTGCCGGGTGTAGCCCCGAAGTCGATCAAGATCGACGGCGTCGTACACGAGTTCTCCACCATTCCGGGTGTTAAGGAAGATGTCACCGAAATCGTTCTGAACATCAAGGGTCTCATTGCCAAGTTGCACTGCGAAGGCCCGAAAACCGTGGAGATTTCTGCTGAAGGCCCCTGCATCGTAACGGCAGATTCCATCAAGTGCGACAGCGAAGTAGAGATCCTGAACCCGGACCTGCACATTGCAACGCTTGGTGAAGGCGCAAAGCTGTACATGGAGATCGTGCTCGATGAGGGCCGCGGCTATGTTTCCGGTGAACGCAACAAGCAGAATATGCCGCAGGGCGTGATCGGTGAATTGGCAGTTGATTCTATTTACACACCGGTGTTAAAGGTTAACTTTAACGTAGAGCCTGCCCGTGTAGGCCAGCGCATCGATTTCGACAAGCTGACCCTTGAGGTATGGACAAACGGAGTTATTACCGCACAAGAGGCGGTGTCGCTCGCTGCCAAGATCCTTACAGACCAGCTGAACCTCTTCGTTGACCTTTCCGAAAAGGGTAAGGCGATGGATACCATCGTAGAGAAGAGCGGCAGCGATGATGCACAGGTGCTCAAGATGACGATTGAAGAGCTGGACCTTTCCGTCCGTTCCTTCAACTGTTTAAAGCGCGCCGGCATCAACACGGTGGAAGACCTTGTTTCAAAGTCCGAAGAAGACATGATGAAGGTCAGAAACCTGGGCCGCAAGTCGCTTGAAGAAGTCATCTGGAAGCTTGCGCAGCTCGGCTACAGCCTCCGCAAGGACGATGAATAATTTAATTACCATTACCAAACGATAGGAGTGACAATCATGCCGGGAACAAGAAAACTCGGAAGAGACACTGCACATAGACTGGCTATGCTGCGCGGCCTCGTTACGTTCTTCTTCGAGAACGGAAAGATCGAGACAACTGCAACAAGAGCACAGGAAGTCCGCGCTCTTGCTGAAAAGATGATCACAATCGCGAAGGAAGATACCCTTGCAAACAGAAGAAACGTCATGGCTTTCATCACCAAGGAAAGCGTCACGAACAAGCTGTTCAAGGAAATCGCTCCGAAGTATGCTGACCGTAACGGCGGCTACACCCGCATCACGAAGCTCGGGCCGCGCCGCGGCGACGCAGCTGAGATGGCGATCATTGAGCTGATCTGATCTCAATATAATCAGTGAAATTGGCTGTCGGTTTTGCCGGCAGCCTTTTTGCGTTTTGAAGGTGCAAAAAAGAAAATGCGCGGGGCAGAGTTGCCTTAAATATGTTAAAATCTTGATCTTTTGCGCGTTTTCTGCGGATTTCCTTGTATTTTGGGACGCTATCCGGTATAATAAAGCAGTTAAAAGAGAGAAAATAAGGCGTGTGCCTTTAGAAAGGATAGGATAACTATGGGTTATGCATATGCGGCCATGTGGCTTATAGCCGGCTTCATTTTGATTTTCCGCTTGGCGAAGGAAAACAAGATCTTTTATGTTGCAGGCGGATTTTTCCTTGTGCTTGGCGTGTGGTGGCTTTTAGATTCGCTTTTCCCGGCGTGGAAGGTATTTCAGGGCGTACCGGGCGCAGTTTTAAAAGTGCTCACGTTCATCGTGCTCGTCGTGCTGGCGGTCGTGTTCTTCATTTTGAACCGCAGAAGCTGGAAGGCAGAAGCCGCCATGAATAAAATGCAGGAAAAGGACGACGAAAAAGAGAAGTTCTGATTGTTTTTGTAAAGCGTGGTTAAAAGTCTTTGATTAAACTTTCTTCGAGAAAGTTTATCCGTTTCCAAAGGTGAAACCTTTGGTCGAGCTCCGCAGAGCTCGAAAACTTTTTGCCTAACCAAAGATCAGGAAAATAGCAAAATTATCCAGTGGATGATTTTGCGTAAGAAACCCTATCAAGGGGGTTCTTGAAAAGGCGAAGCCTTTTAGAAAGGTCTTGAGCAAAACTTTTGACACCCGAATCCGTAAAATTCTTCTCACAGATAGAAAGAAGTGGTAATAATGAAAATCGCACCTTCTATGCTCGCAAGTGATTTCACCCGCATGGGTGAGTGTGCAAAGTCCGTCAGCGCCGCCGATTGGCTGCACCTCGATATTATGGACGGCCATTTCGTGCCGAACATCAGCTTTGGCCCGGACGTCGTCAAGGCTCTGCGCCCGTTAAGCGACCTCACGTTTGACGTGCACCTCATGATCTCGCACCCCATGCAGTATATCCGCCAGTTTGCGGAAGCCGGCGCGGATATCATCACATTCCACGTGGAGTGTGACGACGACATCGATGAAACGATCAGCGAAATTGAAAAGTACGGCATAAAGCCTGCGCTTTCCTTAAAGCCGGGCACGCCCGTTGAAAGTCTGTACCCGTACCTCGATCGCCTCTACATGGTGCTCGTCATGACGGTGGAGCCGGGCTTCGGCGGCCAGAAATTCATGGCAGACCAGATGGAAAAGCTGCGCGCTTTAAGAGCAAAGCGTCCGGAGCTTGTTTTGGAGGTGGATGGCGGCGTAAACCGCGAAACCGCGCCCATCTGCCGCGAAAACGGCGCAGACGTTGCCGTGGCGGGCACGGCTGTGTTCCGCGCAGAGAATATCCCCGCCGAGATCGCACTGCTGCGCGGCGAGTAAGGTCAGGCGCTGTGTGTCGGGCTTGTGTGTGATTTGTGAAGAGTTCACATTTTGTTCATACTTGCAAATTGTTTTTTCACATAGCCGTCACAGAAAGCCGCTATAATGCGGATAACTAAAGTTATCGTTTGTTTTGTTAAGTCAACACTGCGCAAAGCACGTGCTTTATGCAGTGTTGACTTGTTTTTTTGCCCGAAATCCGGCAGGATTATTGCAAAACGGCGAAAACTGCGGTATGATAATTTGTGCGCTTCCGCGCCGTTTCTGATGGTGCGGAAGCCGAAACAAAGGATCTAAACGGTTCCGGAAGCGGTTCCCTTTTCCACAAAAGGTTCACCGCATGTTCAAAACCGTTTCGGGCGACGCGCAGCTGCGCGGGCGTCATTGGGGAGGACTTTACACGGGAAATTTCCCGGGTACATATTTCCGTCCCGCAGAGAAAGGATGGTCATCAAACATGATCGAGGTCAAAAACCTCACGAAGCGCTACGGTACAAATACCGCGCTGAACAATGTCAGCTTCACGGTTGAAGAGGGCACCATCGTCGGCTTCCTCGGGCCGAACGGTGCAGGTAAATCCACAACCATGAATATCATCACCGGGTACCTTTCCGCCACGAGCGGTTCGGTCACGGTACAGGGCAAAAATACCCTGGAAAACCCGAACGAAGTGAAAAAGCTCATCGGCTACCTGCCGGAGCTTCCGCCGCTTTACATGGATATGACGGTCAAGGAGTACCTCAACTTCATGTATGAGCTGAAGGGCGTCAAGCTCGACCGCAAGCAGCACATCGGCGAGATCTGCCGCCTGACGAAGATCGACAACGTCTACAACCGTCTCATCGGCAACCTGTCTAAGGGCTACAAGCAGCGTGTCGGCATTGCGCAGGCTCTGCTCGGCAACCCGCCTGTCCTCATTCTGGACGAGCCCACCGTTGGCCTCGACCCGAAGCAGATCATCGAGATCCGCAACCTCATCAAGAGCCTCGGCAGAAACCACACGATTATTCTGTCCTCCCACATCCTGCCCGAAGTGCAGGCCGTGTGCGAGCGCGTGATTGTCATGAACAACGGCTGTCTTGTGGCGGACGGCGCAACGGATACGTTGGCGCACGACCTTTCCGCAGAGCACCGCATCATTGCGCGCATTGACGGCCCGGAAAGCGAAATCCTGCAGGCCATCCGCGGCATGGAGCACATTGTGGAGGTTTACTCTCTCGGCGAGAAGGAAAAGGGTGTCTTCGAGATTTCCATCGAGGGCGAGCCGAACTACGACCTGCGCCGCAACCTGTTTGCACTGCTCACCCGCAAGGGCTGGCCGCTGCTGGCTTTGAGAAACACAGACCTCACGCTGGAGGAAGTCTTCCTGCAGCTTACAAGCGGCGACGCTTCCCACGCTGCTCCGGCAGAGCCTGAGGTTGAAGTGGAAAAAGAACCCGAAAACACCGAAGCATCTGAGCCCGAAGAGGCTGAAACGAAGGAGGATGCAGAGAAATGAGAGCAATATTCAAAAGAGAGATGAGAGCGTACTTCGCTTCCCCGGTCGGCTATGTCGTCGTGGCGGCGCTGCTTGCGCTTTACGGCTTCTTCTATTATCAGGTTATGGCCATCGGCTCCAGCTCGTACATCACGCAGGTGTTCAGCACCATGTTTATGTTCAGCATGATGATCATGCCGATCATCACGATGCGCAGCATGAGCGATGACCGCAAGAATAAGACCGACCAGGCGCTCATCACGGCGCCGGTCAGCGTGACGGGCATCGTTATGGGCAAGTTCCTCGCGGCGTTCGGCGTGTATTTCATCGCGAACACCCTGGCACTGCTGCCGGCCATCACGATGGGCTTTTTCTCCTCCGCGTTCCCGTGGGGCATTCTCTTTGGCAACTACATCGGCACGCTGCTGTACGGCGCGGCTATGATCTCCATCGGTGTGTTCATTTCCGGCCTTACCATCAGTCAGGTCATCGCGGCTATCGGCACGTTCGTCATTGCCATTTTCCTGATGTTCGTCGACCAGATTGCGTCTGCGCTTTCCGGCAACTTCATCGGCACCATCCTCACATGGATCTCGTTCACCTCGCGATATGATACCTTCACGCAGGGCATATTCAGCGTTTCAAGCTGCGTGTACTTCATCAGCGTGGCGGCTGTGTTTGTGTTCCTGACCGCCCGCAGGGTGGAAAGCCGCCGCTGGAACTAAGGGAGGAGCATAGAGATGAGTAAGAAACCGAACCTTTCCGCAGTAAAGACCGCGGTGCATAAAGAAAAATTCAAGCACGGCTCTTTGGCCGTTGTGTTCACGGTTGTGTTTATCGCCGTGATTATCGTCATCAACGTTCTGGTCTCTGCGCTGACCACGCGTTTTCCGTCCATGAACTTCGACCTCACGAAAGAGGGCCTCAATACTCTGAGCGATGAAGCAACGGACGTGGCAAAGGAGATCGTCAACGAAACGACCATTTACATCATCGGCTCCGAGGACGCGATTCGCGGCGATGAGGTCTATTCCAATTACAGCTTAAAGTACAGTCAGGTCGCGAACCTCGCAGACCGTCTGCATGAGCTGAACGACAAGATCAAGGTCGAGTACATCGACCCGGACATGAACCCGCAGTTCATCAGCGATTATGCCGATGACTCCCTTACGACCGGCAAGGTCATGGTCAAGACGGATAAGCGCCACAAGACGCTCGCCGTTACCGACCTGTTCAGCATCCAGCAGGATTCTTCCACCGGCCAGTATAACTACTACTCCAAGGTAGACGGCGCGCTTGCAAACGCCCTGTACCTCGTCAATCTCGATACCGTTCCGGTCGTCGCATTTGCAACGGGCCACAACGAAATGCTCACCGTTTCCGATAACCTTTCCACGTTTACCGGCATGCTCAACGACAACAACTTTGAAGTCAAAGAGTTCAACATGCTGACGGACGAAATTCCGGAAGACGCTTCCATCGTTGTGCTCGGCACGCCGACCACGGACTATACGTCCGAAGAGCTTTCTAAGCTTGAAGCGTATCTCGACGATGAGAAAATGGCTTCTTCCAGAACGCTGTATGTCACGGCATACCCGACCCAGAGCTGGGCAGACATGCCGAACCTCAAGTCCTTCCTTGCAGAGTGGGGCCTTGAGCCGCAGACCGGTGTGCTGTTCGAGAGCGACATGAATAACGTGCTCACCACGCAGGACGCTTCCCCGGCTTATCTTTTTGCAAACGTCACCGATGATGTACTCAGCGGCACGTATGATAACGTTATCGCCGCAGCAGCAGCACCGGTAAAGCGCCTGTTTACCTCTAACAACGACATCGCTACGTATTCCATTTTGGAGACGAGCGACACCGCTTACCTCACGACCACACAGGAGGTTGAGGAAAACCCGAACACCGATACCTACACCATCACCGGTCTTGCACAGCGCTACATGGATAATCAAGGCAAGATTTGCGCGAATGTTGTGGTAGACGGCAACTCCATGGGCTACCTCAGCACCTTCCTCGGCAACTCCACCTTCGGCAATAAGGACTATACGCTGGACTTCATTAAGAACCTCACCGGCACGACCGATACCCGCGTGGGCCTCGTTGTCAACCAGACCCAGACGAACACACTTGATATCAGCGCTTCCTCCGCGGTCATCCAGACTATCGGTCTTGGCCTGTTCACCATTGTGGTGCCGGTTGCCGTCCTTGTCATCGGCCTTGTCATCTTCCTCAGAAGAAGACATCTGTAAGTCGAAGAAAGGAACCTGCTTCCCATGAAGAAAACCACAAAATACATTATCATCACGCTCGTTGTGCTCATCGTGCTGGGCGCGGCTGCCGCAGCGCTGATTCTCACGTCTCCGAAGGACAGTGAAGACGACGCAAGCAACTCCAGCACCGTTTCCGAGAGCACGGAACCCGCACTGATCGATAAGACCGCCGAAGACGTGAAGAACATCGGCGTTGAAGACCTCGCCGCGGACGACAGCTATACGATCATCCCGACGGAAACGACTACCTCGAGCGGCGACACCGAGCAGACCTTCACCATTGAAGGCTGGGACGACCTCGATGTGCTCTACTCGAACGTAAAGAGCCTTGCAGACCGCCTATACTCCATCACGCCGACGAAGAAGATCGGTGCGGTAGAGGACCTCTCCGAGTACGGCCTCGGCAGCGGCGAAGGCTACAAGATCACCATGAACTACACGGACGGCACGTCCCAGACGTTCACCATCGGCAATAAAGCCGGTGAATCCTCCGGCTCTTACATGCTGTATGAGGACGAAGTGTACATCGTGCCCGTTTCCACGTATTTGAAGCAGTCTAAGTACGACTTCCTCAATAAGTCTCTCATCGCAATTCCGACGCCGACCATCACCGCGACGGACGGCACCGAGACGGACAGCACAAGCGAAATCAACAGCCTGCACCTTTCCGGCCAGAACTATCCGGAAGAAATTCAGTTCGGTCTTTCCGATGACGAAGTGCTCGCGTACGACATCACAGAGCCGATCTACGCCGGCATGAACTCCGGCAAGATCGACGACTTTGTGGAGCAGCTGCAAAACGTGACGGCTGCCGGTGTCCTCGCCGTACACGCTACGGAAGAAGACATCGCAAAGTACGGTCTGGATAACCCGGTTGCTGTGTGCGATTACACGATGAACGATGAGCACCATGTCATTAAGCTTGGCGATAAGACCGGCGACCTGTACAGCATGATGGTGGACGACGACACAACGATCTACACCATCACGGACAGCGCCGTGACCTCTTGGGTGAATATTGAAGTGTATTCCCTGCGCGACGGCTTTGTGCGCCTGCCGTACATCAAGAGCGTTTCCCGCGTGACTCTCACCTCGTCCACCGGTACGGATGTCTACGACGTGACCCGCATCGAGAACGAGGAGAAATCCACCGAGACGAACACATTCTACGATTTGGAAGTCTCGAAGGACGGCAAGGAAATCAACTACGATTACTACCAGCCG
>CAKUBN010000007.1 GCA_934643185.1 uncultured Eubacteriales bacterium
TCCAAAATGAAATGTAGGTATTTTTGTCGCTTACCTTTAGATATTTCACCTGTCTACTTGACAAGGGGCATATCAGGGGGTAACAGCACGGCTTATTTTTTCAGTTCTCAAACCTTTTCTTCATATCCCAACAGACGCCAAGAAAATCTCATAGGCATCGTTAAAAGAGTCATACGGCGTAGGGTTGCCGCCGTTTGTGCTCTTGCACTGGTTGTCGGAGTATTCCTCGCCCACGGCTAAAAGCTCGCCGGGGTAAAGCTCCACGCCCGCTTCCTGCGCCAGTGCACAAAACGAGAGGATTGGCTCCGTGTTTTCGCGCGTTTTCAGCAGAGCTTCGCGCAAAGCTTCGTCCTTTTTCGCAAGCTCCGTCAGCTTTTCGAGCTTTTCAAATGTGTTCATACATTCCCCTCGCTTCACTAAATGGATAAATTCAGTTTAGCAAAGTTCGGGGTCGTTGTCAAACGCTGTTTTCAGATAAGCGGAAAGCCGCTCTGTTTCCGCCCGCACTGCGTCTTTCGTGCACAGGTTTTCCGCGGCCATCGCGTCTCCCACGGCGCAAAAATAGCGGTACAAGCTTTCCGTCATGGAAGCGCCGCGGCTAAGCCCCGTATGGCGGCGCATAATGGCCTTATCTGCCCGCACAAAATATGAAAAAGCTTCCGGCACATCGTCTTTCATCTCTTTACAGGCACACTGCCACGCTTCCGCCGTATTTTCCTTGCCCGTCAGTGCGTTCAAAAACGTCGCTTCCCGCTCCGTCACACCGTCGTTCGACAAAATACGCGTCACAAATAAAACGGTATCCGAAAGCAGCACTTCCCGCAGGCCGGTTTTCGTTTTTCCGTCTGCCGGCAGCATCTCATCGATCAAGTCACAGCAGTTATACAGCTGCTTTAAAAGCTCCCTCGCCTCGTAAACCATCCTCTTCCTCCCCACTCATCCGGCACTTTCTCTTGCATTTTTACATTATAGTCTATTTAACGACCATAGTCAAGAACAGAACGATTGCATAAGATAAAGGTACATAGATATTTTATGCAGAGAAAGCGAGGGGAAGCTATGGTCGTGTACACACCTTTTTGGAACACACTGCGCAGCTCGGGAGAATCCACCTATACGCTCATCAAAAATCACCATATTTCGAGCTCCACCATCGATAAGCTGCGCCACAATAAGCCGCTCAACACCACCACGATCAACGACCTCTGCCGCATCTTAAACTGCAAAGTGGAAGACATCCTCCTCTATGTCCCCAGCGACGACGACCAGATCTTATAAAAACGCCCCGGGCGCATCGGCTGCTGCACAGCTTCGTGCGTTCGGGGCTCTGCTTTACGCAAAAATGCTCCCAGTCAACCGACCGGGAGCATCTTTTATGCTTTAATATGCAATTTTCAGAAGCAATTCTTACTTGGAAGCCTCTTCAACAGCAACAGCGCAAGCAACGGTTGCACCGACCATCGGGTTGTTGCCCATGCCGATGAGACGTTTGCACGCACGCCAAAAAGCATAAAAACACGTAAAAATGGGCTGATTTTCCCTAAAACCGGTCACATGATATAGAGCATTTCACGTTTGCACACAACTGAATGTGGACAAATGTGGACAAAAAATTCTCGTCCACGTGATATGTTTATTATATCAGATTTTCGGCTTTTTCGCAAGATCACTGCTCCTATACCTATATAAATAGGAATGCCACTGCATCATCGTTAAACAACAGTAATCCGCTTTCAAACTCGCACATCTTCACGCGCAAATACATCGGCTTTATTTTTGCGGTCAGTGTATACGTATAACACCTATTACCTGTTTATACACTCAAAGTACGCACCGTAGTTTTAAGAACCGGATATACACGTCAGTTTTGCTCTTTTGAAACAAAATCAGGCACACGAATATCTTGCCAATCGGATACATCACATTGGCCGCCGTTATCGTCCTCTCCTACAGCAATTACAGTCCCATCAGACTTCAACCCTAAGCTATGCAACCCTCCAGCACTAATTGCGGCAATGTCATTCCAAGTCTCTACATCACACTGTCCTCTCCATTTATCACCGGCAGCAACTACTGTGCCATCAGACTTCAATCCTAAAGAGTGATCCCAACCTCCCGCACTAATTGACACAATGTCATTCCAAAAGCTCACATTACATTGACCATATAAATTATATCCTGCTGCTACCACTGTGCCATCCGACTTTAGCCCTAAGGTATGGCTCTCTCCTGCACTAATTGCTACAATGTCATTCCAGGCATCTACATCACACTGTCCATCTCCATTATCTCCTGTAGCCACCACTGTGCCATCAATCTTTAATCCCACGGTATAGTAGTCACCTGCACTGATCGCTATAATATCATCCCAAGAACTCACATCACACTGACCATATCTATTATAACCTTTGGCAACCACTGTACCATCAGCTTTAAGCACCACTGTATGTTCACTTCCTGCACTAATTGCCACAGCGTTATTAATGTCATCTAAATCACATTGACCATCATCATTGAGTCCCGCAGCTACTACTGTTCCATCGCCCTTTAATCCCATCGTGAGAAGCCCACCCGAACTAATTGATACACCAGAAGGAGAAATTCATCTGGATACCGGTAAGATTGAAACACACGATCCAAATCATCTTCTCACACGTATGACAAGATATTCACCTTCCTCTCAGGGCGCTGAGCGTTGGAGAGAGTTCTTGTTGCAAATCTCATGTGGAGACGAAACTGTCGCAGAATTCCTTCAGCAATTCGCGGGTATGGCTGCCATTGGAAAAGTTTATGAAGAACGACTGGTTATCGCGATCGGAAGCGGCGGAAATGGTAAAAGCACATTTTTTAACGCAGTACAAGATGTTTTGGGAGATTATGCCGGAACAATTCGTTCCGAATTACTGGTCGCCAGTAATGACAGTGGCAAAAAATTTGAATATGCACGCCTTCGCGGAAAGCGCTTTCTCATTGCAGAAGAACTTGAAGAGGGTAAACAGTTGGATACCGCAGCTCTAAAACACCTGTGCAGCACCGGAGATATTAACGCGCAATTCAAAGGAAAAGACATTTTTACATTCAAGCCATCTCATTCGGCAGTATTATGCACAAATCATATGCCTGCCGTAAAATCGAATGACAGCGGTACTTGGGATCGCCTTGTCGTAATTCCCTTTAACGGAAGATTCCGTCATAAAGAGTCCGAAATCAAAAACTACGGAGCATATTTAGTCGAACATTGCGGTGGTGCTATCCTAAAATGGATTGTCGAAGGCAGTAAAAAGTACATTAAAAACGACTATAAGCTGGTCATCCCGAGAAAGATACAAGAAGCGACCGAAAACTATCAAAGCGAAAACGACTGGTCTGCTGATTTTTTTGAGGAGTACCTCATTTTTAATCCGGAACTGGTTTCCACGGGAAGTGAATTGTATGAGGCGTATAAATGCTACAGTTACAACACCGGCACAACTGCATTACCGCAAAACATTGTGCTCCCCAGAATCGCCTTACACACAGATGTTGTTAAAAAGCGCACAAATAAAGGGACACGCTATACAGGCGTTGGTATAAGAAAATCCGTTGACTCGTGGGAAACTGTGTAAGAGGTGTAGTGCAAATAGCTTTGAGTAGATTTTTAGTATTTCTATTTAGAGTTTACTCTGTATACCCTACACACCCTACATATAATAAATATGGGGGAAATTACCTTTCCACCCTCCTGCGTCGGGCGTCAAATCACCGCTGCGCGTTGATCTGACTTGTGAGATGAAAAGGTATCCCCCATACTCCCTTAACCAAAGATCTCAAATGACTTTTTTGAACATATTCTCAATTACCGCATTTCCTTGTTCACGTATTGTATCCGTTACATGTTGATAAATGTTCATAGTAACCTCAATTTTCTTATGTCCAAGCCTTTGCTGCACGTATTTTAGTGGAGCGCCCTCTTCTATGAGCATCGTTGCATGTGTATGCCGCAAACTGTGAAAATCGAATTCCGGAATACGCAGTTCTTCATGAATAGCCCGTGAAGCGTACTGCATCGTACGCGGGTGTATGTATTCGCCATTTTCGCGCCTGCACAAAAGCAACACTTCATGACCGATCGTACCTTCCGTAATTCGTCTATTTGCATCTTCATAATACCGTTTGTACCTATTATCAAAGTACTTTTTCGCCCGATCTTGTCTTTGATATTCACGGGACAAAAGCTCGGTCATCTGTTTATCCATTTCTATTGTACGGTACGATTCATATTTTGGAGTAGAAAAATACCAAAATCCTGCATCGCTGCACTTTGTGCCGTTGGCTTCCTTTTTCTTTTCTTTGCTCCTTGCATTTTGCTTCCATTGTACCTGCTTTGAAACTGTCAATCTCCCATTTTTCAGGTCGATGTCATCCCATGTTAACGCATACACCTCGCTAATGCGCAATCCGCAATGATACCCTAACATGATCGGAATATAAGACGTGCTTTCTTCTGGGAATCGCTCAAAAATCTTTTTCATCTTATCTGCTGAAAGATAACTATGCGGAGATGATCTTGTCGGAACAGCTGTTATTTCACTTCTCGGAATTTTCAAATACTCCGCCGGAGATGACGAAATCAACTCTTGGTCAACAGCATATCGCAGAGATTTTGAGAGAATCCCACGTAAAACGCTGAGCGTATTCTTTGAATATCCTTCATCATACTTCTTCTGGATGAATTTTTGTAAGCGCGTTCTTTTGAGTTTATCAAGCTGATACATTCCCAATTCCGGCTTAATGTGGTTTTCAATCCGCTTTCGGTAATTTGAAATTGTGGTTTCCTTTAAGCTATATCTACAATCATTCTGCATCCATTCATCCAAAAAATCTGAAAAGCTGATTTGTGCTGTTTTTTCTGCCGCACCACACAAAGCATATTCCTTTAGCGCTTCCGTTCCGGCTTTTCTCGCTTCCTTCGCAGATAAAAATCCGCCTTTACTCATCCATTTCCGCTCACTACCGATCGAAGCTATTTCAAATCGGTATTCATACGTTTTTCCGTACTTCACAGATTTTCGCTCACGTACCATTACTTCGCTTGTCATATTAAAGCTCTTTCCGTCCGTTTACATTCATCCATGTGGACAAATGTGGACAAATTAAATTTCACGTGGACAAAAACACGCAAAAATGCTCCCAGTCACGCGACCGGGAGCATCTTTTATGCTTTAATATGCAATTTTCAGAAGCAATTCTTACTTGGAAGCCTCTTCAACAGCAACAGCGCAAGCAACGGTTGCACCGACCATCGGGTTGTTGCCCATGCCGATGAGACCCATCATCTCAACGTGTGCCGGAACAGAGGAGGAACCTGCGAACTGTGCATCGGAGTGCATACGGCCCATGGTATCGGTCATGCCGTAAGAGGAAGGACCGGCAGCCATGTTATCCGGATGCAGCGTACGGCCTGTGCCGCCGCCGGAAGCAACGGAGAAGTACTTCACGCCGTTCTCATTGCACCACTTCTTGTAGGTACCTGCAACAGGATGCTGGAATCTGGTCGGGTTGGTGGAGTTACCGGTGATGGAAACGCCGACGTTCTCGAGCTTCATGATTGCAACGCCTTCCGGAACGTTATCTGCGCCGTAGCACTTAACGTCCGCACGCGGGCCGTTGGAATAAGCCTTTTCGCTGACAACCTTAACTTCTTCCGTGTACGGGTCGAACTCGGTCTCAACATACGTAAAGCCGTTGATTCTGGAGATGATGAAGGCAGCGTCCTTGCCGAGGCCGTTGAGGATAACGCGCAGCGGCTTCGTTCTGACCTTGTTCGCGTTCAGAGCGATCTTGATAGCACCCTCAGCAGCTGCGAAGGACTCGTGGCCAGCCAGGAATGCGAAGCACTCGGTCTCCTCGGAAAGGAGCATTTTGCCCAGATTGCCGTGGCCGAGGCCGACCTTACGGTTTTCAGCAACAGAGCCCGGGATGCAGAATGCCTGCAGGCCGATGCCGATAGCGGCAGCAGCGTCAGCAGCCTTCGTGCAGCCCATCTTGATAGCAATCGCGCAGCCTACGGTGTAAGCCCACTTTGCGTTCTCAAAGCAAATCGGCTGTGTTTCCTGTACGATGGTGTACGGGTCGATGCCCTTCTCTTCGCAGATGGTCTTGCACTCATCAATGGAATTGATGCCGTATTCTTTCAGGACGGAGAGGATTTTCGCCTCACGTCTCTCATAACCTTCAAATGTAGCCATTTCTCGTGCCCTCCTTATTCCTTGCGCGGGTCGATGTACTTAACGGCCTCATTGAATCTGCCGTATGTACCCATAGACTTCTTGTACGCCTCGTTCGGCTCCATGCCGGCCTTGATGAAGTCGGTCATCTTGCCGAGGGAAACGAACTCGTAGCCGATAACCTGGTCGTCAGCGTCGAGTGCCATTCTGGTGCAGTAGCCTTCGGTCATCTCAAGATAACGAACGCCCTTTGCCTTTGTGCCGTACATGGTACCGACCATGGAGCGTGCGCCCTTACCAAGGTCTTCCATGCCTGCGCCGATAACAAGACCGCCCTCGGAGAAAGCAGACTGGGAACGGCCATAAACGATCTGGAGGAACAGCTCGCGCATAGCGGTGTTAATCGCATCACATACAAGGTCCGTGTTCAGAGCTTCCATAACGGTCTTGCCCGGGAGGATCTCTGCTGCCATTGCAGCGGAGTGCGTCATGCCGGAGCAGCCGACGGTCTCAACGAGCGCTTCCTCAATGATGCCGTCCTTAACGTTCAGGGAAAGCTTGCAAGCGCCCTGCTGCGGTGCACACCAGCCTACACCGTGGGTGTAACCGGAAATGTCCTTAACTTCCTTTGCCTGTACCCACTTGCCCTCTTCCGGGATGGGAGCCGGACCGTGCTTCGGGCCCTTGGCTACAATACACATCTCTTCCACTTCTTTGGAATAATTCATAAGTGGTACTCCTTTCGGTTCCAGTTTTATTTGGCAGACTTCGCGCAGAAGAGAGCCGCAGCGAAAAAGCGCCGCCCGCATCCCGCAAAAAGCCATTTTACTGATTTTCTTCATTATAGCTTTTTTTCATGCGTTTCGCAAGGGGCAAAATACACATTTCGCGAAAAAAGCGCACAATATACGCAAAAAGGAGCGCCGCAGCGCCCCTTTTGTATCTTATTTCGGTTTGAAATTACTTCCAAAGCGGGTCGGGATATGTGCCGTTTTGCATCATCTCGGCAAGCGCCGCCATCACGACGGGCTTATCGGCCTTATACGTCACGCCGAACCACTTGTCCGCCGATTTTAAAACCGTCACGTCTGCCTTGCCGTCGCGAATCTGGTCATTGACGACAAACGGCAGGAAGTATTCCGCTTTCAGCGGGTTCTTCGGCACATCGTTCTCGAGGAACGAGACGAAATCCTTCTTCAATGCGTCTACAAAGTCCGGCGTAAAGCCCCACAGGTTCATGGAAACGGTCGTGTCCTCATCGAGCGCGTGCCACGTTGCGCCGTCGTCCTCGGTGTAAGCCGGGCCGTCCTCGCGCTTTTCAATGTGCGTGCGCTCCACGATGGTATCCAACACACCGTCTTTCTCCACGCATACGCCGCGTGCCACATGGCCGTTTTCGGTCAGCGTGTTTTTCAGATGGTAGCCCACCATCGCCCAATGTGCCTTTTCACCGTCTTCCTTCACGTTCCGGAGGAACGCGCCGATCTTCTTAAACGCCTCGCCGCCATAGAAATCGTCCGCGTTGATGACGACAAACGGCGCATCAATGTGGTCGCGTGCCGCCAAAACGGCGTGGCCCGTGCCCCACGGCTTCTCGCGGCCTTCCGGCACCGTAAAGCCCTCCGGCAGGTCATCCAACTTCTGGAAAACATACTCGACCTGCACGTACTTCGATACGCGGTCGCCGATAACCTCTTTAAAGTCCTCAAAAAGCTGCTCCTTGATGATGAAGATTACCTTGGAAAAACCCGCCTGCACGGCATCAAAAACAGAAAAATCCATGATAATCTCGCCGTTTTTTCCAACGGGATCGATCTGCTTCAGGCCGCCGTAACGGCTGCCCATACCGGCCGCCATAACAACTAAAATCGGTTTTTTCATAGCTAAATTGTCCTTTCTCGTCTGCGGCATCACACCGCCATATGTACAGGTTCGGTCACGCGACCGTCAGGGGTCAGTTTTCATCCTCGTAAATAAATTCGTGGATATGCTGTGCCGCAACATCGGTGTCATACGTCCACATCCAACCGCCGCCCTCGCAGTAATCGGAGGCATAGCCCTCCACATCACTCGGGATGGAAAGGCGCTCAATGTCAAAACCCGTCAGCGCAATCTGCGCCAGACCGATCATCTTATCAAACGTCAAAGAAGTCTCGCAAAGCGGCGCAAGCTGTTGAATGATGCTCGGGTATTCAAGCTTGGAAATAGAACTTGCCTTGCTCAAAAGCGCAGAAAGCACCTCCTGCTGGCGTTCCACACGGCCGTTATCGTTGTCGATGGCACGAATACGCCCGTAAGCCACAGCTTCGTCGCCGTTCAAGAGCACGCCCTCGCCCGCCGAAAGCGGCGCGTATGTAGAAACATCGCCTGCCATTGATTCAGGGGATTCCGCCGCCAGCGCATACATATTTTTGTTGATCTCACTAACTTCATCTTCCGTCAAATCAATATTCACGCCGCCGAACGCATCCACAATCTTCGCCATGGAGGCAAAATTCACGGTCACGTAGTCCTGAATATCGAGACCGAAGTTCTGGTTGATCGCACGGATGGCCTGCTCCGGGCCACCGTACATATAGGCATGGTTCAGCTTATCATAGCCGGAGTCATACGGGCTGCCGTCGCCCATATACACGCGCACATCGCGCATGATGGACGTCAGCTTAACCTTGTGGTGCACGTTATCGATCGACATTACCATAATGGCGTCGCTGCGCCCGGCAAAGGTACCGCCGTCATAATCGCGGGCATCCACACCGAACAGCGCAATATTCGTAATACCCGCTTCCGATTTTGTTTCTTCGGAAATACCGAGCTCCGTCTTGTCTTTCGTGATGGTCGTCGTCTTCAGGTCGCCCAAAAGCACCGTGGAAGCGTAGATCATCACGCCGCCCACCAGCACCAAAATAACGCAGATGAAGCTCAAAAAGACCTTAAGGCCCGTCCGTTTTTTCTTTTTTTGATTTTTCTTATACGCCTGCTTTGAGGAGTAACTGGAAATATCCTGAAACTCATCGCGGCGTTGTTTTCTTTTCGCCATAAAAGCCTCCGTCTCGGCCAAAGGCCGGATGTCTTTATCTTATCAATTATATTCCCATAACCTCGTTTCGTCAATTTACTTTTTCTTACGAAAAACGACCAGTTTGCTTAAAATATAATTTGCAAGGATCACAAAAACGTTCGCGACGAGCTTCACAATCTTATCATTCACGTGCAGCAGATCCACACCGATGAACATCATGCCCATTTCCATAAAGCCGGACGCAATACGGCTCGCAAAAAATTTCGCCGCCTCCGTCAAAATCGGCACAAAGCCGTGCGCACGGCTCTCAAACACCCACTTGCGGTTCGTCACATACGCAAAGGTAACTGAAAGCACCCACGAAAGCGCTGTCGATACCATGTATGGGATGTGCAAAAAATCCGTAAAGATCCAGTAAGAAACATAGCTCACGACCGTCGTAAGCACGCCGAACACCACGTACAAAACCAGCTCTTTGTATTTTATAAGCAGTTCTTTGATTTTTCCCATATTTTCTATCCTTTATGTTTCGGGCAAAGCGCCCTCTTCTTTCTTATGATAAATATTCTTCCACGCCGTGCGCCGCCACCGCGCCGTCCGCAGCCGCCGTCACGATTTGCCGCAGCGTCTTTTTACGACAGTCGCCCGCAGCAAACACACCCGGAACGTTCGTCTTCGTGCTCTCGCCCGCCATAAAATACCCGCTTTCGTCAAGGTCAAGAATATCGCGTACAAAGTCCGTCGCCGGCACATTGCCCACCGCCACAAACACGCCGTTTACCTCGATCTCGCACACCTCGTCCGTCTTTACATTGCGCAGACGCAGCCCGCCGACTCTTCCGTCTTTTTCAAGGATCTCATCCGTCACCGTATCGAAAACGATCTCGATATTTGGCTTATCGAGCTTCTTCTCATAGCTCTTTGAAGCGCGCAGGCGGTCTCTTCTGTGGATGAGGTATACCTTTTTGCACATCGCGGAGAGAAAAGCCGCATCGCCCGCCGCCGTGTCACCGCCGCCAATGACCGCAACCGTCTTATCTTTATAAAACGCACCGTCGCATGTCGCGCAGTAGGAAACGCCCTTGCCGCGCAAAGCGTCTTCGTTCGGCAAGCCAAGCGTCCTCGGTGCCGCACCGAGTGCCAAAACGACGCTTTTCGCGCGGTAAACCGTGCCGTCTTCCGTCTCCAGAATTTTCGCATCACCGTCTAACCGCAGTGCCGTCACGTTGCCGTAAGTTTGCTTCGCGCCAAAGCGCTCCGCCTGCTTTTTCATGTTCATCGTCAGCGTAAACCCGTCCACCGCCTCCGGGAAGCCGGGGTAATTTTCAATTTCATTCGAGGTCACCATTTGACCGCCGGGGATATATTTTTCCAGCACCAGCGTCTCGTAGCCCGCGCGGGCGCAGTACAGTGCCGCCGTAAGCCCCGCAGGGCCGGAACCCACCACGATTACGTCATAGACCTTTTCCATGTTTTCGCTCATAAGTCACCGCTCCTTTTCCTGGTGAAGTGCAGCTTTTCTGCACACCGTCTTGCGAACATCGTTAGTATAGCACATTCTCCTGAAAAATACAATTCCGTGCGGCGCGAAAGAGTTTTCTACCGCAAAGCGACACTCAGTCGAAAACTTTATCAGAATCAAATACGTGCTCCCGTTCTCCTACTTAAACCAAAAAACACGCAAACCGCGCGCCTTGCACGACATACCCCCTATCGCACAAAACAAAAGAGGCTCTTTCGGCATCCCGAAAAAGCCTCTCGTTCTTTAATTTTTATTGCACATCCTGTGCGGTGTACGCTCAGCGCACACATCTCAAGTTAATTTAAACTGATACTAATACATCGGACTTTCCTCTGCTTGAAACCATCGGTCTCTTTTTATACCTGCACTCTGCATTACTTTCAGAATGTCGTCGGTCTTTCAGAGTTTATCATTTGTGCATTGGACACAACTCCATGTATATTCTCAAAAACTGTATTTGATTTTTTCTTTGGCGTTTTCCGCCTATCCTTACACACGTCCGTACACTTTGTACAGCCCATGTATAATTCTATATGTTAATTTCGACCTACTTATCTTTGCTGTACCACGAAAACCTTTTGGGACTCGCTTTTGCGATCCCGCGCTTTCATAAAGCTTGAAACACTCGTGTGCAAATATTCAGTCTACTTCAGGGATCCGAGGCGCAACGCACCACGGATCTTCTGCTGCTGAGGTTCAGTAGCCATTGGCCTCACCCGCTTTCTTTCAATAGATTTGCCTTTGCGGCTCATGCAGCTTTGCCTCTTTTCACGTTTTGCCTGTTTCCACATGGTCAAAACGTTCGGCCGCTTCTTTTTTCTGTTCCCGTTTCTCCGCTTCAGCTTTTTGTCCCTTTGTACCGGCACATTCTTAAAAGCCTACTTATCTCTTTCATCACATTTCCCGGAAGCCGAAGAACATTTGAAGCTTCGCCTTTGCAAAACCTGCATCAAGAGTTTCCTCCGCGCCTTTCTCTCTCCCCTTCGGAATGTTTCCGCGCGCTGAACCGCTTCGATCTTTTACTGAGACTTTTTTGAGTCTCCACCAAGAAAACCTCTTACGATTTTCCCGATCTACTTTGCGTTCTGGAGTTCTTTCTCTTTTCACCTATATATTAGCACCATACGTCTACTTTGTCAACAGTTTTTTTAAATATTTTATTTTTTATTTGTATATTCTGTTTTCGCAAAATGAAGCTTGACATTCTTCCGCATTCACGATACAATTATTCTTGCAGGCAAAAGCAACGGGCTTGTTTTCCACAGCTTTTCTGCTCCGCCGCATAAATCACAGTGCAGCGAATATACTGAGAAAGAAGGCTTTTTCCATGAGTATAGACAACGAACAGGAATACGAAGCGGAGCTCATCACCCTCATCGCCGATGAAGGCACCGAGCACGAATTTGAGATCATCGACGAACTCGAGAACGATGACGGCTACTTTATGGCACTTGTCCCCACTCTGCGCGACGCCCAAAGCGAAGTTGCAGACGCAGATGAGTACTACATCTTTGAAGTCGTAGAAGACGAGAACGGCGAAGAGCAGCTTTGCGAGATTGAAGACGACGACCTGCTGGATAAGCTCGCCGAAATTTTCGAGACCCGCTATGCACAGGCTATGGAGGAAGAAGAGGAGTAATCTTCTTTCCCCGTTCAAGATCATGTAAAGACACCTGCCCGATGCGCGGACCGTGCAAAATAACCCTACACTCAACTTTTAGGGAGCTCGGCTCCGCAGGCGGACTGCAGACCTCCCGGCCCGGCTTGACCGGATACCGGAGGAAGGGAGCGCGAAACCTGCGGGAGGGCACCCACCTGCTTATTACGTAGCAGGTTATTGAGAGCACGTTACGGTCGGGCGGGGTTTTTTATGCCCATTTCAAGGCGGTGAAAACCGCCTTTTTTCATACTTTACACACCTTTTTCTGTGCTTTTCTTTTGGAAACGGTTGTATTTTGCAAATTTTGCCGCATTTGGGTGCGGCAGCAAAGAAGGAGAAGGTCATCATGACCAGAAAACAGTATTTTTTAAGCGGACTCAAAGATGGCATGCCCATTTGCTTCGGGTACTTTGCCGTTTCGTTCGCGTTTGGCATTCAGGCTGCAGGCATCGGACTTTCGGTGTTTGAAGCCTCCGTGCTCTCCGCCCTAAACGTCACCTCCGCCGGGCAATTCGCAGCACTCGCCATCATCGCATCGGGCGCGTCGCTCATCGAGCTCGCATTCACGCAGCTTATCATCAACCTGCGGTATTTTCTCATGTCGTGCGCGCTCTCGCAAAAGCTCTCGCCGAGCCTGCCCCTTGGGCACCGCCTCGGCATCGCCTACGGTATGACGGATGAGATCTTCGCCGTCAGCGTCAGCCAAAGGGAGCCTCTCTCACCGTTTTACAGCTATGGGCTCATCGCTGTCGCCATTCCGGGCTGGGTGCTCGGCACGGCACTCGGCGCGGCGGCGGGCAACATTCTGCCGGCCGTTTTGACGAACGCGCTCGGCATCGCGATCTACGGTATGTCCATTGCCATCATCCTGCCGCCTGCAAAAGAGAACCGCGTCGTTGCCGGTGTGGTCGTCCTTTCCATGGTGCTTTCCGCGCTGTTCACGTATCTGCCGGTGCTGTGCAACATTTCCTCGGGCTTCCGCATCATTGTCATCACGCTTATCACCGCAGGCGGTGCAGCGCTGCTGTTCCCCATCCCGGATGAGCCCGCAGAACCGGAAAAGGAGATGCCGCATGAGAGTTGAGGTTTTCCTTTACATACTCGTCATGGCGGCCGTTACGTATCTTATCCGTATGCTGCCGCTGACGCTCATCCGCCGCAAAATCACGAACCGCACACTGCGCTCGTTTCTCTATTATGTGCCGTACGCCACGCTTTCCGCCATGACCTTCCCGGCAATTCTCACTGCCACCGGCAGCGCCATCAGCGCCGCGCTCGGCTTTGCCGCCGCTTTGATTTTAGCATTCCGCGGTAAAAGCCTGCTCACCGTCGCCATTATCGCCAGCGCCACCGTGCTTGTGTGTGAACTCATATTGCCATATCTGCCGCTGTAAAGCACAGTTTGCAACGTAAAAGTTTCGCCCGCCTTTTTCTCAATAGGCGGGCGAAACTTTTAACTATCGTTATAGAAAGCCTTGTGTTTACTCTCTCTCAAAATGTTTTGCGACCGTCTGCAAGTACTCGATGATCGGCAAATGCTGCGGACATACACCCTCGCACTGACCGCACTGAATGCACGCGCTCGCTTTGCCGAAGTGCTTTGCGACGTTCTCGTAATACTCGCTCTGCGGCGTCCAGCCCTCGTCCGGAGAGATTCCCCTGCCGCGCAGCTCCTGCATATCGGCGTTGTACAGCGAGAAATACTTCGGGATTGCAATCTGCATCGGGCAGCCGTCCGTGCAGTACGAACAGCCCGTACACGGAATATCGATGCTCGCGTTGATGATGTCCGTCGCCTTTTTGATGAGCGCTTTTTCCTCATCGTTCAGCGGCTTAAAATCCTGCATGTACGATGTGTTATCCAAAAGCTGGTCCATATCGCTCATGCCGGAAAGCACGATCTTCACGTTTGGCAGGCTCGCTGCGAAACGAATTGCCCAAGACGGTACGGAAGCTTCTGAATTATAGTCCTTAAACAGCTTCGTCACTTCTTCCGGCACGTTTGCGAGCGTGCCGCCCTTCACCGGCTCCATGACGAATACAGGCACGCCGTGCTTTTCGGCAACTTCATAGCATTTTCTGGACTGCACACCGGCGCTTTCCCAGTCGAGATAGTTGAGCTGTAACTGCACAAACTCAAACTCGGGGTGCGCGGTCAGCACTTCGTCCAACAGCTCCGGGCCGTCGTGGAACGAGAAGCCGATGTGCTTTACAAGGCCCTTTTCTTTCTTGTCGCGGATCCAGCCGAAGCAATCAAACTTATTGTACGTCTCAATGCTGTGGCTGTTGATGTCGTGGATGAGGTAGTAATCAAAATACGTTACGCCCGTCTTTTCCATCTGCTCATTAAAAATGCGGTCGCGGTCTTCAAACGAATTCACGAACGCCGAATGCAGCTTCGTCGTCAGCGTGAAGCTGTCGCGCGGGTGGCGGGAAACAAGTGCTTCCTTCACGGCGTTTTCGCTCTTGAATGCGCAGTACATCCACGCCGTGTCAAAATACGTGAAGCCGCGCTCGATGAACGTATCCACCATTTTCTTGACCTGCTCAATGTCAATCTTGCCCGGGTCGTTCGGGTCCAGAGACGGCAGACGCATGAGGCCGAAGCCTAATTTCTTTTCAGACATTTTACTCATACTCCTTATGTAAAAAATTCCAAGCATTTTGCTTCCTATATCTTACAACTTAAAGTATACTCTAAGTCAAGCTTTTTTGTAAAATTATTTTTCCGCCTCGAAATATTCCTCCCGCAGTAGCGAAAACTGCATGTCGTCGCGGATTTCGCTTTCTGACGTACGCACGCAGCGGCGGATACACCCTTCATACACAAACCCCAAGGATCTCAGCAACTTTTCCGAAGCAATATTCCCCGTGAAAACACGCGCTGCTACAACTTCCAGATCTTCTTCGGTGAATAGTTCATGCAGCACAGCCCGCAGTGCTTCTTTCATATAGCCCTGCCGCGTATATTGCTCCCCGAGATAATACGAAAGACATCTCGAGCGCACATTGAACCGAACGCCGTCCTCCTCCGCCGCAATCATACCAAGCAAAGCGCCGTCCTCTTTTCGCTCCATATACCATGTGTCTTCATAATCGATTTCCCTATGAATCAAATGAACCATCTGCTCTTTATCAAACACTTCCATTACGTTGTTTTTCATTACGAAAGCGCTGTTGCGTATGGCCATGATCTCCGCCGCATCTCTCTCCCGCGGCGTGCGCAGTAAAAGTCTTTCTGTGTGCAGTTCTCTCATATTTTCCCTGCCTTTCTTTGCCGTGTGTACGTATTTCGGATAAAAAACACCCTTTCCTCCATGAAAACGGAAGAAAGGGTGCGAAAATCAATTTAGTCTTTTACTGCATGACGCAGCGTCAAAACACCTGATTTTTCCAGCGCCTAAGCCGAAATTAGATCTCAGCGAAGTACTTGATGGTTCTGACCATCTGGCTGGTGTAGGAGTTCTCGTTGTCGTACCAAGAAACGACCTGAACCTCATAGAGGTCGTCAGCGATCTTGGAAACCATCGTCTGGGTAGCATCGAACAGGGAACCGAATCTCATGCCGATAACGTCGGAAGAAACGATCGGATCGCTGTTGTAGCCGAAGCTCTCAGAGGAAGCTGCCTTCATAGCTGCGTTGATGCCGTCGACGGTTACGTCAGCGCCCTTAACAACAGCGGTGAGGATGGTGGTGGAACCGGTCGGAACCGGAACACGCTGTGCGGAACCGATGAGCTTACCGTTCAGCTCCGGGATAACAAGGCCGATAGCCTTTGCAGCGCCCGTGGAGTTCGGAACGATGTTAGCAGCGCCGGCACGTGCACGGCGGAGGTCACCCTTTCTGTGCGGGCCGTCGAGGATCATCTGGTCGCCGGTGTAAGCGTGGATCGTGCTCATGATGCCGCTCTGGATCGGAGCATAATCGTTCAGTGCCTTCGCCATCGGAGCGAGGCAGTTCGTGGTGCAGGAAGCAGCGGAGATGATGGTGTCATCAGCCGTCAGGGTCTTCTCGTTTACGCTGTAAACGATCGTCGGGAGATCGTTGCCTGCCGGAGCGGAAATAACGACCTTCTTTGCGCCTGCATCGATGTGAGCCTGGCTCTTAGCCTTAGAGGTGTAGAAGCCGGTGCACTCGAGAACAACGTCAACACCGATCTCGCCCCACGGAAGGTCCTTAGCGTCCTTCTCAGCGTAGATCTTCAGGGTCTTGCCGTCAACTGTGATGGTGTTAGCTTCGTCGTCAGCGGTAACCGTGTGAAGGTTCTCGCCGATCTTGCCGCAGTAACCGCCCTGTGCGGTGTCATACTTGAGCAGGTGAGCCAGCATGGAGGGCTTCGTCAGATCGTTGATCGCAACGACCTCATAACCCTCAGCGCCGAACATCTGTCTGAACGCCAGACGGCCGATACGGCCGAAACCATTGATTGCAACTTTAACTGCCATGATTGTATACCTCCTGATAATTGTGGATGCATAATTTGCAATTCTATTTTATAGCATTTCACGGAATTTTACAAGGGCTAACTGCTAAAAATGCAAACTTTTTCCGTAATTTTTAGAAAATTCACGTGTTTTCCGTGTCTTTTAAAGCATTTTCTTCTAAAGCGCCCTCCGCTTTCGCAGAAACGCGCTGCCCGCTCACCGTAAGCAGCAGGCAAAGGCTGTGAACAGAAAGGCACAGCATCGCAAGCTGGATCACATACGGCATCTCCGTCGCGTACCCGCGCCCCGCAATGATGAGCACCGTGTTCGAGATCACATACGTCATCCAAAGCACCGCCGCCGGCAGGCCAAACACATACGTGCTGCGCAGCGCCTTTTTGCCGCCCGCGCCGGAAAGCAGCTTGCCCTCGGAAAGCAAAAACAACAGCATCATCGCGCCGCCGCCCACAGTGAAGATGTTCTCCTCCGTCGTCGCTACGGCCGAATACGTCATGAACGTCACGATCATATACGAAATGCCCCAAACGGAACCGATGGCCCAAAACCCGCCCGTGCCGCTCGGGAACCCCTTGCCCGTCAGCCACGTGATGGCAAAAACGAGCGAAACGATCGCAAACAGCAGCGTCAAAACCGCAAACGGCAGGTGTGCCGTCACGTGCGAGGCCTGCACAAAGTAGGTCGGCCGGTTATTGCGGTATAAGTAGAAATCCCGCAGCAGCGCCGCCGCGCACAAAAACAAAAATACACACTGCAAAAGCGCAGAAGCCCCCGCCGCCGCATTCTTTTTCGTCTCCACGCGCGCGTAAAGCTTTTTGTCCACGCGGCACAAAAGCATGCAGAGAAGCGATACCCCGATCGCCGTGCCGCAGTAAATATACGTAAATAATCCGCTGTCTGTCACAAATCCCGTATCATAATCAAAAAAGCAGAGCATCTGCACGCAGCGCAGCGCAGCAGCCGCCAAAATGCCGATCCCCGCCAAAATAAAGGCAAATTTCACTTTCTTATTCATATATCAAACACCGCTCCGTTTCGGAGCCTTCCTTTCACTGTACTGCCGCCCAAATTCTGCGGCGCTTCGGTTCACTGTGTTTTATTTTAGCACATTCTAAGGGAGAAGAAAACACCCCGCAAAAAGATTTTTAATTTCCTGTTGACAACAATCTTTTCGGTGATTATAATATACACCAGAGCAAACAATTAAGCGCATGATTGTTTACCGAGGCACAGATTAAAAACCTGCCGCACACCGCCCAACCGGGCAAATCAGATGAAAGGATGGTAACAATGCACGATCACGAAAAAGAGCCCATCGGCCATGCATTGCATGTGCTGGATACCACCATGCGCCGGTATATCGATACGTACTCCCATAAAAAGGAACACGAAAGCCTCACCGGCACAAACACATGGGTCATCCAGTTCATCGCCGATCATAACGACGGGCCCGTCTATTTGCGCGATATTGAGCGCCGCTTCGGCATTACGCGTTCCACAGCTTCCAAAATTGTGGATATGCTCGTGCGAAACGGCTTTGTGGAGCGTCACACCGGCGAGACCGATGCCCGCCTGCGCCGCTTGACGCTGACAGCGAAATCGGAAAGCCTTCTGGCCGACATCCGCGCCGACCACGAGGCGCTGGAAGCCGTTTTAACAAAAGGCTTCACGCAAAACGAAAAAGAGACCATGGTCTCCTACCTCAGGCGCGCAAAAATCAATATAGATGCCGCTTTCATGGAAAAGCAGCAAAAGAAAGAAAGGAGCGGTGCAGATGGTTAAAAAACTGATGGAAAGCATCCGCGAACAGAAAAAGAATTCCATATTGGCCATGGTCACCATCAGCGGTGAGGTCGTCTTCGAGGTCATCATCCCGCTTTTGATGGCGAATCTCATCGATTACGGCATTGATATGGGCGATATGGGGTACATTGTCAAAATGGGTATTGTCCTGTTGCTCTCCGCACTGGGTCAGCTTTTCTGCGGTGCCATTTCCGGTAAATTCGCAGCCATTGCCTCCAGTGGCTTTGCCCGCAACCTGCGCCACGACATGTTCTATAAGGTGCAGAATTATTCATTCTCAAACATCGATAAGTTTTCCACCGCAAGTATCGTCACGCGTCTGACAACAGACGTCACGAATCTGCAAAACACTTACCAAATGATCATCCGCATGGCGGTACGCAGCCCGCTTATGGCGATTTTCTCGCTTGTCGCGGCATTCGGCATCGACGCCAAGCTCTCGCTTATCTTCCTTGCCATCATCCCGGTGCTCGTTCTCGGCCTGTACTTCATCATGACGAGAACGCACCCGATCTTCGAGCGCGTGTTCAGAACTTATGATAAGCTGAACAGCGTTGTGCAGGAGAACCTGCACGGCATCCGCGTGGTAAAGTCCTTTGTCCGTGAAGATTACGAAAATAAGAAGTTCACCGCCATTTCCGAAAATATCTATAAGGACTTCAAAAAAGCCGAGCAGCAGCTCGCATGGAACGCTCCACTGATGCAGCTTTGCATGTATGCGGCGGTGCTCCTGCTCTCCTGGTTCGGCGCACGCACCATTGTTGCTTGCGGCGGTGACGCAGCGACCGGTCTTTCCACCGGCGAGCTTCTGAGCCTGCTGTCTTACGCCGCGCAGATTCTCATGAGCCTCATGGGCCTCTCTATGATTTTCGTCATGCTCACCATGTCCCGTACCTCCGGCGAGCGTGTCGTTGAGCTGCTCAACGAGACCCCGGACATCACCACCCCCGAAAATGCCGTAAAGAGCGTTCCGGACGGCAGCATCGATTTCGAGCACGTCCAGTTCAGCTATCGTCACGGCACAGAGGGCAAACCCGTGCTTTCCGATATTAACCTCCACATTCCGGCAGGCGCCACGGTCGGCGTCATCGGCGGCACCGGCTCCTCCAAATCGAGCTTCGTGCAGCTCATCCCGCGCCTGTACGATGTTGACCTCGGCGCGGTCAAGGTCGGCGGCATCGACGTCCGCAAATACGACCTGGATACCCTCCGCGGCGACGTCGCCATGGTGCTGCAAAAGAACGTCCTGTTCTCCGGCACCATCAAGGACAACCTGCGCTGGGGCGATGAAAATGCCACCGACGAGGAGATCCGCCATGCCTGTCAGCTCGCACAGGCCGATGACTTCATTCAAACCTTTCCTAAAGGCTACGATACCTACATTGAGCAGGGCGGCACGAATGTCTCCGGCGGCCAGAAGCAGCGCCTCTGCATCGCGCGTGCGCTGCTAAAAAAACCGAAGATTCTCATTCTGGACGACTCCACCAGCGCAGTCGACACCCGCACGGATGCGCTTATCCGCGGCGCGTTCGCAAAGGAGATCCCGAACACGACAAAAATCATCATCGCCCAGCGCATCGCCTCCGTACAGGGAGCCGATATGATCCTTGTCTTAGATGACGGCAAGATCGTCAGCTGCGGCACGCATGACGAGCTCATGCAAACAAGCCCGATCTACCGCGAAGTTTATGAATCCCAGACGAAAGGAGATCCTGACAATGCCACCGCGTCCTAATGGTCCCAGACTCTCCATGAAAGAAAGCATGAAGCAGCTCGATAAGAAGACCTTATTCCGCCTGCTTTCCTATATGAAACCGTACAGGCTGCACCTTGTGTTCGTGTTCATCTGCATTGCGGTGAGCGCTTTCGCAAGCGTCATGTCCTCCCTGTTTTTAAAGTCCCTCATTGATGATTACATCTCCCCGCTCCTGCTCGAATCCAATCCGAACTTTAGCGGTCTTCTGTATGCGCTGCTCCAAATGGCAGTCATTTACGTCATCGGCGCGTTCTCTACGCTGTTCTACAACCGCACCATGGCAGTTGTTTCACAGGGCACGTTAAAGAAAATTCGTGACCAGATGTTCGAGCACATGCAGACGCTGCCCATCAAGTTCTTTGATACGCACACCCACGGCGACATTATGAGTTTCTACACAAACGATACGGACACCCTGCGCCAGATGATTTCCCAGAGCATTCCGCAGACGCTTTCCTCCATCTTCACGGTCGTTTCCGTGTTCTGTTCTATGCTGACGCTCAGCATTTGGCTTACCCTGTTCCTGGTCGCGTTCCTCTTTGTCATGTTCAAGATCGTCAGCAAGGTCACCGCAAAAAGCGGCAGCTATTTTGTTCGCCAGCAGCAATCCCTCGGCAATGTGAACGGCTACATCGAAGAAATGATCAATGGCCAGAAGGTCATCAAGGTCTTCTGCCACGAAGACAAAACAAAGGTTGAGTTCGACAAACGAAACGACGACCTCTTCACAAACGCTTCCGAAGCGAATAAGTTCGCAAACATCCTCGGCCCCATCATGAACGCACTCGGCTACTTCCTTTACGTGCTCATCGCCGTGCTTGGCGGTGGTCTCGCACTTGCAGGCGTACCGAACCTGACTCTCACCGGCATGGGTGTCATGACGCTCGGCGGCATCGCGTCGTTCCTGCAGCTCTCCCGCAGCTTCGTTATGCCGATCAGCCAGGTCACGCAGCAGATCTCGTCCATCATCATGGCTATGGCAGGCGCTTCCCGCATCTTCTCTCTGCTCGATGCCGAGAGCGAAAAAGACGAGGGCTACGTCACGCTCGTCAACGCCGAAAAGAAAAACGGCGTGCTCACCGAAACCGACAAGCATACCGGCCTTTGGGCATGGAAGCATCCGCATAAGGACGGCACGGTCACCTATACGGAGCTCACCGGTCACGTAGAGCTTGAGGACGTCGATTTTGGTTATACCCCGGAGAAGACCGTCCTGCATGACATCACGCTTTACGCAGAGCCCGGCCAGAAGGTCGCGTTCGTCGGCGCAACGGGCGCAGGCAAAACGACCATCACAAACCTCATCAACCGCTTCTATGACATTTCTGACGGCAAGATCCGCTACGACGGCATCAATATCACGAAGATCAAGAAGCCGGATCTCCGCCGTTCCCTCGGCGTGGTTTTGCAGGACGTCAACCTGTTCACAGGCACCGTCATGGAGAATATCCGCTACGGTAAGCTCGATGCCACGGACGAAGAGTGCATCGCCGCCGCAAAGCTCGCAAACGCCGACGGCTTCATTCGTATGCTGCCGCAGGGCTATGACACCGTTCTTTCCGGCGACGGCAGCGGCCTCTCGCAGGGCCAGCGCCAGCTCATTTCCATCGCCCGCGCCGCCGTTGCAGACCCGCCCGTCATGATTCTCGACGAAGCGACGTCCTCCATCGATACCCGCACGGAAGCCATCGTGCAGTCCGGCATGGACGCCTTGATGAAAGGCCGCACCGTGTTCGTCATCGCGCACCGCCTATCGACGGTCCAGAACTCCGATGTCATCATGGTGCTCGACCACGGCCACATCATCGAACGTGGCAGCCACCGCGACCTCATCGCACAGAAAGGCACCTACTACCGCCTCTACACCGGCGCATTCGAGCTGGAATAAGGTAAATTCAAAGCGATAAACGAAAACTCCGTTTGCTGATGAACAAGCGGAGTTTTTTGCTGCGCAAAAGCAGCCCCGTTCACGTTGGAACAGGGCTGCTTTCTCATTTTATCTTATTTCGTTCTACCGATGTCATGGCGGTAATGCGCGCCGTCAAAATGGATTTTCTCCACCGCTGCATACGCCTTTTCGAGCGCTTCGTCCAGCGTTTTAGCCGTCGCGGTCACGCCCAGCACACGGCCGCCGTTTGTCAGCAGCTTGCCGTTTTCAAGCTTCGTACCGGCGTGGTAGACCGTCACGCCCTCCGCCTGACCGTTCTCGTCGAGGCCGGTGATTTCCAGTCCCTTCGGGTAAGACTGCGGGTAGCCGCCGCTCGCCATCACGACGCACGCGCACGCTTCCGGAATCCATTCAATCTCAAGCTCGTCGAGCTTCTCGTCAATGACCGCATTGATGACGTCCACAAAATCGGTCTTGAGACGCGGCAGTACGACCTGCGTCTCCGGGTCGCCGAAGCGCGCGTTGTACTCAATGACCTTCGGGCCGTCCGGGGTCAGCATCAGGCCGAAGTACAAACAGCCCTTAAACGGTCTGCCCTCTGCCTGCATCGCTTTGACGGTCGGCAGGAAGATGGTTTTCATACACGCGTCCGCAATTTCGTTCGTGTAATACGGGTTCGGACTGATGGTACCCATGCCGCCGGTGTTCAGGCCCTTGTCGCCGTCCAGTGCACGCTTGTGGTCTTTAGAGGACACCATCGGGCGCAGCGTCTTGCCGTCCGTAAATGCCAACACGGAAACCTCCGGGCCGGTCAGGAATTCCTCCACAACAACGTTGTTGCCGGAAGCGCCGAACACCTTGTCTTCCATAATGGTGTGCACGGCATCCTTCGCCTCGTCAAAGTTTTGCGCGATGATAACGCCCTTACCAAGCGCCAAGCCGTCTGCCTTAATGACAACCGGGAACTTGCCGCGCTTTTCCACGTACTCTACGACCTCTTTCGGGTCGGAGAACACCGCGTAATCCGCCGTCGGAATACCGTAGTTCTTCATCAGATTTTTCGAGAACACCTTGCTGCTCTCGATGATGGCCGCATTCGCGCGCGGGCCGAATGCACGGATGCCCTCTTTTTCGAGCGCATCTACCATACCGGCCGCAAGCGGGTCATCCGGCGCAACAAACACAAGGTCAACTGCGTTTTTCTTCGCGAAATCCACAACGCCGTCAATGTCCATCGCGTTAATGGCCACGCACGCGGCGTCTGCCGCAATGCCGCCGTTGCCCGGTGCGCACCACAGTTTTTCCGTTTTAGGGCTCTCTTTCAGCTTGCGGATGATCGCATGCTCACGTCCGCCGCTGCCGATAACCAGAATATTCATAATAAAAGCACCTCGCCTTTCGGATCAATGGTGGAACAGACGGATGCCCGTGAATGCCATGGCGATGCCATACTTGTTGCACGTATCGATGACGTTGTCGTCGCGGATAGAGCCGCCCGGCTGCGCAATAAATTCTACGCCGCTCTTGTGTGCGCGCTCAATGTTGTCGCCGAACGGGAAGAACGCGTCGCTGCCCACGGAAACGCCCTTAAACGTCGCAAGCCAAGCCGCTTTCTCCTCGCGGGTAAACACCTCCGGCTTCTCGGTGAAAAACTGCTGCCAAACACCGTCGCGCAGCACGTCGTCATGCTCCTCACTGATGTACACGTCAATGGTGTTGTCGCGGTCAGGACGGCGGATGCCCTCCTTAAACGGCAGATTCAGCACCTTTTCGTGCTGACGCAGATACCAGATGTCCGCCTTGTTGCCCGCAAGACGCGTGCAGTGGATGCGGCTCTGCTGGCCGGCGCCGATGCCGATGGCCTGACCGTCCTTCGCATAGCAGACGGAGTTCGACTGCGTGTATTTCAGCGTGATGAGGGAGAGCACTAAGTCAAGCTTTGCGTCCTCCGGAATCTCTTTGTTTTCCGTCACAAGATTTGTCAGCATGTCCGCGTCGATTTTCAGTTCGTTTCTGCCCTGCTCAAACGTGATGCCGAAAACATCCTTGTGCTCAATCGGCTCCGGCTTGTAATCCGGGTCGATCTCAACGACATTGTACGTGCCCTTACGCTTTGTCTTTAAAATCGCAAGCGCTTCGTCCGTGTAGCCCGGTGCAATGATGCCGTCGGAAACTTCACGTGCCAACAGCGTTGCGGTTTCCTTATCGCATACGTCGGAAAGTGCTGCCCAGTCGCCGTAGGAGGACATTCTGTCCGCGCCGCGGGCTCTTGCGTATGCCGTCGCGATGGGAGAAAGCTCCAGATCGTCCACAAAATAAATCTTTTTCAGCGTGTCGCTCATCGGCTTTGCCACAGCTGCGCCCGCCGGGCTCACGTGCTTAAAGGAAGCCGCCGCCGGCATGCCGGTTGCCGCTTTCAGCTCTTTTACAAGCTGCCAGGAGTTGAACGCATCCAAAAGATTGATATAGCCCGGTCTGCCGTTCAAAACGCGAATCGGCAGGTCGCGACCGTCGTTCGTAAAAATTTTCGCCGGTTTCTGGTTCGGGTTGCAGCCGTATTTCAGTTCCAGTTCTTTCATAGTTTCCCCTCCGAAAAATCACTTATTCTTGTTGACGATGCGGGTCTCAATCTTGCCCGTCTTCAAATTGATGAAGCGCGTGAACAAGGAGACCTTGTTGTCTTCGTTCAGGTTCGTCCACAGGTCATTCGTAAACGTATCGATGTCGCCCTCAATCTTCACCGGCTTCGGCTCGCCCTCAAAGGACGGGATACGCGGTGCGCCGTCACACTTATACGTGTGGATGAAGTGGCCGAGGCCGTCCACCGGCGTATAGTCGAAGAAAAAGCTCTGCGGCGCGTCCGGGTTGCCCTCACAGCTCTTCAAAATGGAAAGCTTATAGGTAAAGTCGCCGTCCTTCAGCTTTACAAGGCCGGAAATTCTCGGCGTAAAGTTCGGGGCGTCCGGCTCAAACTTGCGGGTCTTCAACGCTTTTTTGAAGCTCTTGCCCGCCTTGAGGTATGTAAATACGGTATCCGTCTGGTCTCCGTTCGTCACAATGGTCTTGTTTGCCAAAACGCGCACCGGCGCATAAATGACAAGGGACGGGTCAGAAAGCTTTGCGGGGTCAAACGCTTCCGTGCGGATGCCGTCGCCCTGCTCCACAAACACGCGGTTGCGGGAGTTCACGCTGCGGCCCATAATGAAATACGCGATGACCGCATGCACGCCGTCCGCGCTTTTGCCGATGACGATGCCGCGGCCCGGGTATGCGTTGCCTGCAAGTTCCTTTTTAATATCCAGAATTTCCATGTATCCGTTTCCTTTCTATGTAAAGGGATAAATTATTCTTTAATCGTAACGATAGAGCCGTTCACGGAAAGCTTACCCGCGCAGAACAAAGACACTGCCTGCGGCAGAATCTTCCACTCCGCCTGCTCCATAATGCGGCGCTGCAGCGTCTCGGGCGTGTCGCCCTGCTCCACCGGCACCGCTTTCTGTAAGATGATCGGGCCGCCGTCGCACACCTCGTTTACAAAGTGTACCGTCGCGCCGGAGACCTTCACGCCGCGTGCCAAAGCCGCCTCGTGCACGTGCAGACCGTAATAGCCCTTGCCGCAGAACGACGGAATGAGCGCCGGGTGCACGTTGATGATCTTATTTTCAAACGCCTTCGTGAACTTCTCGTTCGTAATGGTCATAAAGCCCGCCAGAACAATTAAGTCCGTGTGCTTTTCTTTCAGCAAGTTTTCGAGCGCTTCGCTGTACACGTCCACGTTTTCATAGTCGCTGCGCGCCAGCACAATGCCCTCAATGCCTGCGTTTTTCGCACGCTCCAAGGCATAAACGCCCGGCTTGCTCGCCACAACCACGGAAATTTTGCCGTTTTCGATTTTACCGGCTCTCTCCGCGTCGATCAGCGCCTGCAAATTCGTTCCGCCGCCGGAAACGAGGACTGCGATGTTCAGCACAGGATGACCCCCTCGTCGCCCTCAACCACTTCACCGATGACAAACGCCTTTTCGCCCGCATCATTCAGCGCCTTAATGGCCGCGTCCGCCGTCTCCTTGGAGACCGCCATGCACATGCCGACACCCATGTTGAACGTGTTGAACATGTCGCGCTCCGGAATGTTGCCCGTCTTCGCGATGAGGTCGAAGATCGGCAGCACCGGCACTGCGGAACGGTCCACCTTAGCGGTGAGGCCCTTCTTCATCATACGCGGAATGTTCTCGTAGAAGCCGCCTCCCGTAATGTGGGAGATTGCCTTCACGTCTGCCGCTTCAATGGCCGCCAGTGCAGGCTTTACATACAGGCGCGTCGGGGTCAGAAGTGCCTCGCCCAACGTGCAGCCGAGCTCTTCGTAATACGTTTCGAGCTTTTCTTTATTCAGACCGAACACCTTTCTCACCAGAGAGAAGCCGTTCGAATGTACGCCGGAAGATGCCACGCCAACAAGCACGTCGCCCGCCTGCATCTTGGAGCCGTCAATGATCTTATCCTTATCTACAATGCCCACCGTAAAGCCCGCGAGGTCATAGTCGTCCTCCGGCATCACGCCCGGGTGCTCTGCGGTCTCGCCGCCGATGAGCGCGCAGCCGGACTGCACGCAGCCCTCCGCAACACCCTTTACGATCTCTGCAATCTTCTCCGGCACGTTCTTGCCGCAGGCGATGTAATCGAGGAAAAAGAGCGGTTTTGCGCCGCAGCATACGACGTCGTTCACGCACATGGCAACGCAGTCAATGCCGATGGTGTCATGCTTATCAAGCAGCATGGCCGCCACAAGCTTCGTGCCCACGCCGTCTGTGCCGGAAACAAGCACAGGTTCTTTCATACCGGTCATGTCCGGCTGGAAAAGACCGCCGAAACCGCCGATGCCGGAAACCACGCCCGGAATATTTGTACGCTTTACGTGCTCTTTCATCAGCTCTACGGACTTGTAGCCTGCGGTAACGTCAACGCCCGCTGCCTTGTAGCTATCGCTGTAACTTTTCATTCTTTAACTTCTCTCTTTCTTTAAATTATCTATAAAATGAATTACATGAATTTCTCTGTCCAGTTGCCGTTTCTGAACACCGGGATAACCTCGCCGTCCGGCGTGATGCCGTCAATGTTCATCGTCGCGTCGCCCACCATGAAGTCCACATGGATGACGGAATCGTTCACGCCCTTGTCGTGAATCTCATCAAGCGTATACTTGTCGTAATCCTTGATGACATTCGGGAAGCCCAAGCCAAGCGCAATGTGGCAAGAAGCGTTCTCGTCAAACAGCGTGTTGTAGAACAGAATGCCGAGGTTCGAGATGGGAGAGTCGTTCGGGATAAGCGCCAGCTCGCCGATCTGCGCCGCGCCCTCGTCCATCGCAATCATGTGCTCCAAAAGCTCCTGGTTCTTTTCCGCCTTGCAGGAGACCGCGCGGCCGCCCTTAAACGTAATGGAGAAATTTTCAATCAAATTGCCTTGGTAAGACAGCGGCATCGTAGAAACGACCGTACCCTCTGCCTTGCCCTTCATCGGGGAGGTGAAAATCTCTTCGGTCGGCATATTCGGGTTGAAGAATGTACCGTCCAGCAGCGTTTCGCCGCCGCCCATCCACTGTGCGTCCGGGATCAGGCCGCAGGTGAAATCGGTGCCGTTCTCGCTAAAATAGTGCAGGCTCTCAAAGTGACATGCGTTCAGCTTCTCATAGCGTGCTTTGAGGGAAGCGTTGTGTGCTTTCCACGCTTCAACCGGGTCGTTATCCTTAGAAACACGCACCGTCTGAAGGATTGCGTCCCACAGCTTCTTCACCGCCACGCTCGTGCGGTCGTTCGGGAACACCTTCTTCGCCCACTTTGCACTCGGCACGGCGACAATCGTCCACTGGTACTTGTTTTCCATCGCGTCGCGGTACGGCTTTCTCACCTTCATACGGGCAAGGTTCGCCTTCTGCATTTTCTCAACGTTCACGCCCTTCAGGCCGTCCGGGTCGTCAGAGTCGATCCAAATGCGCACCGGCAGCTCGTCAAGCTCATACTGCATACGCGCCTTTTCCCACTCCTGCGTAGCGGAAAGCACCTTTACGCTTTCTTTCTTATAGCGCATCTTGTCAAGGTCCTGGTTCGTCCAGCGGATGTCCACCCACTTCGCACCGGCGCGGTAGGCTTCCTCCGCCACCATCAGTGCGATCTCAGACTGCGCCGTATCCGCCAAGATTACAGCGCCCTGACCCTTTTTGATGTTCACGCCCATCTTAACGATGAGCTTTGCGTACTTTCGCAAAATCGATTTTGTCATCGTTTATCCCTCCCGAATTATAGCTCGGCAACTTTCTGCTGCAAGGCTTCGTTCTTTTTCGCAACACCCTGCTCCATATCCACCTTCATCTGGTGCAGCTGCTTCGCGATGCTCTCGTCGGAAAGCGCCAGCATCTGCGCCGCCAAAATCGCAGCATTGTCCGCGCCGTCAATCGCCACCGTCGCCACCGGAATGCCGGAGGGCATCTGCACGGTTGCAAGCAGTGCGTCAAGGCCGTCGAGCGTGGAAGACTTCACCGGAATGCCGATGACCGGCAGCGTCGTGTGCGCAGCCAGCACGCCCGCAAGATGCGCAGCCTTGCCCGCCGCCGCAATGATAACGCCAAAGCCGTCCTTTTCCGCGTTCTTAGAGAATTCCGCCGCGGCCTCCGGTGTGCGGTGTGCGCTCATCACGCGCGCCTCCACCGGGATGCCGAACTGCTTCAATCTGCGAATCGCCGGGGAAACCACCGGAAAATCACTGTCACTGCCCATGATCACTGCAACTTTTTTGCTCATTGAAAATCACCGATCCTTTCAAGTTTTGCGGCGTAAAAGAAAGCACCGCGAAAAAAAGAAAATAGGCTGTGCTCCAAAAACACAACCTATGCTTCTAAAATTGACCGCAAAACGCCCATGCAGATACAGTAAAAATGCACATCAGTTCAGCCATATCGCACCTCCGGCACTTGCAGCCTTGAATTTTCCGTCCTTAGTCTGTCTCAAGCGACTGATAAATCAATCCAATAAGCAGACCTTTAAGGCAGCAAAGTATAACGTCGGTGCACAAGCTGCGCCGTCAGATCTTTCGTCAGGCTGCACGGAACACCCGCAGGCAGGCTGACGCCCGGCAAGGGGGGTTACGGTCGGCATGGCGGAAAAAATGCAAGCAAATTGCGTGCCAAGCCGTAGGCGCACTTTATACGTTGTTGCCTTTATCATTTTACGGGATTTAACGCGTTTTTTCAATAGTTTTTGCCGTTTTTAGAAAAAAATCCAAAATTCTCCCCTGCTCGTGGACATGCGTTGTATACCTCGATATGTCCCCTTTCTCCGCTTCCGTCTCACCATATATCAAATACATAGCAGCACACCTTGAAATGCAAAAGGGCATTTTCACTTTACCTACGTACATTATCTCCCTCTATTCGTCAAAAAAGGCAGCTTTCCAAGTTCCCTCTGACTGAGGGAGATATACAGAGAGCTTTTATATACACAAGTCGCGCAAATCACCTTGAAAACGCATAAAACGCAAGCTCAATAGAAAAAATCCTCTCCCGGCTGCGCCGGGAGAGGATAAATTGTATTAGCGGCAAAAGTATTTCGCCATTTGCGAATGGCGACTCAAGGCGCCGCCCTAAGAACCCGCAAGTTTTCCGAAGAAAACTTGACGAAAGACTTTTACGCCTTGCTCGCCGTAAACTCTACTTTACGCCTTCGGCGTTTCCGTCACAAAAATCTCCTTCGCGCTTGCGGCTAAACCTGCCATACCCTGAATCTCGGACGGAATGATAATCTTCGTCGCCTTGCCGTCCGCTACTTTCTCAAGCGCTTCAAAGCTCTTCAAGGTCAGCACAGCTTTATTCGGATCGGCTTCGTTGAGAAGCTTAATGGAATCCGCCAACGCACGTTGCACGGAGAGGATTGCCTCCGCTTCACCCTGCGCTTCTCTGATTTTCGTCTCGCGCACAGCCTCTGCACGCAGGACGGCAGATTCCTTCTGGCCTTCCGCAATGAGGATGGCGCTGCGTTTTTCGCCCTCTGCGTCCAAAATCTTCGCACGGCGCTCGCGCTCCGCCTTCATCTGCTTCTCCATCGAATCCTGAATTTCCTTCGGCGGAATGATGTTTTTCAGCTCCACGCGGTTAACCTTAATGCCCCACGCATCGGTCGCTTCATCCAGAATGACGCGAATTTTCGAGTTGATAACATCGCGCGAGGTCAGCGTGTGGTCAAGCTCCATCTCACCGATGATGTTTCTCAGCGTCGTTGCGGAAAGGTTCTCAATTGCGGAGATCGGGCGCTCCACGCCGTAAGCATACAGCTTCGAGTCCGTGATCTGGAAATACACCACCGTGTCGATCTGCATCGTGACGTTATCCTTCGTGATAACGGGCTGCGGCGGGAAATCGATGACCTGCTCTTTCAGCGAGACCTTCTTTGCAATGCGGTCAATAAACGGAATTTTCAAATGCAGGCCCGTGCTCCACGTGGCGTGGTACGCACCAAGCCGTTCAATCACGTACGCGTGTGCCTGCGGCACCACCTTAATGTTCGCCGCGATGAGCGCAATGACAAGGCCGATGATGATGATCGCGCCCACAATGCCCCAGTTGATGTACAGTTCAAAATCCATGTTTTTACCTCCAATTTCAATATCGCATTAAGATGCCGTCGGTGTCACAATGAGCTTTACGCCCTCAATGCGCACCACCTGCACCTTTGTGCCTTTTTCAATGCGGACATCCCCCGTGCTGCGCGCGGCCCAGTCGTTGCCGAGCACCTCCACGCGTCCCCGCGCCGCAAGGTTATCGATGTCCTCTGTCACAACGGCGGTCTGCCCCACCACGCGGTCGGCGTTCGTGTGCGTTTCCTTGTTTTGCAGAAACTTCTTCACGAGCGGACGCGTTGCCAAAAGCAGAACCAGCGTCACAATGGCGGCGATGAGCACCTGCAGCCACACCGGCGCGCCGCACAGCTGTGCGATCATACCGGCGATGCCGCCGCCAACAAACCAGATGGAAATGAGCTGTGCGCTCATGCCCTCCAGCACCGCAGCGATCACAATGACCGCCACCCAGATCATGGTCTCCAAAAACCATTCCCCCTTTCTCAAATCGGAGCCTTTCGGCGCTGTCATTCAAGCCCCGCGCTCCCTACCCTCATCATATCGGATTTTCATAAAATATGCAAGAGGTTTTTCTCTCCCGGAAAAATATTTTACACAACCTATAAAATACCGCGCCCGGTTTTGCCAGGCGCGATCTTTCTCTTTATCGATTTACATGCTCCATGCTGAGCTTCACGCGCAGCCCGTCGCCGGTGTTCTGCACAGAAACCTCCACATAGTCGCCGTCGTCGCTCATGCGGTCGTTTTCGCCCGCAAGGCTGAACCTAAACTGCACGCCGCTGCCGTTTTCGCCGCCCGCCGCGTCCTTTAAATACGTCTCAAGCTGCGCCGCGTCATACGTTTCCTTCGTCTTTTCCGCCTGCGTGTAGCGCGTCACGGCATATGGGTCGTTAAACTGCGCCGTAAATTTCTCCACAAACGCCTTAATTTCCGCTATGCCCGCATCGCTGTTTTCAAACGTCTTCTGCGCTTCCGCATAGCCGAACACACCCGCGCCGCCGTAGTTTGTGGCAAGATTGGTTTCCATCGTCTGCCCGCCCCACGTATAGTCCAGCGTGTAGCCATAGTCGCCGGCCTTTTGGTCGTCCTTCAGTCCCAGCGCTTTCACAGCTTCATCCGCAGATTTTCCAAAGCACCCAAGCAGCGTTTCATTCACCGCCGCGTCCGGGTTCTCCGTCCCACCGGATGCTGCACCGTTTCCGCCCGCACAGCCCGCTAAAAGCAGTGCCGCAAGCAGCAGACACAACGCCAAAGTCCAATACTTTTTCATACGATCACCTTTCCTTTTCCGGCCAAAAAGCCGCCGTGCCAAGGCTTTTTTTGAACGTACCGAAATCGTACCCGCCTCGGCATTGTTAAATGTTTATCCAACTCAATAGTAGCAAAATCGAATGCCGCTGTCAATCGGCGAAAGCGCCCATTCCATCGCACAAAACTTGTGTTTTCCTACAAAAATCCCCCGCACAGGGAAACCTCTGTGCGGGGGATCAACGTTTTATGACGTTTTAATGCGGTTTAAGCGCCCTTAATTAGTACATGCCGCCCATGTCCGGTGCTGCCGGAGCTGCGGGTGCCGCCGGCTCCTTGATGTCTGCCACGAGAGACTCGGTGGTCAGAACGGTGGAAGCCACGGAGGAAGCGTTCTGCAGAGCGGAACGGGTGACCTTCGTCGGGTCAACGATGCCTTCGTCGATCATGTCGCCGTAGGTATCGGTCAGTGCGTTGTAGCCGTAGCCGACCGTGTTCTTTGCCTTCAGGTGCTCAATGATGATGGAGCCCTCCAGACCAGCATTTGCTGCGATCTGGCGAACCGGCTCCTCAAGAGCCTTCAGAACGATGGCAGCGCCGGTCTTCTCGTCGCCGTCAACGGAATCGACATACGCCTTAACAGCCGGGATCGCATCGATGAGTGCAGTGCCGCCGCCAGCGACGATGCCCTCTTCAACAGCAGCCTTCGTTGCAGCCAGAGCGTCTTCAATGCGCATCTTCTGCTCCTTCATTTCGATCTCGGTAGCAGCGCCGACCTTGATGACAGCTACGCCGCCTGCGAGCTTTGCAAGACGCTCCTGCAGTTTCTCGCGGTCGAAATCGGACGTGGTGGTCTCGATCTGGCTTCTGATCTGGCTGACACGGCTCTTAATGGCCTCGCTGTCGCCTGCACCGTCAACGATGATGGTGTTTTCCTTGTCGATCTTCACCTGGCGTGCACGGCCAAGCTGGTCAACGGTGGTATCCTTCAGCTCAAGGCCCAGCTCGCTGGAGATGACCTGACCGCCGGTGAGCGTTGCGATATCGGTGAGCATTTCTTTTCTTCTGTCGCCGAAGCCCGGAGCCTTAACGCCCACGCAGGTGAACGTGCCGCGGAGCTTGTTGAGGATCAGGGTGGTCAGTGCCTCGCCCTCGATGTCCTCAGCGATGATGACGAGCTTCTTGCCGGACTGCACGATCTGCTCGAGCAGCGGCAGGATCTCCTGAATGTTGGAGATCTTCTTATCGGTAATCAGGATGTACGCGTCGTCGATGACAGCGACCATCTTGTCGGTATCGGTGACCATGTACGGCGTAATGTAGCCGCGGTCGAACATCATGCCTTCTACGACCTCGCTGTACGTCTCAGCCGTCTTGGATTCTTCAACGGTGATGACGCCGTCGGACGTGACCTTCTCCATAGCGTCAGCAATCAGGTTGCCGATCTGCTCGCTTGCGGAGGAAACTGCTGCAACACGTGCAATGTCCTTCGTGCCGGAGACCTTCTTGGAGTTCTTCTCAATGGCCTCAACAGCGGTCTCGGTCGCCTTCTGGATGCCCTTTCTCAAGACCATCGGGTTTGCGCCTGCGGTAACGTTCTTCATGCCCTCACGGATGAGTGCCTGTGCAAGCAGGGTAGCGGTCGTGGTGCCGTCGCCTGCAACGTCGTTCGTCTTTGTTGCAACTTCCTTCACGAGCTGTGCGCCCATGTTCTCAAACGGGTCCTCAAGCTCAACTTCCTTAGCGATCGTCACGCCGTCGTTCGTGATGAGCGGTGCGCCGAACTTCTTGTCGAGCACAACGTTTCTGCCCTTCGGGCCAAGGGTGATCTTAACGGTATCTGCAAGCTTGTTGATACCGCCGAGCAATGCTTTTCTGGCTTCTTCGCCGTAAATGATCTGCTTTGCCATAATAAATTACCTCACAATTCCAAATATCAAAATAAAGACTGAAACTCAAAATTACTCAACGACTGCCAGAACGTCGGACTGACGAACGATGGTGTATTCCTCGCCGTCGATCTTCACTTCTGTGCCGGTGTATTTGCCGGTGATGACGCGGTCGCCTGCCTTCAGCTGCATAACGACTTCCTTGCCGTCTACCATGCCGCCGGGGCCTACTGCAATAACGCGGGAGATCTGCGGCTTCTCCTGTGCCGCGCTTGTCAGCACGATGCCGCTCTTTGTGGTCTCCTCTGCTTTCTCGGCCTGAATGAGTACTCTGTCTGTCAAAGGCTTAATGGTCATAACTTCCACCTCGGCGCCTAATGCGCCGTATCCTTTCTCCCCGCAGTTCATAAATAAGTTTTTCGCGTGCAGCGGGGTGCGCCGCGAAACCCGCCGGGGTGCGGCCCGGTCGGTAAAGAAATACAAGTTTAGGTCTCGGGGAGCTGTGCCGCTTACGCTTTAGCACTCCTTATCCCCGAGTGCTAAACTTATTCTAATCACTTGGTCAAGAAAAGTCAATAGGAAAAACGCGATTTTTTTGACTTTTAACAGTTCCGTAATAATTTTGTCCTCTGATGTCCTCTAATGTCCGCTTTTTTCACACAAAATCACCCGTAAAAAGACAAAAAACAGCCCCGCGGTTTTTAAAGCCGCAGGGCCGTCTTTCGCAAATTATAAATTTAGATCATGGAGGCATATTCGTCAAACGGGGCTAAGCTCCGCTTTAAAATGCCGTTGATATACGCAATGAGAATGCCGTAGTTCGTGTACGGCACGCCTTTTTCTTCGGCGGAGGACTGCCTATACTGCATTTCGCGTTCATTTAACATGCAGCCGCCGCAGTGCACGATGAGCGAATACGGCGAAAGGTCTTCCGGGAACCCGCCGCCGGAGGTGAACTCGAATGCAAAATCCTTGCCGGTGTGCTTACGAATCCACGCGGGCAGCTTCACAGTGCCGATGTCGCCGCACTGGCGGTGGTGCGTGCAGCCTTCGGAGATCAAAATGCGGTCGCCCGCTTTCAAATTCTCGATCGCCGCAGCGCCGTGCACAGCCGTCTCCAAAACGCCTTTGTAGCGTGCAAATAAGATGGAGAACGACGTGAGCTTCACGCTTTCCGGCACGATCTGCTTCACCTTGCCGAACGCCTGGCTGTCTGTGACGACGAGCTTCGGCGGCGTTTTAAGGCCGTTTAACACGCCCGCAAGCTCCTCCACCTGCGTGACGGAACACGTTGCGCCCGCATCCAAAATGTCGCGGATGGCCTGCACCTGCGGCAAGATCATTCTGCCTTTCGGCGCGGAAGAATCAATAGGCGTGACGAGCACCACGTGGTCGCCGCGCTCGAGTAGATCGCCCAGAATGACCTTGGTGTTCTGCCCCTTTGCGGCGATGGCGGCAAGCTTTTCTTTAAGCTCAAAGATATGCTCGCCCGTTTTCGCGCTGACGGCGATCTCGTTGTCGTTTTCGGCTTTGAACCCGCCGAGGTCGGCTTTATTCAGCACGACGATATACGGCACGCCTTTTTTCTGGATGAGCCTTTGCAGCTCGAGGTCTTCTGCACTTTTGCCGACCGTGCCGTCGATAACGAGCACCGCGATATCGGCTTTATTCAGCACCTGCCGGGCACGCTGCACGCGCAGCTCGCCCACAGTGCCTTCGTCGTCCATGCCGGGCGTGTCGATGATGACGACCGGGCCGAGCGGCAAAAGCTCCATGGCTTTCTGCACGGGGTCGGTCGTCGTGCCCTTTACATCGGATACAATAGAAATATTCTGCCCCGTAACGGCATTCACCACGCTGGATTTACCGGCGTTGCGCCTGCCGAAAAACGCGATGTGCACGCGGTTTGCCGAGGGGGTCTGGTTGAGGTCTGCCATAGAAGTCGCCTGCCTTTTAGAGAATAACCGAAAAGTTTAGAAGCGGAAGTCGCGCTCGCCGTGGGCGACCTTTTCAATGTAGCCCTTTGCAATGCCGCGGGTCTTCTCGTTCGGGATATTTTCAAGCTCCTGCGCGATCATCTTTTCGCCGATGGCCTTCGTCTCCGGGGAAGCGTAGTCCTCAAGGAACTCCTTCAGGGTGATGAGCGCGTTCGGGTGGCAGCAGTTCTGGATCTGGCCGCTCTTGCACAGGCTCATGAAGCGGTCGCCGGTGCGGCCCTCGCGGTAGCACGCCGTGCAGAAGGACGGAATGTGGTCGGTCTCCATCAGCCAGCGGACGACCTCGTCGAGGGAGCGCTGGTCGGAAACGTCAAACTGCTCGGTGTCGGTCGGGCGCTCTTCTTCGGCATAGCCGCCGACAGAGGTACGGGATGCACCGCTGATCTGCGAAACACCGAGGTTGATGACCTGCTCGCGCACCTTCTGGCTCTCGCGCGTGGAGATGATCATGCCGGTGTACGGCACGGCAATGCGGATGAGCGCGCAGATCTTTGCAAATGTCTCGTCGCTGATGCCGTTGTCGAACTTCGTCGGGTCAATGTCGTCGGCTTTTTTAAGGCGCGGCACACTGATGGTATGCGGGCCTACGCCGTGCACGGCTTCAAGGTGCTCCGCGTGCATCAGCTGGCCACAGAACTCATAACGGTACATTTCAAGGCCGTACAGAACGCCGAGACCCACGTCATCGATACCGCCCTCCATGGCGCGGTCCATCGCCTCGGTGTGGTAGGCGTAGTTATGCTTCGGGCCCGTGGGATGCAGCTTTTCGTAGCTTTCCTTGTGGTAGGTCTCCTGGAACAGGATGTACGTGCCAATGCCGGCTTCCTTTAATTTACGGTAGTTTTCCACGGTCGTCGCGGCGATGTTGACGTTCACGCGGCGGATGGCGCCGTTCTTATGCTGAATGCTGTAAATGGTCTTGATGCAGTCGAGAATGTACTCGATGGGGTTATTCACCGGGTCTTCGCCGGCTTCAATGGCAAGGCGCTTATGACCCATGTCCTGCAGCGCAATGACTTCCTTTGCGACCTCCTCCTGCGTCAGCTTGCGGCGCGGGATGTGATGGTTCTGGCGGTGATACGGGCAGTAGATGCAGCCGTTCACGCAGTAGTTGGAAAGGTACAGCGGCGCAAACATGACAATGCGGTTACCATAAAACTTGTGCTTGATCTCGTTTGCAAGCTTATAGATTTCGTCCAGAATCTCCGGGTCTTCGCAGGCGAGCAGAACGGATGCTTCGCGGTGTGAAAGTCCCTTACACAGACGGGCTTTATCGAGAATTTCGCGGATGAGCGGCATGTTGTCTTTGTTCTCGTCCGCGTATTTTAAAGTGTCTTCAATTTCTTCGTGGCAGATAAATTCCTCTGCTTTTAAGGATTTCGGATCGTACATAATTTGATAATTTCCTTTCTTTCGGGTCAGTTCACTTTCCCGTTAGTCATTTTTTCGGATCACTCCGTTTTGATTTCCGGCTCTGTGCTCGTGAAATTGGAATACGTCGTTTTGATGTTGGCGCCGCGCACGCGCCCGAGCTTTCCCGCCATGGCGCTGATGACATCCTGTGGGGCATCCACCGCCACACAGATGATGTTGATATTTTTCTGTCTGTACGGCAGCCCCATACGTCCGATGATGTACCGACCGTACAGGTGCAGAATGTCGTTGATTTCTTCCGCGTGGGCGTTATCTTCTAAAATAATGCTCATCACGGCTACGCGTGTCTGCATAAAACACCTCCCGTTTTTTATAAAACAAGCAAAACAAAAATGCTCCCTGCCGAAAATGCAGGAAGCACAAAAAGCACAGAATCTATCTGCGGAATATACCTCTATCCATTTTCGGCTTACACGCGGCGATGCCTTGTGCTCAGAACGAAAAAGCTGTTTTGCGGCGCACCGCAGAAAAAACTTTGGTGAACCGTGTTTTGTATAGTATAACGGATTTTCAGAGGTTTGTAAAGAGCGGATTGCAAATTTTGACAACAAAAAAGCCCCGGCGTACAGCCGAGGCTCGGTTTGTTTTAAAAATTACGCGTCCAGCATGGTGATGACATGTCTCGGGCAGACCTCGGCACATTTGCCGCAGCCGATGCACTTTGCGGGATCGACCTTCGCGCAGAAGTTCGTCACCTTTACGGCGCCCACTTCGCACGCCTTCATGCACTTGCCGCAGCCGATACAGCCCACCTTGCAAACCTTCATCGTCTCTGCGCCCTTATCACAGTTGGAGCAGCGCACGACCGCCTGCTTTTTCAGCGGCACAAAGCTGATGAGCCCCTTCGGACATGCAGCGGTGCATTTTGCGCAGCCGCGGCACTTTGCGGGGTCGATTGACGCCATGCCGTTGCAGACGTTGATTGCGCCGTATTCGCACACGGCGGCGCAGTCGCCCATGCCCATGCAGCCGTAGCGGCAGCTGGAGATACCGCCGGCAAGCAGGGTAGATGCGGCGCAGCTATCGATGCCGTCGTAGCGCATTTTGTCGCTGGTGCAGTCATAGCTGCCCATGCAGTGGACAAGCGCCGTCTTTTTCTCGACGGCAACGTCGCCCGTGCCAAGCAGCTCTGCGCACGCTTTGGCGCACGCTTCGCCGCCGGGAGAACACAGCCCGGGCTGCGCTTCGCCCTTAGAGAGCGCCGCCGCATAGCCGGAGCAGCCGGAAAAACCGCACGCGCCGCAGTTCGCGCCCGGAAGCACCTCTAAAATCGCTTCCGCTTTCTCATCCTTCGGCACGGCCATGATGGCGGAGGCGACCGCCAGAATAATACCCGCCAGAAGACCGATGCCCGCGACGATCAGAACCGGGATCAAAATTTTATCCATATAGAAACCCCTTTCGTTTTGCTCAGGCGAGCAGACGGTCTATAATGCCGTTAAAGCCGAGGAACGAAACCGCCACAAGCGACGCGGCGATCAGCGTGATCGGCAGACCTTTGAGGAAATTCGGCACGTCGCACAGCTCGAGGCGCTCACGCACACCGGCGAAAATGACCATTGCAACCATGAAGCCGATGCCTGCGCCGAACGCGTTGACGAGCGATGCCAAATAGCCGAAGCTCGGGTTTTCCGCGCCTTTTTCGAGCACGAGCATCGTCACGCCCAGCACGGCGCAGTTCGTCGTGATGAGCGGCAGGTAAATGCCGAGCGCGTTATACAGCGGCGGCATATACTTGTGCATCACGGTCTCCAAAAGCTGCACGAGCGCCGCGATGATGAGGATGAACACCACGGTCTGCAAATAATCGAGGTTCAGCGGGACAAGTACATACGTATACACCGGCCACGTGACCGCCGTCGCGATAACCATGACAACCGTTACGGCGCAGCTCATGCCGAACGCCGTATTGAGCTTTTTGGAAACGCCGAGGAACGGACAGATTCCGAGAAACTTATTGAGAATATAGTTCTCCGTGAGGATTGCGGCAAGGAAAATGCCGACTAAAAATTTAAGACTCATGCTTTGCCGCCCTCCTTTTCACATTTTTCCTGAACCTTGGAGCAAGAAGCCGCCAACGGGCATGCAGCGCAGCCCATGGTCTCCGGCGCTTTGCCCTCCGCGGAAAGCTTGCCCGCAATGGCGATGAGAATACCGAACACGAAGAAGCCGCCCGGCGGGAGCAGGAAAATGATGATGGGATCCATGAAATTCGAGAGGAGCGGAATGCCGAACACGGTACCCGCGCCGAGCAATTCACGGATGATGCCCATGGCGAGCAGCGCGGCGGTGAAGCCCACGCCCATTCCAAGACCGTCTACGATGCTCGGCAGCACGGGATTTTTGCTGGCGAACATTTCCGCACGGCCTAAAATGATGCAGTTGACAACGATGAGCGGCAGGAACACGCCGAGCGACTTGTTAAGCGCCGGCACGTAGGCCTTGATGAGCAGCTGCACAATGGTAACAAAACCCGCAACAATGGTGATATACGCCGGGATGCGGACTTTATCCGGGATGATTTTTTTGAAAAGAGAAATAACGGCGTTGGAACATACGAGTACGAATGTCGTCGCAAGGCCCATGCCGATGGCGTTCGAGGCTGCCGTTGTGACGGCGAGCGTCGCGCAGGTGCCGAGCATCAGGCGCAGCACGGGGTTCTCTTTGATAATGCCTTTTGTAAATTCTTCTTTGAGGCTTTTTGCCATGTTATGCGCCCTCCTTTACCGTGTTGTACTTTGTGATGGCTTCGTTGACGGCGTTCGTCACCGCGCGGCTCGTGATGGACGCGCCGGTCATGGCTTCGATCTCACCGTCCGACGGCGCCTTATTCTTCACAAGCGTGATGCCCTTTTCCGGCGCAGTCTGCTTAAACTGATCCGTAAAGGAAGCCTTTTCCGCGTTCGCGCCAAGGCCCGGTGTTTCGCTGTGCTCCAGAATGACAACGCCGGTGATCTGCCCGTCGGCGCTGATGCCGGTCATGACCTTCACCGCACCGCCGTAACCCTTCGCCTCCGTCTGGAAAACGTAGCCGACCGTTTCGTTATTCGCTTTGCCGATGTAATAGCCGTCCGCTTCTTCAAAGCTGTCCGCGTCGCTCAAAACGACTTTTCTCGACTGCTCCGCTTCCAGTGCGGACTGCTCGGCGATCTTATCCTTCGTCAGCAGGTTCGTGCCCGCCAAAAGCGCCGTGACAACAAGGCAGATGGCAAACAGAATGAGCGCCGGTTTTAAAATATCTTTCGCGGTGATCTTCATTTTGCGTCACCCGCTTTCTTGGCCTTCACTTTGCCGAACGCCTGCGGCTTTGCCACGCGCTCGATGAGCGGCACTAAAATGTTCATCAGCACAATGGAGTACGAAACGCCCTCCGGCAGAGACGCAAACTGGCGAATTAAAATCGTCAGCACGCCGCAGCCGATGGCATAGATGACACGTGCGCTGAAGTTGATGGGGCTTGTGGTGTAATCGGTCGCCATGAAGATCGCGCCGAGCAAGAGGCCGCCGGAAAGAATGTCCATCAGCGGGTCGCGGCCGAGCAGTGCGGAAAGCACCGCTGCCGTTGCAAGGTACGTGACCGGGATAACCGGGCTGATAACGCGGCGTGCAACAAGGTAAATGCCGCCGAGAATAAGTGCGAGTGCACAGGTCTCGCCGAGGCAGCCGCCTGTGTTGCCGAGAAACATATCGAGGTAGCTTGGCAGCGCCGCACCCGTGCCCTCGGAGAGAACGCCGAGCGGCGTTGCGGTCGTCATGGCGTCGGAGAAGCTGTGGTCCATCGGCGCCGTCCACGCGGTCATTTTCGCCGGGAACGAGTTCATCAGAATGATACGCGCCGTCAGCGCGGGGTTCACGAAGTTCTGTCCGATGCCGCCGAACATCTGCTTTACGACAACAATGGCAATGACGCCGCCGAACGCCGCAATGATGGGGCTGATGGAAACGGGCAGGTTCATCGCGAGCAAAACGCCCGTCACAATGCAGGAAAGGTCACCGACCGTCTGGCGGCGCTTCATGACGCGGCGGGATATGTATTCGCTCAAAATGCAGGACGCGACCGTTGTCAGGATAATAACCGCCGCGCGGAAGCCGAAAATGATGACGGACGCAATCATCGCCGGGGTCAGCGCCAAAATGACGTCCAGCATCAAGGTCTGGGTGGTGTCTTTCGACTGAAAGTGCGGCGAGGAGGAAACGATGAATTTGTTCACTTTTTAGCCGCCTCCTTCTTTACATAGTATTTGCCGAGGCGAATGGCCTGCACGATGCGGCGTTTCGCCGGGCAGGAGAATGCGCAGCAGCCGCATTCCATGCACGTCATGATGTCGAGTTTTTTCAGCATTTCCACGTCCTTGCGCTCCGCGTATTTTTCAAGCTTTGCGGGCACAAGGTTCATGGGACATGCCGCAACGCAGCGGCCGCAGCGGATACAGTCGGTCGGCTCCAACAGATGTGCTTCTTCCGCACCGAACGCGAGTAACCCGTTATTCTGCTTTAAGACCGGCAGCTCGTCGGTTGTCACGGCGACGCCCATCATTGGGCCGCCCATGATGAGCTTCTGCGGTTCTTCCTTATAGCCGCCGCAGAATTCCATGACCTCGCGAATTTTTGTGCCGATGGGCACAATGACATTCTGCGGGTTCTGCACGGCGCTGCCGTCCACCGTGACGCGCTTCATCGTCAGCGGCATGCCGGTACGCATGTAGCTTGCAAGGAACGAAACGGAGCCGATGTTCATGACAAGGCAGCCAACGTCCGCCGGCAGACCGCCGGCGGGGACTTTTCTGCCTGTTGCCGCCTGCACCAGCACCTTTTCCGCGCCCTGCGGGTAGCTTGCGTGCAGCTTTAAAACGCGCACTTCGTCGTTCGGGTCCATTTTCGGGTCGTCCGCAATGCGCGTCAGCGCTTCGATGGCGTCGGGCTTGTTGTCTTCGATCGCGATGATGACACGGTGCACATCCAAAATCTCTTTGATCTTATAAATGCCCGCAAGCACGTTTTTGCCGTTCTCGAGCGCCTCGCGGTGGTCGGAGGTGATATACGGCTCGCACTCCGCGACGTTCACGATGAGCGTATCGATGTTTTTATCCGGCGGGACATTCAATTTTACATGCGCAGGGAAGCCTGCGCCGCCGAGACCGACAAGGCCGGATGCACGCGCAGCATCGGCTAACTGCTGCTTCGTTTTGATCTCCGGCGGGGGACATACCGCGGGGTCGTGCTCCATTAAGCCATCCGACGTGATGATGACGGCATCCACCGCCTGCCCGCCGGGCATGATGACTTTTTTGATCTCCTTCACGGTGCCGGAAACCGACGAATGGATCGGCACGGAAACGTATGCGTCGCTGTCCGCGACCTTGGTGCCGACATACACGTGGTCGCCCTTTTTCACACAGGGCACGCACGGTGCGCCGATGTGCTGCGTCATGGGCAGCGTGATCTCATCGGGCGGCGGCATCACGCGCGTTTCGGTATGCGCCGTGTTCTTGTGGTGCGGCACATGCGCGCCGCCGTGCGTGCGGAACGGGCGCTTCGGAAAAGACAGTTCCATCTTTCTTTCCTTCCTTTCTTTACGTTCGGCGGGCCCAAACTTCCAAAACCCGCCTTAAAAAACAGACTTTGCTGGTACAAAGACCGGCAAAGCCGTATTTTTCAGTTTATTCAATTTTAGCACCGCTTTTGTACATTGGCAATAGAAAAAAGCGGTATTTCCACAATTTTCTGACGGAATGTGGACAAACCTGCAAATTTGTAAGCCCTGCGTGTTTATCGCATGCGGCGCGTGGGCGAAATGAGCCCCGTATCGTACTCCGAACGCAGGATGGAATAGCACACGTTGTCGAAAACCTCGCCGTCAAAGCGTTTAAACCCGCACGGCATGACGCCCTCAAAGATGAAGCCTGCGCGCTCGATGACCTTTCTTGAGGGCTCGTTGCCCACAAAGTGGCTGATGGCGACGACCTCGACGTTCATCACTTCAAACGCGTTCTGCACCATGGCGCGCAGCGCTTCTGTCATGTAGCCGTTATGGCGATAGCGGCGCGAAAGCTCATAGCCGATGGAAACGCTGTCCGTGTTATAGCGGCAGTAATCGCGCTGATATTTGATCTTGCCCATCACCTCGCCCGTTTCGCGCAGCGTGATGGCAAACGCATACGGGTCATCGACGGCGCGCTTTAATTCACTTTCCGCTTCCGCCGGCGTAGAGACCGGCTTGGAGCCCGCCTGCAGCATGGTATCGGCATCGGCGGCAAACAGCAGAAAGCCGCTCATGTCCTGCATGGAAAAGCGTCTAAGGCGCAGGCGCGGCGTTAAAATCTCCGCTTTTCCCAGTGTATCACCGCGCATTTTGGGGCTCCTTCGGCAATACCGCGCCGCGCGGCAAAATAAAATTCAGCGCGTGTGGCAGAATATTGTATTCCTCGCTTTTCACCTTGATGCACAGGCCGTCCATGTTGCTGACGACTTCATTCTCGCTTTGAATCTCGATCTTCACACCGCGGCGGTAAACGAGCAAGTCTGAAAACGCCGGGTTGCTCAGGTGCTCGCCGCGCTTATACTTCGTCACAAGCGTTGGGATGCGGTGGTAGGCGGGCTTTCGGATCAGCACAAAATCGAGCAGACCGTCGTTCACGACGGAATTCGGCGCGCCGCAGTACCCGCCGCCGTACCAGCGGCCGTTGCCCGCAAGCGTGAACAGAAATTCGCCCGTAACGGTCTCCTTTGTGCCGTCCGCATAGTAAAACGTCACGGTCATTTTGTCCGCAAGGTGCCCGAAAAAGCACTTTGTCAGCGAAATGGTGTACGCAAGCTCGCCCGAAACGAACGGCAGGTGCTTATAATAGTTCATCTCCGCCGCCACCTTGGCGTCGAACCCGACGGAGCAGATATTCACGGCATCGCCGTGCTGCGTGCGGATCATATCAATGGGCACAGTCTTGCCCGCAAGCTGATTTTCCGGGTTCAAAAACACCTCGCGCTTGCCGAACGAGCGCACAAAGTCGTTGCCGCTGCCGCACGGGTACACACCCACGGCAGCGTTTTTGTGAAACTCCGCGCCGCGCACGACTTCGAGCACCGTGCCGTCGCCGCCGACAGCCCAAATGCGCACCGCGTCTCCCTTTTCGGCGGCAGCCCGCGCCAGCTCCTCGCCGTGGCCTGCGCGCTGCGTGAGGTAGATTTCCGGTTCCTCGCCGTGCGTGGCATGCACAGCGCGGATGCGCTCCATAAACTGCACGGTGCCGTCGTGCTTGCCGGCCTTTGGATTGATGATATAAACATCCCGCATATGTACCTCCCCTAAAGCATCCTTTATGCTTTAAAATACATGTAATACTGGCAGCGGATCATGCCGTTATACAGCTTGCGGCGGCGGTCTGCCTTTTTGCCGAAGCAGGTCTCAAACCGCTCATCCGGGCTGATGGCCGCGTAGCTCCAGCCGCGCTTCGGCGTGAAGACGCGTCCCATGGTCTTATAAATGTCTTCCGCCGTTTTCACGTCCAGCAGGCGCTCGCCGTACGGCGGGTTGCAGATGACGCAGCCAAACGGGCCGTCGTTGTTGAAATCTTTAATGTCGCGCACTTCTGCCGAGATATAGTCCGAAACACCGGCTTTTTTCGCGTTTTCCAGCGTCAGGCGCACGGCTTCGGGGTCGATGTCGTAGCCGAACGCCAAAAAGCCCTCGTCGCGGCGTTCGAGCGCCTTTGCGGCCACGCGCTCGTCATCCCAAACGCTGCCGGGAATGGTTTTCCACTTTTCCGCCGCAAAGTGACGGCGCAGGCCGGGCGCGATGTGCATGGCGAGCATCGCGCCTTCGATGAGGATCGTGCCCGAACCGCAGAACGGGTCAATGAGCGTGCCGTCCGTACGCACGCGGGAAAGCTTTGCCATGACCGCCGCAAGCGTTTCCTTAATAGGCGCTTCGTTGGAATTTTTGCGGTAGCCGCGCTTATGCAGCCCCGCGCCGCTCGTATCGAGCATAATGCTGACCTTATCCTTCATGATGAGAAACTGGATCTGGTAGTTCGCGCCCGTCTCCGGGAAATGCTCCAGCTTATACGTCTCCTTGAGGCTCTCCACCACGGCCTTTTTGATGATGGCCTGGCAGTCCGGCACGCTCATAAGCTGGCTGGATAAGCACCGGCCCTTGACTGGGAACGCGTCGTCGCGGCCGATCCACTCCGCCCACGGCAGGGCTTTCACGCCGCGAAACAGGCTTTCAAAGCTTTTCGCTTCAAACGTGCCGAGCAGCACGAGCACACGCTCCGCAAAGCGGGAGCGGATATTCGCGCGGGCGATCATCTCCGGGGAGCCGGTGCACAGCACGCGTCCGTTTTCCGGCGCAACGTTTTCCGCGCCCATGTCGCGGAGCTCCTCCGCCACAAGCCCTTCAACGCCTAAAAGGCAGGGCAAAACAAGCTGATATGTATGCAAAGTTATCACCATTTTCATTTCATATATTTATGTATTTTTTAGTATACCATAAATCGCACGTTTTCGACACTGTATAGAGAAAAATAAGCAAAAAAATTACCCGCCGGCTTTTGTGAAAGCCAACGGGCAATAAATTTTAGCTTAATAGAACGTCGCAACGGGCTGCGCGGGCGCTTCGGCAGGCTCGATGTTTTCGAGCGTCAGAACCGGGCCCTTACGGCCGTAGAGCTTGTGCCACTTATACGCAACGGAAAGGCGCATGGTGTACCACTTGCCGTTTTCCGGCATCTTGTCCGCATCGCACAGGGTGAGCAGACCCGCAAACTGAATATCCTCCACGCAGCAGGTCATCAGCTGGCGGCCGAAGAAGAACATGCCCGGCTTCATGCGCGGGTTCACGGCTGCAAGACCCTTATATTCCACGACCTTGCCGTCGTACTTCTTCGGGTCCTCGGAAAGGTCGCGGTACCACAGCGCGTAATCGCCATCTTCGATCTTCACGACCGGCGCGTTGATGTCGAACGGCAGCGGATCTTCGATCTCGTCGTATTCGACGTCGCCGTTCGTGTACTCGTAGGCGATGTCCGGGCGGCGGCTGATGCCGCGCACGATCTTGTGGAACGCCATTTTATCCATGTCCTTCGTGAAACGGTTGAACACGACCAGCTCGCAGCCGGAGAGCTTATCCACAACAAGGCCGCGCATATTGGCGTTGTAGGTGAGGAACGTCGTTGCATCGGCAAACATGAACTCCTGGTAGACCGCCCAGTTTTCCGGCATGTTGTCGTACAGCGTTTTCAGCTGCCACATGCCGTTATATTCGATGAGCACGCGGGAGGCGCGGTGCTTCTTCGCGAGGATGTCGAGCGTTTCGCTCGTCAGTTCTTCCTCGTCCTCAATGTTCTCCACGTAAATATTCTTCATGTAGGGGCGGGACTCATCGTACTCCGTCTCGCCTTCCTCACAGACGAGCAGCAGCGTGCGCTGCCCGTTATTAAAACGCTTATCCGCGAGCGTTTCATCTATAAAAGAGGTCTTGCCTGCTTCGAGAAAACCCGTAAACAGGTAAACCGGCATATCATCCATCAATATTCCGCCTTTCTGTAAGGTTCAGGCCGCATTACGCGAACAGCGCTTCGATCGCGGCCTCGTTGATGTGGGAACCGATGACGCACAGGCGGCCGATGACGCCGGCGCTGCCGTTACGCACAGAGGTCTCCTCCGGCACGTAGTCGAAGTGGATCCACTCGCCGTCCTGGCCTGCGACGATGCCCTTTGCACGCAGGATCATGCCGTACTTTTCGCTGTCGTCCAGCGCCTCGAGGATGTGCTCGATCTCGTCCTTCGTGAACTTGCGGGTCGTCTCGGTGCCCCAGCTTGTGAACACCTCATCGGCATGGTGATGGTGGTGATGATGCTCGTGGTCATGCTCGTCATGGTCGTGATCGTGGTCATGGCAGCCGCAGGTGCAGTGCTCATCATGCTCCTCATGGTCATGATCGTGATGATGGTGCTCATGCTCGTCTTCGTCATGGTCATGGTGGTGATGGTGATGCTCATGTTCGTCATCGTCATCGTCGTCATCATGATGATCGTGGCAGCCGCAGGTGCAGTGCTCGTCATGCTCCTCGTGGTCATGGTCGTGATGATGGTGGTGCTCGTGCTCATCCTCGTCCTCGTCGTGGTGGTGATGATGCTCGTGCTCGGTCTCCTCGGCAAGCAGCTTCAGCTCTTCCTCGAGGGTATTCTTGTGCTCCATCGTCTCAAGGATCTGTGCGCCGGAAAGCTGATCCCACGGGGTGGTGATGATGGTGGCGTTCTGGTTGTGCTCACGCAGCAGCGCGACGCAGGCTTCGAGCTTTTCGGGCTTGATGCCGTCCGTACGGCTCAGAATGATGGAGTTTGCGTGCTCGATCTGGTCGTTATAGAACTCGCCGAAGTTCTTCATGTACATTTTGCACTTATTCGCATCGGCAACGGTGGTGAAGCTATTGAGCGTAACGTCGTCCATGTGCAGGTTCTGCACGGCACGGATAACGTCGCTCAGCTTGCCGACACCGGACGGCTCGATCAAAATGCGGTCCGGGTGGTAGGTCTCCAGCACCTGACGCAGCGCCTTGCCGAAGTCGCCCACAAGGCTGCAGCAGATGCAGCCCTGGCTCATCTCGGTGATTTCAATGCCGGCGTCCTGCAAAAAGCCGCCGTCAATGGCAATCTCGCCGAACTCGTTTTCGATGAGGACGAGCTTTTCGCCCTTAAAAGCTTCGGAGATCAGCTTGCGGATCAGCGTGGTTTTGCCTGCGCCGAGGAAGCCGGAAAAAATATCGATTTTCGTCATATTCTCATGCCCTTTCGCAATAATTTACGGTTTGGATAAACGCTCTTGGAGGAACCGCGCAATTCGCTTTCTGCGGAAAGTGACCAAAGGCGCTGCCTTTGGGATCCGCCGCCTTTGAAAAGGCGGGCAAAACTTTATTCGCTCGGTTGTCTTTCGCTTATCACAGAATGGAAGTTTACTGAAACTTTCGGTCTCTCCAATCTTGTATTGTAAATCTTTCTTTTAAAAGTTGCAAGAGAAATCGATAAATGTTTACACTTTCATCATTTTCATGCGGTTTCACACCGTTTCTATCCTTCGCTTAGGTCAAAATCCTCGCTTAAAAGCGCCGCAAGCTCCGCTTCCGTCAGGCTTGTCACGTCTCCGCCCGTCAATCTGCGAGACTGGTTTAAGATTGCGTCCTCAACCAAATTGCGCACCAAGCGTCCGTTGCCCGCCGTTCTGGCGTCCGTTGCCTGCCGCTTTTCGTAATATTGAAGCAGCGGCGTTTCGCATGTTTCATCGATCGTATAGCCCTTTTTCTTTGCAGTCAGCTTTGTAATGGCCAGCAGCTCCTCCGCCGTATAATCCGGAAACTCGATGATATTCGGGAATCTCGAGCGCAGGCCGGAGTTCGCCGTGAGAAACGCCTCCATTTCTTTTGTATAGCCCGCCAAAATAACGATAAGGTCTTCTCTGTGATCCTCCATCCCCTTGACGATGGTATCGATGGCTTCCAGTCCGAAACTGTCGTCTGCGCCGCGGTACAGCGAATATGCCTCATCGATGAACAGCACGCCGCCGAGCGCAGAGCGAATGACCTGCTGCGTGAGCGGTGCGGTGTGACCGACGTATTTGCCTACAAGGTCGGCGCGCGTGACTTCAATCAGCTGCCCGCCGCTCAGTACGCCCATGGCTTTTAAATAGCGTGAAACGAGCCTTGCGATGGTCGTTTTGCCCGTGCCGGGATTGCCGGTAAAGATCATGTGCATGGTGGGCACATCGGCCTTCATGCCGCGCGCTTCGCGCAGCCGCTGAATGATATAGTTCTGCTCAAGCGACAGCACGTAGTCCTTCACTTCACTAAGTCCGATGATCTCGTTAAGCTCCGATTTCACTTCTTCGGCGGCTTTCGGGTCTGCCGCCTGCTTTTTCTCTTCTTCCACCGTGACGGCAAAATCCGGGAATGTGAACGCGAGCACACCGTCTTTTACGCCGAGTGTGCCGGAAACGGTCTTTTCACCGTCCTTTTCCGCACGGCGCAGCTTTTCTTCGCTCAAAAGGCGGAAGCAACGTTCCGTCAGCCGCGCCATGCTCTCCACGCCGTCGCGGCGACTGAATTTATCCGCCAAAAACGCCGAGGCATCTTCACCGAACGTGAACGTGTAGTTTAGCTTAGCCTTTGTGCGGTCGTTTAATGCACCGAGCGCCGCTTTGCCGATCCTGAGCAGGCTCTCGCGCGTAAATTCCGCTGTGCGGCAGAAATCCGTAACGCTCGACAAAAACGCCGCGCCGAACGCATCGGTAAACGCGCTGTCCTTCTGGCTCGTCAAAAAGACGAGGTATTTACCGTTTACGGAAATTTCGCTGACGGCATCGGGCACCAGTGCCGTGCCGACGTCGATGAGCATGCCCTTCTGCAAGGCATAGCGCGAAGACAATTTCAGCACGCCTGTCTCGCACAGCGCCGCCACCATGGGCAATAAAGATTTATGGCACTGCTCGAAATTTTCAAACAGCACAATATCATTTTCACTGTGCAGTGCAGAGAAAAGGTCTTGTGTAAGCAGCTTGCCGTCCTCGGCGTTCGGGTAGCGGGAAAGGTCGATGCTCGTGACGCCGCCGTTTTTCAGCACGCCCTCCTTGCACAGCGCCGCAGCCGAGGCCGCAAGCGCGCTGTGCCGCCCCGTGCCCTCCTTGCCGGAGATGACAACAACCGCTGCAGGCTTGCCGTTTTCGCGCCCCGTCACGCTCGGGCGGCGGAACGCGGTGAATAAGCTGTCCAAAAACGCGTCCTGCCCAATGACCGTGCTGCCCGTCGCTTCTCTCGCCTCGCGGAACGACTGCGCAGGGTCCTTTGGCGGCTCCTCCGCGCCCTTTGCTTTCGGCTTTTCTTCTGCCGCTTCCGTCTTCGGCGCTTCCATTTCGGGTGTGCCGGTCAGGCCCTCGGCGTCCAGCATACGGCGCATTTCGTCCATGCTGCGCTGCGCGTCGCTCGTCAGCTTATCGAGGTCGCTGATCTGTTTATTTAAGCTGCTCTGCATATTGGTATTCGTTTTTTCGATGCTGTTCAAAAAATCCTCGGCATCCTTGGCCGCGCGGCTTTTTGTGCCGCTGCCGACGTTCAGCTTACCGCCGGAAAACAACGCATCCAAAATGCTGTCAATATCGTTTTTCATGCAAATTCCCCTTTCTCCGGGTAAAGCTTACCGCGCTTCGATCGCCGCGACGACGTTTTGCACCAGAGCGCTGTCCGTCACCTTATATTCGTCCTCCGGAATGCCTACGCCGTTTAATTTGCCGCCGAAGAAGATCTCCGGGTTGCCGCAGACGCTCGTATCGCGCCGCAGGGAGCGCGCCGAGGCGTGTACACTGTGCGTGCCGGTCTCGTTGATAAATTTCCCGACATTCTGCGCGTTGATGCCGCCGCCGGGCAGAATATCGATGCGGCCTGCGGCGTATTCGATCATCTTTTGCACGGTCTCCGCGCCCTTAATCGCGCTTTCGCGCTGGCCGCTCGTCAAAACGCGCGTCACGCCGAGGGCGATGAGCGCGTCGAGCGCTTTATACACGTCCGGCACCACGTCAATGGCGCGGTGGAACACGATCTCGGCGTTCGGGTTGATCTTTTTAATGCGGCTGATAAAATCGGCGCAGCGGTCGGTGTCAACCGTGCCGTCCGGCTTCAAAAAGCCGAAGACGATGCCGTCCGCGCCCGCATTTAACAGTGCCTCCATATCGCGGCAGCAGGTCACGTAGTCAAAGTCCGTGTAGCAAAAGCCACCCTCGCGCGGGCGCACCATGCACATCACGGGAATTTTCAGTGTATTTTTCACGGCCTGCACCGTGCCGATGCTCGGCGTAAGGCCGCCCAAAAACAGCGCGGAATTGAGTTCAATGCGGTCTGCGCCGCCTTTTTCGGCCTGTACGGCGTCTTCAAAACAGCCACAGCAAACCTCAAACAATACTTTATCTTTCATATTTATACCAACTTTCGTTTATTTGTCCTATCGCGGCGCTTTAAAACACGCCGCTTTCTGCACTTTCGACTATTCTCACACAAACGCCTTTACAATCCTCTAAAAAAGATTATAATAGCTTTGAACGTAAAAAGAAAGATAAATCGTTAAATTCTAAAGACAGGGGACGAGATTATGTCAGATACCGTTCGTTTAACAGAAGAATTTCGCGGCGGGCTTTTGGACCTGACGCATTACGGCTACATCAGCATTGTAGATGAAAAGGGCAAGGTCATCTATTCCGCAGGCGACCCGGAGGCGATGGTCTTCTACCGCTCCGCTTCTAAGCCCGTGCAGGCGCTGCCCGTCATTGCACACCATCTCGATGAAAAATACGGCTTTACCGATGAAGAGACCGTGCTGTTCGCGGGCTCGCACCTCGGCGAAAGCTTCCACATCAACGCTTTAAAATCCATCATGAAAAAGGCCGACCTGAACCCGGAAGACCTCATCATGAAGCCGACCGTGCCGGGCTCTACGGAAGCAAACGAAGAGCGCATCCGCAATGGCCTGCCGAAGTCGAAGCTCTACCACAACTGCAGCGGCAAGCACGCGGCACTCATGCTCACCCAGCGTGAAATGGGCGGCGACGTAAAGGATTACTGGAAGGTCGGCTCCGTCGGCCAGAATGAAGTTCTGCGCACCATGAGCGTGCTTTCCGAGTACCCGGAAGAAAAGGTCGTCATCGGCATCGACGGCTGCGGCGTGCCGGTGTTCGCTTACCCGATGAAGAACATCGCGACGGCGTACAAGAACCTCGCATGCATCGATACCATTCAAGACGACGTTCTGCAGGATGCTGCGCGCCGCTTTGTCCCGCGTATTCATCAGTATCCGCACATGATGCGCGGCACGGGCTACCTGTGCTCCCTCATCAACCACGATGCAAACATCATCGCAAAGGGCGGCGCAAACGGCGTGTACGGCATCGGCCTTAAAAAGGAGCGCATCGGCATCTCCTTCAAGATCAAAGACGGCACCGAGGCGGTTTGGCCGCTCATCATCCGCGAGATCTTCCGCCAGATCGGCTACTATAATGCCGACACCGATAAGATGCTCGTCTCCCTCAACAACGGCGTCACCGTCAATGACAACGACACGCCCGTCGGCGAAGTAAAGACCGTGTTCACGCTTGAAAAGCACTTTTAATTTTCAAATTTAATTCTCATCCAGCATTTTAGATAAAGTCTCTGCATCGATCTGTCCCGGTGCGGAGGCTTTTCCTTTTGAAGCAAACGTCATCACAGAGCCGAACGCCCCGCCGCGCACGCGCGTCACTTTGCCGAGCTCGCCCATGGAAATACCGATGAGCAGCCCGCAGAACGCCGTCGATTCGTTCATCGCCGCCAGCATCACCATCACGTCGCGCTCACTCTGCGGCATCACGGCAATTTTCGGCAGGTCGGCGTTTAACGCCATCATGCGCTTATAGCGGTCATCGATCTCCTCGCGCGCCGGTGTTTTTGCAAAATCGTGGTTCGAGATAATGAGCTTCGTGCCCATGTCGTGCATGGCCTGAATGGTCGCCCTTGCAATGTCGTCGTACTGCTCGCAGAGGAAAAGCTCCAAATCTACAAGCGGCGCGCCCAAGGCGCTCAGCTGCGCGTTCATCGCAAAATAGTCCATGGGGTCTATCGCTTTTTCGCCGCCCTCCGCTTTCGTGCGGAATGTGCATAATACGGGCAAGGGTGCAGCTTCCCTGAAAATTTCCGGCGCTGCCGCAAACATATCCTCGTCAAAATAATCGATGCGCCATTCGATGAGATCCGCCGGGGTGGTCTTGATCTCCTTAATCGCCTCTAAGGCCGCTTCCTTTGTCTTTTCGCACACCGGCACACAAATTTTCATTCTGCCGCTGCCGAATATTAAATCGTTTACAACTACCTGCCGCATAGCGTTCGCTCCCTTTTTGTCAACTTGTACACAGTATAGACAATTTAAACCCAAAAGTCAAAACAAAAAGCATTTATATCTTGTAACGGACTTCTAAATCTGCTATGATGATTTCGTAACCGAATAAGCCCCTTTTCCTACCTATAAAATGAAAGGAGTTGGCCTTATGACCCGTTTACAAGCCCATTTATTCGCTTTTCTTTTGTGCTTTCTGCTGCTTTTCACCGCATGCCAAAGCACACCGGCAAAATTGAGCAGTACAGAATCTCCGCAAAGCACCGCGTCAGAGCCGAGCGCGGCCGAGACCGCAACGCTCACCGCGCGTATCGTCGATATTTCGGGCGATCTGCTTTTGCTCGCCGGTAAAGACGACGGCGTGTACCGCTGCAAAAAGCCGCAAGACGCGCCGGATGACCTCATCCCCGGCATGATGGTGGATGTCACCTACGGCGGGTATATCAAAGCCATCTACCCGAGCGAGCCGGACAATGTGCAGAAGATCACCGTGCGCGAAAATGAGATGGACGGGCGATGCGCGCTGTATTTATCCGTGCTGCAGGAATTATTCAACACGGACGAAGCGCTGCAAAGCGACACGGAATACATCTCCGTCGACCTGACCGAAACGCCGCTTACGAAAGGCGAGATACAGGCGATTGCGTGGCGGTTTGGGGAGCTTACGGAGCGCCGCTCGCTCACGTTCACCTATCAGGAGCTGCAAGACGAAGGCTACCTGGAAACGGACGAGCTTTTGTGGGAAAACGGCTGCTTATTTAAAATCACCGAGAAAAGCGACGAAAACGGCACGCTGACGTTTGACGCCGAAAAATGGCGCGCCGGAAACGGTGCCGCATACTTTTTAGACTGCACCGCAAAGCAAAATGAAAACGGCACCTACGCCGATTTTGAGATCGGCGCGTACGCTGCCGCATAATGTTATCATCAAAGAGGGAATCAACATGTTGAAAAGTCAGGAAGTTCGCAAGCTTGCGCCGGAAATGGACCCGCTGCGCATGGGCATGGGCTGGAAAGAGGAAGACCTCACAAAGCCGCAGATTTTAATTGAAAGCACCTACGGGCAGAGCCACCCGGGCTCCGCACATCTGTTAAATTTGGCGCAGAAGGCCAGTCAGGGCGCATATGAAGCGGGCGGCAAGGGCGCGCTTTACTTTGCGACCGACATCTGCGACGGCATGGCGCAGGGGCACGACGGCATCAACTATTCCCTGCCCTCGCGCGACATCATCGCCGACCTTGTGGAGATCCACGCCAACGCGACGACGTTTGACGGCGGCGTTTTCCTCGCAAGCTGCGATAAATCCGTGCCTGCGCTGCTCATGGCTATCGGCCGCATCAACATTCCGGCCGTGTTCGTGACGGGCGGTGTGATGGACGCGGGTCCCAACCTTTTAACGCTGGAGCAGATCGGCAAATACAGCGCCATGTATGAGCGCGGTGAGATCACCGAGGAGCAGTTCACGTATTACAAGCACCACGCGTGCCCCTCCTGCGGTGCATGCTCGTTCATGGGCACCGCGTCCACCATGCAGATTATGGCGGAATCGCTCGGCCTCATGCTGCCCGGCACGGCGCTGATGCCCGCCACCTGCGAAGATCTTTCCATCGCGGCGGAGGAAGCCGGCAAAACTGCCGTGGCGCTCGCGAAAAAGGGCGTGAAAGCGTCCGATATCGTCACGCTGAAATCGTTCGAAAACGCCATCATGGTACACGCGGCCATCTCCGGCTCCACAAACACGCTGATGCACCTGCCCGCCATCGCGCATGAGTTCGGCATTCCGCTCGACGCGGATACGTTCGACCGCATGCACCGCGGCGCGCATTATCTTTTGAATATCCGTCCCGCAGGCGAGTGGCCCGCGCAGTACTTCTATTATGCAGACGGCGTACCGCGCATCATGGAGGAAATCAAAGACCACCTGCATCTCGATGTAATGACCGTCACGGGTAAAACGCTCGGCGAAAATCTGGAAGATTTAAAGAAAAACGGCTTCTACGAGAAGTGTGATACCTATTTAAAGAAAACCGGTCTCAAGCGCACGGATATCATCCGCTCGTTCGATGATCCCATCGGCACGAACGGCGCCATTGCCATTCTGCGCGGCAACATCGCCCCGGACGGCGCGGTCGTAAAACACAGTGCCGTGCCGAAGGAGATGCACAAGGCGCTTCTGAAGGCGCGCCCGTTCAACTGCGAGGAAGATGCCATCCACGCCATTTTAACGCACCAAATTCAGCCGGGCGACGCCGTCATCATCCGCTATGAAGGCCCGCGCGGCAGCGGTATGCCGGAAATGTTCTACACCACCGAAGCCATTTCGAGCGACCCGGAGCTTTCTGCCAGCATTGCGCTGCTGACGGACGGTCGCTTCTCCGGCGCAAGCAAGGGTCCCGCCATCGGCCATATTTCGCCGGAAGCCGCACAGGGCGGTCCCATCGCTTTAATCGAAGAAAACGACCTTATCGAGATCGACATTCCGCAGCGTATTCTGCGCGTCGTCGGTATCAACGGCGAAAAATGCAGCGAGGAAGAAGTGCAGCGCGTGTTTAACGAGCGCCGCAAAATGCTGCCACCGTTTAAGAGCCGCTACACGCACGGCGTTTTAAAGCGCTTCACGCAAACGGCACACTCCCCCATGCAAGGCGGTTACATGGACTAAACCGAATCCTAAAAGCCTGCGCTATGCAACTCTCATTTTGAGCCCCTGCACAACGCAGGCTTTTCTTTTTCAAAATTCACTATGTATATACGTATAAATATACATTAGTTTGTGCATTATTCCGCTTGATTTTTGAATGAAATCGGCGTAAAATACATTCATCTTCAAAATTATACAAACCAAAGCTTAAAGGTATATTGCGGAAGGGTGAATGCAAAATGAAAATTCAAAAAGTTTGCGCTGCATTTTTAGTCGGTGTTATGATGCTCTCGCTTGCGGCATGCTCCAGCAGCACAAAGAAAATTGAAAGCCCGGAGGATTTTGAGGGCGCGAAAATCTCCGTGCAGACGGCAACCTCTGCGCACGAAAGCATTCAGGACATGCAGGACGAGGGCATGAACATCAACGTGCTGCCGTACGAAAAGGTCACCCAGTGCTTTGACGACCTCGCGCTCGGCCGTGTGGATGCCGTGTATGTAGACAGCGTCGTCGCGGGCTACTATCTTGCGGAGGACGACACCAAGTACCAGAAGGTCTGGACAAGCCCGGAGGGCGAGCCGATCGGCGTGTGCCTTAAAAAGGGCAATACCGATTTGAAGGAACTCATTGAGGGCGCGATCGATACCTTATATTATGACGGCACCATGGCGCAGCTTTCCGAAAAGCACTTCGGCTCTGCCGACGACGTGGACGGCGTGCGCAATGTGACGGAAAAGCCGGTGCTCGACCTTTCTAAGCTGCAAACGCTCAAGGACGGCACGCTGACCGTCGGCGTGGAGGTCGGCTACCCGCCGATGGAATACACCGACGACGCGGGCCTTGAATATCAGGGCTTTGATATCGACTTTGCAAAAGCGCTCGGCGAAGTGCTGGGCGTAGATATCGAGTTCGTCAACACCGCGTGGGACGGCATTTTCGCGGGCCTTGATAAAGACCAGTACGACGTCATCATTTCGTCCGTATCCATCACACCGGAGCGTTCTGCCGCGTATGAGCTCACCGAACCGTACGTCTCGAATCAGCTTGTCATCGTCACATTAAAGTAAGCTACCGTAAACCGTGGTCAAAAGTCTTTAGTCAAGTTTTCTTCGAGAAAACTTGAAAGCGAACGAAACGTTCGCTTGGGTTCATTAGGGCAGCGCCCTAAGTCGAGCTCCGCAGAGCTCGAAACACCTTTTGCCTACCCAAAAATCAGGACGGGAATGTAAACAGTCCGGTGGACTGTTTACATGTGGGAGACCCAATTAGGGGGTCTCCCAATGGATTTGCACTGCAAATCCATAAAAAACAAACCTTGCACAAAATTCTCACCGCCACACACAAATCGCATTAAAACCACCGATTTTTACCCCGAATCTTGAAAAATACCTATGTATATATGTATAAATATACAGTAATTTGGCAGTTTCGCTATTGACCCAAACGGGTTTTAGGGGTAGAATACAAGTAATCTAATCGATCGGCACAGCGAAACGGCTGTGTCTCTTTATCGGGGAAAATTGAGAAAGAAGGACAAAACACATGAAAATGAAGAAAATCCTCGCTGCTGTGCTTGCGGGTGTGATGGCACTCTCCGCCACCGCATGCAGCAGCTCCAGTACAAAGAAGATCGAAAGCCCGGACGATTTCGCCGGCGCTAAGGTCAGCGTGCAGACCGGCACCACCGCCCACGACGCCCTGCAGAAAATGCAGGAAGAGGGCGTTGACGTGGAGATCCTCCCGTATGAGAAGATCACCCAGTGCTTTGACGACGTTTCGCTCGGCCGTGCAGATGCCGTATATGTAGACAGCGTTGTCGCCGCATACTACCTCGCAGACGACGACTCCAAGTTCCAGAGCGTTTGGAAGAGCGATGAGGGCGAACCGATGGGCGTCTGCATCAAGAAAGGCAACACAGACCTTTTGGAGCAGACCGAAAACGCCATCAACACACTTTACTATAACGGCAAAATTTCCGAGCTCGCCATGAAGCACTTCGGCACCGATGTCACCGAGGGCGTGCGCAATGTCACCGAAGAGCCCACCGTTGACCCGAGCAAGGTGCATACCGTAAAGGACGGCGTTTTGACCATAGGCTTTGAGGCCGGTTACCCGCCGCTTGAGTACACCGACGACAGCGGCCTTGTCTATCAGGGCTTCGACGTCGACATGGCAGAAGAGATCGGCAAGCTGTTCGGCCTTGAGGTCGAGTTTGTCAACACCTCGTTCGACGGCGTTTTCGCAGGTCTTGATAAGGGCCAGTATGACATGATCATCGCCGGCGTTTCCATCACCCCGGAGCGTCAGGAAGCGTATGAAATGACCGAGCCGTACCTCTCCAACCAGCTCGTTATCGTCACAAAGAAGGACGCGTAAGCGAAATCATACAAAATGAAAATTCGGCAGGAGGCCCCGCTTTGAGGTCTCTTGCCCCATTTATATCGGAAAGGATATAACACCATGAACGCCATTGAACAAATCATCGGCTGGATGCCGGCCCTCATTCAGGCCACCGGCGTAACGCTGGCGCTTTCCGTCACCTCTGTGCTGACGGCACTCGTGCTCGCCGTGTTCCTCGCCCTCGGCAAGATCTCCAAAAACACCGTGCTCCGCTCCGTCTGCGGCGCGTATATCTTCTTCTTCCGCGGCACGCCGCTTCTGATGCAGCTTTTCTTCCTTTATTACACGCTGCCGCAGCTTGTGCCGGCGTTCAACATCCAGAGCCGCTTCCTCGCCGCTTGGATCGCGTTCTCGCTGAACGTTGCGGCTTACCTTGCGGAGATCATCCGTGCGGCCATCCAGTCCATCGATAAGGGGCAGCTCGAGGCTTCCACGGCGCTCGGCCTCACCCACTCGCAGGCGATGCGCCTCGTCATCATCCCGCAGGCCTACCGCCGCATGATCCCGCCGATCTGCAACGAGTTCGTCATGGTGCTGAAGGATACCTCCCTTGTGTCCATCATCGCGCTGACCGACCTTACCTACCAGACGAAGATCATCGCTTCCAATAAGGCGAGCGCCCTCGTTTATATCCCGGCCATGATCATTTACCTCATCATCACCGGCGTGTTCACCGTCATTTTCAATCGCCTTGAAAAGCGCCTGTCCATCTACGAATAAGGAGGAATACGGCTATGTCTATCATTAAAACGGAAAATATCTGTAAGTCCTTCGGCTCCGTAGAGGTGCTGAAAAACGTCAGCCTCACCGTCGAGCCCGGCGAGGTGGTCGTCATCATCGGTCCATCCGGCGCAGGCAAATCGACGTACCTGCGTTCGTTAAATCACCTTGAAAAGCCCACGAGCGGCAAGATCTGGATCGACGACAAGCTCATTGAGGACCGCGTGAACGGCCACAATCAGGTGAAGCTGCCGCATAAAGAGCGCGCCGCCATCCTGCTCGAAATGGGCATGGTGTTCCAGCGTTTCAACCTTTTCCCGCACAAAACGGCGCTGCAGAACGTCATGCTCGCCCCGATGAACGTGAAGGGCGTGCCGGAAAAAGAAGCCAAAGAAAAGGCCATTAAGCTCTTAAATCAGGTCGGCCTCGGCGATAAGCTCGATTCCTACCCCGCAAAGCTTTCTGGCGGCCAGCAGCAGCGTGTGGCCATCGCCCGCGCGCTCGCCATGGAGCCGAAAATGATGCTGTTCGATGAGCCCACCAGCGCCCTTGACCCGGAGCTTGTCGGCGACGTTCTGAACGTCATGAAGGAGCTTGCGGAAGAAGGCATGACGATGCTTGTTGTCACGCACGAAATGGGCTTTGCCCGCGAAGTGGCAGACCGCGTGGTGTTCATGTATGATGGCGCGATTTTGGAGGAAGGCTCCCCGAAGGAGATCTTCACAAATCCGAAGCACGACCGCACGCGCCAGTTCCTGCAAAGCGTTCTGTAAGGCGATAATATGTTTGAAAATACCTCAAAATGCGAAGACTGCCTGTATTACGAGTACGACGATGAGTACGGCTTCTATGTCTGCGATATGGACTTAGACGAGGACGAGACCGCCCAGTTCATCGGCGGCCGCTTCCAAAACTGCCCGTACTACCGCCCCGGCGACGAATACACCATCGTCCGCAAGCAAATATAATAACATTGTATGACAAAAGCTCTCCCGAATTCGTTTCGGGGGAGCTTTTGATTTCATCGATATTTAAATGCTGTAATCGTTGACGAAAGTCGCCTGCTGCTGATCCAATATATCCTGCAGAGTGATGCTGTCGAGGTATTCGTTGATGGCGCGGCTGAGCCCCTGCCACACGGGCAGCGTGATGCAGTCTGCACTGCGGTCGCACAGAACGGGGTCGTGATCGAGACACGCGACGGGCGCAAGGCTGCCCTCTGTGATGCGCAGAATCATGCCCACGGTGTATTTATCCGGCGATTGCGCCAGACGATATCCACCCTGAAAGCCACGGCTTGCAAGAAGAATATCGGATTTATTGAGCATCGGCACGATCTGCTCCAGATATTTTTTGGAGACATTCTGACGGCGGGCAATGTCCTTCAGCGCGACGTAGCCGTCATTCTGGTGCTGTGCGAGATCCAGCAGCATGCGCAGCGCATAGCGCCCTTTGGTGGAAATTTTCATGCGGTATCCATCCTTTATGTAAAATAGCGTTTCCGGAATAAAACAAGCGGGCTCACTGTCCGCCGCAAACTTTATACCATAATAACATGTTTTTAGTAGGTTTTCAAGAGTTTTATTTTTGCCGGTAATTTACTGCGAAAACGCCCTCTATAAGCTCCTTTAAACCCGCGAAAAAGGGCAAAGCCCGAAAGCCTTGCCCCTTTCCCTCATTCATTTTTCTATCCCAAAGAAGTGTTTTGATTCTTATACGCAAATCAGTCCGCGAACATCGGCGTGGAGAGGTAACGCTCGCCGGTGTCGGGCAGCAGCGCCACGATGACCTTGCCTGCGTTTTCCGGGCGCTTTGCAAGCTGTGCCGCCGCAAAGACCGCCGCGCCGGAGGAGATGCCCACCAGAACGCCCTCGCTGCGTGCCAGCGCACGGCCGGTCGCAAACGCGTCCTCGTTCTGCACGGGAAGGATCTCATCGTAAATGTCGGTGTTCAGCGTATCCGGCACAAAGCCTGCGCCGATGCCCTGAATTTTATGCGGGCCCGCCTTGCCGCCGGAAAGAACCGGGGAGGTAGCCGGTTCCACCGCGACAACCTTAACATTGGGGTTCTGCGACTTGAGGTACGCGCCTACACCGGAGAGCGTGCCGCCCGTGCCGACGCCTGCAACAAATATATCGACCTTGCCGTCCGTGTCTGCCCAGATTTCCGGGCCGGTCGTCTTCAGGTGCACCGCCGGGTTTGCCGGGTTCGTGAACTGGCTCGGAATGTAGCTGTTTGGGGTCTGCTCGGCGAGCTCCTTCGCCTTTGCGATAGCGCCCGGCATACCCTTTGCGCCTTCGGTGAGGACAAGCTCCGCACCGTAAGCCTTCAAAAGGTTGCGGCGCTCCACACTCATCGTCTCCGGCATGGTAAGGATTACCTTATAACCGCGGGAAGCCGCAACGGAAGCAAGGCCGATGCCCGTGTTGCCGCTTGTCGGTTCAATGATAACTGCGCCGGGCTTCAAGAGGCCCTTTTCCTCGGCGTCGTCCAACATCGCTTTTGCGATACGGTCCTTTACGCTACCTGCCGGGTTGAAATACTCAAGCTTCGCGTAGATTTTCGCGTTCAGTTCATTTGCTTTTTCATAGTTGGTGAGTTCAAGAAGCGGAGTGCCGCCGATGAGGTCTGTAATTTTCCGATATACACGCATGGTAAAGTCTCCTTAAAATACTTTATATAAATGAGTTTGCATTCTTGTATCGTTTCAGGCTGCGGCGCAACATCGCCGACTGTACGGAAACGGGTTCATATCGCGTCTCTCCTTTGCCTTGTTTTACTAAACTTATTAAACCTACTTATTTTATAGGTTATTGAGCTTGTTTATATCCTATCACCACAGGGTAAATTTGTCAACATCTTTTTTCACTTTTTCTTTTACCTTCAAAATTCGTTGAAACGATCCGCCGCTTTGCAATGCAAAATGCAGTTTCCCCCATATAATAGTATAGTTTCCGAAAATTTTCTTCAATTTTTGCATTTTAAGGGTTGACAAATTGCAATCTAGCGTGTATCATACAAAACATATCAAGTCAATATGTTTTGAGTGTTATGAAACCTTCAAACATAAAAGCCGAAGTAAATCTCAAAGGAGGCGCACCACGATGATGCGATCCCTTTTCCGGCAAATGCTTCGCCACAATTTCAGAAACGGACGAATGTGAAGCTCAGCTTTTCGTCAACTTCTCAAAATCCGTTAAAACAAAAATTAAATTCTGAAATTATGAAAGAGGTATTACCATGAGCTATACATATGATAACAACTACCATTTTGAAACCATCCAGCTGCACGCAGGTCAGGAGAACCCGGACCCCGCTACCGATGCCCGCGCAGTGCCGATCTATCAGACGACTTCCTTCGTCTTCAAGAACTCCGCACACGCAGCAGCCCGCTTCGCGCTCGCAGATGCAGGCAACATCTACGGCCGTCTGACGAACTCCACCGTGGACGCATTTGAGCAGCGCATTGCAGCCCTTGAGGGCGGCGTGGCGGCACTTGGCGTCGCTTCCGGTGCAGCAGCCATCAACTATACGTTTCTCAACCTCGCAAGCGCAGGTGACAACATCGTTTCCGCGAAGACCATCTACGGCGGCACCTACAATCTGCTCGAGCACACGCTCCCGCAGTACGGCATCACCGCAACGTTCGTAGACCCGGATGAAGAGGGCGCTTTTGAAAACGCGATTAACGATAAGACAAAGGCCGTCTTCATCGAGACCATCGGTAACCCGAACGCAACGCTGATTGACATTGAAAAGGTCGCAGCCATTGCACATGCACATAAGATTCCGCTTGTTGTAGACTCCACATTCGCAACGCCTTACCTCCTCCGTCCGTTCGAGTACGGCGCAGATATCGTTGTCCATTCCGCTACAAAGTTCATCGGCGGTCACGGCACGGCGATCGGCGGCGTTATCGTAGACAGCGGTAAGTTTGACTGGGAAGGCAGCGGCAAGTTCCCGTCCCTCGTAGAGCCGAACCCCAGCTACCACGGCATCAGCTTCACAAAGGATGTCGGCGCGGCAGCCTTTGTCACGAAGATCCGTGCAATCCTCCTGCGTGATACCGGCGCAACGCTCGCTCCGCTGCACGCATTCCTGTTCCTGCAGGGTCTTGAAACGCTCTCTCTGCGCGTTGAACGCCATGTAGAGAACGCGCTGAAAGTTGTCGATTTCCTCTCCAAGCACCCGAAGGTCGAAAGCGTCAACCATCCGTCTCTGCCGGACAGCCCGTATCACGAGCTTTATAAGAAGTATTTCCCGAACGGCGGCGCTTCCATCTTCACCTTCAACATCAAGGGCGGCGCGAAGGAAGCACAGGAGTTCATCGATAGACTCAAGATCTTCTCTCTGCTCGCAAACGTTGCAGACGTGAAGTCCCTCGTCATCCATCCGGCTTCCACCACGCACTCTCAGCTCAACGAAGAAGAGCTTGCAGAGCAGGGCATCCAGCCGAACACCATCCGCCTCTCCATCGGCACAGAGCACATCGACGATATCCTCGCCGACCTCTCCCAGGCTTTTGGTGACTAACTCGAAAACACTCTATAAAACTGATTTCTCCGATATCCTATTTTCCGTGTCCCCGCGTCAGAAATGGCGTGGGGACACGCTTTTTCCCGAAATCCGGCGGCTTACATCTTGACATCCCGCCCTATCTGTGTTAGAATTTTAAAGCTAATAAAGTTAGCTTATAAAGTAATTATTCGGAGGCGAAACGATATGAAACACATTCAGACGCTTGAGACCCGCAACCTGTGCGAAAGCGCAAAGAACGGCGGCTGCGGTGAGTGCCAGACTTCCTGCCAGTCCGCTTGCAAGACGAGCTGCGGCATTGCAAACCAGCAGTGCGAGAACACGGAGAAGAACGCGAAGTAATTCAAAGGTTCAGAAAACGCCGCCTTTTTTGGCGGCTTTTTTCATGTATAGATGCGAAAGGATTTTTTAGATGATACACCGTTATAAACTCGGCAGCATGAACATCGTGCTCGATATCTGTTCCGGCTCCGTCCACCTTGTCGATGAAGTTGCCTATGACATGATTGGCCTGTTCGAGACCGAAAGCCGCGAGGCGATTACCGCCGCTATGCTGGAAAAATACGGCGACCGTGAGGACGTGACCGAAGCCGACATCAACGAGTGCTACGAGCAGATCGAAGAGCTGCGCGACGCCGGTAAGCTCTTCACCCCCGATACGTTCGAGCCGATGGCAGGTGCGCTGAAAGCGAAAAGCGCCAACGTCGTCAAGGCGCTGTGCCTGCACGTAGCGCACACCTGCAATTTAAACTGCTCCTACTGCTTTGCAAGCCAGGGCAAGTACCACGGCGACCGCGCTCTCATGTCCTTTGAGGTCGGCAAGCAGGCGCTTGATTTCCTGCTCGAACACTCCGGCACGCGCCATAATTTGGAAGTCGACTTCTTCGGCGGCGAACCGCTGATGAATTTCGACGTCGTAAAGCAGCTTGTCGCGTATGCCCGTTCCCGCGAAAAGGAATGCGGTAAGCACTTCCGCTTCACGTTGACGACAAACGGCGTTTTGATCGACGACGACGTCATCGATTTTGCAAATCGCGAGATGAGCAATGTCGTTTTAAGTCTCGACGGCCGCAAGGAAGTGCACGACCGCTACCGCGTAGACTACGCCGGCAACGGCAGTTGGGATCGTATCGTTCCGAAATTCCAGAAGCTCGTCAAGGCGCGCGGCAACAAGGCGTATTACATGCGCGGCACATTCACGCACGCAAACCCGGATTTTCTCAAAGACATTCAGCAGATGCTCGACCTCGGCTTTACGGAACTGAGCATGGAACCGGTCGTCTGCGCACCGGGAGACCCCTCCGCGCTGACCGACGAAGACCGCGTCATCGTCATGGAGCAGTACGAAAAGCTTGCTGAGCTCATGCTGGAGCGCCGCCGCGCCGGCAAACCGTTCACGTTCTACCACTATATGATTGATCTCACCGGCGGCCCGTGCATTTACAAGCGCATTTCGGGCTGCGGCTCCGGCACCGAGTACATGGCCGTCACCCCGTGGGGCGACCTCTACCCCTGCCACCAGTTCGTCGGCGACGAAAAATTCCGCCTCGGCGATGTCTGGACAGGCGTGACGAACACGGAAATTCAGGCGGATTTCGCCTCCTGCAACGTATACGCTCACCCCGAGTGCCGCGATTGCTGGGCAAGACTGTACTGCTCCGGCGGCTGCGCCGCAAACGCTTACCACGCCACCGGCTCCGTCCGCGGCGTTTACAAAGAGGGCTGCGAGCTCTTTAAAAAACGCATGGAATGCGCCATCATGCTCGAAGCCTCCAAGGCATTGGATAACAACGCATGATAACCGCACCAATCTGCGAATTTGTGCGCCGCTACCGATATAGCGGCGCTTTGCGCATGCACATGCCGGGCCACAAGGGCACCGCGCTGCTCGGCCCCGAGCCGCTCGACCTCACCGAGATTGAGGGCGCAGACGTACTCTACCACGCCGAGGGCATCATCCGCGAAAGCGAAGCGAACGCCGCCGCGTTATTCGGCACCAAAAAGACGGTCTATTCCGCCGAGGGCTCGTCCCTGTGCATCCGCGCCATGCTGTATCTTGCGCTGCTGCATGCCCGCGCAAATCACAAAAAGCCCGTCATTGCGGCAGGCCGTAACGCACACAAGGTCTTCATGACGGCCGCAGCGCTGCTCGACCTTGACATTCGCTGGATCTACGGCACGGAAAGCGTCATTTCCTGCGCCATCACCCCCGCGCAGCTCGAAGACGTGATCGTATCGGAAAACCCTGCCGCCGTGTACATCACAAGCCCGGATTATCTCGGCAACATCGCGGACATCAAGTCCCTGTCCACCGTCTGCAAAAAACACGGCGTATTATTGCTCGTCGATAACGCTCACGGCGCGTACCTGCGCTTTCTGCCGGAGCCCCTGCACCCCATGCAGCTTGGCGCGGACATCTGCTGTGATTCCGCCCACAAAACCCTGCCGGTCTTAACGGGCGGCGCGTACCTGCATATCGCGCACGGCACGCCGGAGCTGCTCGCCGATCGTGCGGAAAGCGCCATGGCGCTCTTTGCGTCCACGAGCCCCTCCTACCTCATTTTGCAGTCGCTTGACGCGATGAATCCGCTTTTGGCGACGACCTTTCCCGCGCAGCTCAAGGCCTGCGCAGAGCGTTTAGACGCGCTGAAAGCAAAGCTCCGCGCGCGCGGCTACGCCCTTTGCGGCGATGAGCGCACAAAGCTCTGCTTATTGCCGAAGTCGTTCGGCTACACGGGTGTGGGTCTTGCAGAGATTTTAGCCGAAAGCAGCATTTTCTGCGAATTTTCCGACGCCGATCACCTTGTGATGATGTTCACGCCGGAGACCACCCCCGCAGATTTTGCCCGTCTCGAGCACGCGTTATTATCCGTTCCGCGCCGCGCGGCGATTTCCTCCAAGCCGCCCGCACCGCCGCATGCGCCCCGTGTGCTTTCCCCGCGCGAGGCGCTCTTCTCGCCGAGCGTGACCCTGTCTCTCACAGAATGTGAAAACCGCATTTTGGCAGACGCCAACGTCAGCTGTCCGCCCGCGGTGCCGCTTGCAGTCTGCGGCGAGCGCCTGACGCCCGAGGTCATTTCCGCGATGCAATACTACGGCACCGAGCACTGCACGGTTGTGGTAGAATAAGCTTTATTTTTAAAATATAAAAGTCTCCGTTTTCCTTTTTGATTTATGAGAAAGACGGAGACTTTTTGGTTTTATTGATCTTGTTTGCATTTCTAAAGGCGGTCGCAGACCGCCTTTCAGGGAACCCATGCAACTGTTGAACCTACCCTCCTAGTTTTTTAGGTAGGCAAAAAGTATTTCGAGTTCTGCGGAGCTCGACCAAAGGCTTTGCCTTTGGAA
>CAKUBN010000008.1 GCA_934643185.1 uncultured Eubacteriales bacterium
CCCTGGGTTTCGCCTTTATCCTCAAGCAAGGTGACGGTGACGGTGAACTCTTCACCGCCGACGCCGCTTTCATTCGGGCGGAACAGGTGGATCTCGGCGGTATCGCCGGGCTTATAATTCAAAAGGGCGTTTGCGAGCTCTTCGAGCGACTTCGTTTCGGTATCGTCGATGGCGGTGATGATGTCGTACGGCTGGACGTCTGTGCCGTTAAAGCAGCTGTCGTCGTCGATCTCGCTGATCATGAAGCCCTGCGGGACGTCGTACATGGCGGCCTGCATCTCGGAAATAGCGGTGCCCTTGATGCCGAAGCGGACGCGGCCCTGTACGTAGCCGCCTGCAAGCAGGTCATCTATGATGCTCTTTGCGCCGGTGATCGGGATGGCGAAGCCCATGCCCTCGTACTGCTCGGAGACGATCTTCGCGGAGCTGATGCCGATGACCTGACCGTGCAGGTTGACGAGCGGGCCGCCGGAGTTGCCGGGGTTGATGGCGGCATCGGTCTGGATATACGTCATGCCGTTCGAGCTATAAGAGCCGACGGAACGGTTGAGGCCGGAGATGACGCCGCGCGTGATGGAGCCGGAGAACTGCTCGCCGCCCGGGTTGCCGATGGCGACGACCCACTGGCCCATGCGCAGGTCATCGCTGTCGCCGAACTCGGCGGGCGTGTAGCCTGTGCCGTCGATCTTGAGCACGGCGAGGTCGGTGGTTTTATCAAACCCGACGACGACAGCGTCGTGCAGCGTGCCGTCATACGTTTTGACCTGTACGGAAACGGACTTGGAATTTAAAATGACGTGGCTGTTTGTGATGATGTAGCCGTCTTCCGTGGCGATGATGCCGGTGCCTGTGCCGGTGGACTCGCCGCTTGTGGTGATGACGAGCACGGTGGACGGGATGACCTTATTGTACACCTCGTCGATGTCGAGCTCGGCGGTGCTTGGCTCTTTATTTAAGGTGATGCCCTCCGTATTCGGGGTGACGGTGATGTCCGGCGGAGTGAAGCTGTCGTCCGCATCGGGCGTTTCGTCTTCGCTGGGGGCGTCGCCGGGCGTTTCGGCGTCATTGCCGCCGTTTTCATCCGGGAAATTCGGGATGAGCTGGTCGCCCGGCAGCGTTGTGATGCCGTAATCGCGGTTCACGGCAGCGTAGATGCCGTAGGAAGCGAAGCCGATGACGGAACCCGCGACGAGCACGGACATGACGATGATGAGGATGCGCAGCCCGAGCGGCATTTTCTTCTTCTGCGGCGCGGGGTGCGGGTACGGGTTCTGCATATTCTGCGGGTACGGCGGGGGATAAGCGCCCGGGCCATAGGGCGGCGGGTACTGCCCCGGCTGCTGCGGATTGCCGTAGGGGGCGTTATACGCACCGTAAGGCGGCTGCGGATTCGGCACGCCGTACACGGGCGGCTGCGGGGGATAATAGCCGGTGTTTTGAACGGGAGTCGGCTGCGGCGGGATATTTACGTTCGGGATGGGCTGGGCTTCCGGCGCTTGTACGGCGTTCGGGAGCGGTTCCACTGCGGGTTCCGCGGGGGCGGGCTCTTCGGAGACGGTCGGTTCCGGGGTGACAGCCGGTTCGTTAGAAACGATCGGCTCTGCGGGAGCGGCCGGTTCGTTAGAAACAGCCGGTTCGCCAGAAACGGTGGGCTCAGTGGGAACGGTCTCCGGGGCCGGTTCGGGGGTATGTTCGCCGGAGGGCGCAGGCTCCTGCGTCTCCGGGGTTTTGTTTTCAAAATCGTCCATGGTGTGATACCTCACTTTTGGATTTATTTTTGCTCGCTGTCGGGGTTATCTTTATTATCCTTGTGGCCGTGGTGCTCCTTTTTGGGGCGCTCCGAAATGACGGCGTCCTCGACCGGCACGGTGACCGGGATGGAGCCGGTGTTGTACTTTAACTTCGGGGCTTCCTGCGGCTTCGGAATATAGAACGAGAAGCGGGTGTACTCGTTTACGACGGACGAAACGGAAATGTCGCCGCCGTGAAGCTTGATGATGGTGCGGACAAGGTACAGGCCAAGGCCCATGCCGTTTTTGTCCTGGCTTCTCGATTTATCGGTCTTATAGAACTTTTCGAACACGAGCGGGAGCTCATCGGACTGGATGCCGGAGCCGCTGTTTTCGATGGTGACGGCGATGCGGTCGATGCTGTCCGAGACGTTGAACGAGATGTAGCCCTCGGTATTCGTGAACTTGACGGCGTTTTCGATGAGGTTGTAGACGACCTGATGCAGGAGGTCTTCGTCGCCGTGCACCTGCATGGGCTTGAGGGTATCGAGCCCGCGGATGTCGATCTTTTTCTCGTCGATGCTCTTTTCAAACGTGAGCACGGTGGAGAGGACGGTCTCGGAAATATCGAAATCGCTCGGGCGGAGCTTTAACTCGCCGTTATCGATGCGGGAGAGATTTAACATGGTGCGGACAAGGCGCGAGAGGCGCTTGACCTCATCGGAGACGATGTGCAGGTAATGCGACTGGCGCTCCGGCGGGATGGTGCCGTCTAAAATGCCGTCGATGAAGCCCGCGATGGTCGTCATCGGGGTTTTTAACTCGTGTGAGACGTTTGCGACAAAGCTGCGGTTCATGCTTTCGCTGCTCGAAAGCGAATCTGCCATGTTGTTGAACGCGGTGGCGAGCTGGCCAATCTCATCGTTGCTGGTGACGGGCACGCGGATGGAGAAGTCGCCGTCGCCGAAGCTTTTGGCCGCGGCGGACATTTGCCGCAGGGGCTTGACGAGCCGGTAGGAGAAAAGACCGACGACGACGAACGCCAGAATGAACGCGGCGGCTGCGGCGATGAGGAACATCTGCAGCGCGGCGAACTGGTACTCCGTGAGGGAGGCGGCGTTCATGGCGGCGAAGACGGCGCCGACAGGCACCTTGGCGTCGGTGGTATCGGACGCGTCGGCATTGGAGTAAAGCGGCACGCCGACGACGTAGTACGGGGTATCGTAAATGCCGTTTTTGCTGCCGTCGCCGCTATAAGAGCCTTTGGACGCGATCTCGGCAATGTTTGCGGGGATCTGCGTTTTGGGGGTGAAGTTTGCGCCGGTGTTGGAGGTGCTGTTGGCGTATGCGCCGAAGAGCACGTTGCCCTCCAGATCGGTGACGAAGATGTCGGCATCGATATTGAGGGAGAACGACTGGACGAAGAGCGTCAAAAACTTCGGCGCGCCGGTGTTGGAGATGTCCACGGCGGAGGTGATGGACGCCATGGACGTGGCGCTTTGCGTGAGCAGCTTGCGCTTATCGTTTTTGGTATATTGCGCGAACGCCAGCATCATGACGCTGCCGAGCACGATGAAGCTTGCGAGCACGATGACCATGGTGACGCGCAGGTATTTTCCGAACAGGGATCTTTGCAAGGGGAATCCTTCCTTTCGTTCGGCTTATTCTTTGACTTCAAACTTATAGCCGACGCCCCAGACGGTCTTTAAGGACCACTTATCGGAAACGCCTTCGAGCTTTTCGCGCAGGCGCTTGACGTGCACGTCTACGGTGCGGGAGTCGCCGTAATAATCGAAGCCCCAGACTTCGTCGAGCAGCTGGTCGCGCGTGAAGACGCGGTTCGGGTTCGATGCGAGGTGATAAATGAGCTCCATTTCCTTCGGCGGGGTGTCGATCTGCACGCCCTTGACCTTGAGCTCATAGTTTGTGAGGTTGATGGAGAGGTTCTCGTAGTGAACTTCTTTCACCTGAGAGGATTCTTTTTTGCCGATGCGGCGGAGGACGGCGTTGATGCGCGCGATGACCTCTTTCGTCTCAAACGGCTTTACGACGTAATCGTCTGCGCCGAGTTCCAGGCCGAGGACCTTATCAAACACCTCGCCCTTTGCCGTCAGCATGATGATGGGGCACTGGGATTTTTTGCGGATCTCGCGGCAGACCTGCCAGCCGTCGAGCTCCGGGAGCATGATATCGAGCAGCATGAGGTCCGGATTGACGGAATCAAACATTTGGACAGCCGCCTTGCCGTCGTTTGCGATGGCGGTTTCAAAGCCTTCCTTTTCAATATACAGTCTTAAAAGTTCACAGATATTTCTATCGTCGTCTACGATCATGATCTTGCCGGATGCCATAAATTTCTACCTTCCTTATTTCAATATTACGGGGCGAAAAGCGACCCTGTTTCCTCCCGGATATACCCCGTTTGTGCAGAGTATGACCAGTTTGTATTTATTGTACCGATTTATTGCGTCGAATGCAAGAACAAAAGGTGAATATTCTGTGACGATAGGGCTTGTTTTGGGGCGCGGAATTGGTGAAAATGCGCGTTTTTATGCGAAGTGTTGCGGCGGAAAATAAAGTGTGTTATACTGTATCAGTTCGATTTTAGACTGTTGAACAGGATAACGGTCGGACAAAATGAAAACTAAAGGCTTTAAACAGCGTACTTCGCCGTGCTTGCGGCGAAGTCTTTTCATGCGAAAAACCGCGTTTGGAGCGTAGAGATTTGCAAAAGAATTTACAAAAATGAAAGGAAGTTTGATTTTATGGCGGAAAAAACGGTGAAGCTTGAGGACCCGGCAAACAACCGCATGGGCTCCGCGAAGATGCTGCCGCTGATTTTGACGATGGCACTGCCGGCAATGTTCTCGATGCTGATTCAGGCGCTTTACAACATTGTGGACAGCTACTTTGTGGCGCAGGTGAGCCAGAACGCACTGACGGCGGTCTCGCTGGCGTTCCCGATTCAGAACCTGTTGGTGGCATTCGGCGTGGGCACCGGCGTGGGCGTGAGCTCACTCATTTCCCGCAGACTTGGCGAGCGCGACCAGGAGGCGGCGGACAACGCGGCGACGCACGGCGTTATTCTTTCCGCGATCACGTATGTGGCCTTTGCAGTTTTCGGTGCGATCGTGGCGCGTCCGTTTACGGCGCTTTACACGCAGGACGCGGAAGTGCTCAGCATGGGCACGACGTACATCACGATTGTGACGGTAGCATCGTTCGGCTTCTTCTTTGCCGCGGTCATTGAAAAAATGTTACAGGCGACGGGCAACATGGTGATGCCGATGATCATTCAGCTTGTGGGCGCGGTGGCAAACATCATCTTTGACCCGATCCTCATTTTCAACTTCAACATGGGCGTAGCCGGTGCGGCGTATGCGACGGTTGGCGGCCAGATCCTTTCGATGATTGTGGGCCTTTGTATTTTGTTTTTCGGCAACCACGCGATTGCGCTGGAATTTAAGGGCTTCCGTTTCCACGGCAAGACGATAAAGGACATTTACGTTGTGGGTCTGCCGAGCATCGTAATGAACGCCATCGGTACGCTGATGACCATGGCGATGAACGGCATTTTGGCGGGCTTCTCCGCTGTGGCCGTGAACGTGTTCGGCGTTTACTTTAAATTGCAGTCCTTTGTGTTTATGCCGGTGTTTGGCTTGACGCAGGGCCTCATGCCGATCATGGGTTACAACTACGGCGCGCGCAACAAGAAGCGCGTGACGGGCGCGGTGAAGATCGGCTGCGCGATCGCGCTGATCATTGAAATTGCGGGCCTGATCGTGTTTGAAATCTGCCCGGGCACGCTGATTTCCATCTTCAACGCGACGCCGGAGCTGCACGAGATCGGCGACTCGGCGCTTAGAATCATCGCGATCCACTTCCCGATGGCGGCGATCGGCATTACGCTTTCGACGCTGTTTCAGGCGACGGGCCACGGCATGTACAGCCTTGTGCAGTCTGTGATGCGTCAGCTGGTTGTGCTGGTGCCGGCGGCGTGGCTGCTCTCGAAAATCAGCCTCGGCGCTGTGTGGTTCTGCTTCCCGATTTCCGAGTTTGTTTCGCTTATTGTGACGATCGTGTTCTTTGTGATTTTGTATAATAAGGAAATTAAGAACCTCGATAAGCCGGCGGCAGAGAAGACGGCGACGGAATCGGTGAAGGGGTAAGAGAGCTAAAGTAGAGCGGGCAAATAAAGTCTTTAGTCAAGTTTTCTTCGAGAAAACTTGCGGGGTCTTGGGGCAGCGCCCCGAGTCGCTTTCCGCAGAAAGCGAAATCTTATTGCGTTCGCGAAAACTAGGAAGGTAGGTTTGAACGTCCGGGGGACGCTCAAACCGTAGGGAACCCAGTTGCATGGGTTCCCTAAAGGGCGGCACAAAGCCGCCCTTTTTTATATACGCAAGGTTTGATTAAGTAAGAGGTACGGTGCGATTCGTTAATATAGTGTATCTCTCCCTCAGTCAGCTGCGCTGACAGCTCCCTCGTCAGAGGGAACCTGCATTTTTTATATACGCAGGCATGAAAAACGCCGCACTCTCGGGGTGAAACGAGAGTGCGGCGTTGCTTTATTTCTAAGAACTCGCTGTGGCGAGTTCTTCAAGGAACCCCTTAATAGGGTTCCTTGCGGCTCAACTGTCCACCGGACAGTTGAGCCTATCTTCCTGATTTTTGAGTAGGCAAAAGGGTTTCGTCGTCTGCGGACGACGCCTTAGGGCGCTGCCCTAAGAACTCGTAAACTTTCTCGAAGAAAGTTTAATCAAAGACTTTTACGTCGCGGCGCTGTGGGGGACGGCGGCTTGCTTTATTCTTTTAAATAAAGAACCAGCTGGGGAGCCATTCTAAGGCGTTGGCGTAGTTCTGCGTGGTTAAGGTGCCGGTAAGCACGGGGTAGAACGCGATGAACATAATCATATGCACGAGGACGCAGGCGAGCAGGGCGACCCGGCCGGTCGTAAGCGTGACGGCGCCTTTTGTGAAGATGATGCGGCTGAGCGCGGGGGCTTCTGCAAGGCGTTGATACGCGATGAGGAACGCGATGAGGATGAACGGCACGGCGGTGAAGTAATGATAGATGAACGTACAGCGCGGGACGAGCACCCACGGCAGGTACGCGGACAAGAAGCCGATGACGCAGACGAGTGCGGTGCGCGAATGCTGTTTCACGGCTCTTATAAACGCGTACACGGTGGCGGGCACGCACGCCCAATAGAACAGCGGGTTGCCGAGCACCGAGATGGTGCGGATGTGGCCCTCGCTGTCGGCGCTGTAATTGCCGTAGTACCACACGTTGCGGATATCAAACGGCCACTGGTACCACGGGGACTCAAACGGGTGGGTCGCCTGCAGCGTGGAGTGGTAGTTATACATATGCGTTTGGTACGCGATGAACCGGCCGAAGACATCGTAGCGGTTATGCGGCAATGTGGTGAGCGGCAGGAATGCCGTGAAATAGATGCCAAACGGAATGGCGATGAACAAAAGGCAGCACCAGAGGCAGAGCTTGACGGATTTTGTAAGGAGCGCTTTCTGCACGGCGGCGTGGCCTTTTTCTTCGCGATAAGAGACGATGAGTTTGCCGAAGAACAGCACGGCGAGGCCGACTGCGCCATAGGCGACCGTCCATTTGCTTGCGATGCCGAGCCCCATGAAGATACCGCTCAGGAGCAGCGGGGGCAGAAGCTTTTTGAAGCTGTCGGTTTTTAAATCGTGCTGAATAAACACGAGCATGGCGTCGTACATTAAAATGATGAAGAACACGGCGTAGGTATCGATGGTCGCGATGCGTGTTTGGACGTAGTGCAGGAAATCGAACGCAAAGAGGACGGTACCGGCGGTGCAGAGGAACGTGGAGCCAAAGAGGCGCTTTAAGAAATGGTAGAGCGCAGGGAGCATCAGAACGCCGAACAGCGTGCCCATGAAGCGCCAGCCGAACGGGTTCATGCCGAAGATGCGAATGCCGACCGAGATGATGAGCTTGCCGAGCGTGGGGTGCGTGTTTTCGTATGGCTCGAGTCCCAAAATGTGCTCGTAGGCGGTGCGGGCGTGGTAGATTTCGTCGAAATAGGTGGAGTTCATGTAGCTTGGGTAGAGCGGGACGGTGTTTTGCTCATCCGTGAGCTGCCACGCGTTGCCGGAGACGGCGGTGAGCGTTGCAAAGCCGGTGTCGTCTGTCTTTTTGAGCGCGAACTCGTTGATGGCGAGGTCGTCGCACATAGACGTGATGCGGATATATTTGCCGGTGGCGGCGACGGAGACGTTTTTCCACGCATAGACGCTGCCGTCCGTGTTTTCGGCGGCGGTCGTCCAGTTGGTTTGATCGTTTGAAACCTCAATCTTCATATTGGTACCGACGCGCTGGCCGATGCCGTTATCCGCGGGGGCGATGCCGGGCAGGTAGAAAATTTCACTGTACGCGTCGTCGGTCTCAAAGACGGCAGATTCGCCGTTTTGGGGCGTCCATGTCGTATTGGCGGTCTCGTGATCACCGAGATTCGTGAACGCGACAATGCCGTAAATCAAAGTGACGGCGGCGATGCAGAGGAGATCGATACGCGTCAGGCGGACATTATGATTTTGGTCGGTGATGAGGGAAGACTCGGGCGCTGCGGGCTTTGCGTGCTTTTCGGAAGCGGCGGCTTTCTGCGCTTTAAACGCAGGCAGCGGGCGCGGGGCTTTTTCGGAAATAAAGCAGCGATACGTGGTATAGAGCATATAAACGTACAGCAGCACGTGCAGCGCGGAGAGGAACAGAATCTGGATGGACGTGGGGGAGATGTAGGCGTTATTGAGGTACAGCACATAGGCGACGTTTAAGAAATGCACCGTGGATGTGCCCGCGAACAGCAGCAGGAAGCGCTTTTCCTTTGTGAAAACGTAGGTGAGCAGCAGGCACAGGAGCACGGGGAACAGGTAGCGTTCGTGCATTTTGACGCAGAAAATGTAGACCGTGAACATCAAAACGGTGGGGCAGGCAAACAGGGCATCCCCGCGCTTAGATTTGAGCAGTAAGATGCCTGCGAGGACGGTTGCGAGCGGCACGCCGAATTGCAGCCACGTGCTGTGCTCCGGCAGCGCGGCCCAGTTGAGCCCGAAGAGCGCCCAGACGTTGTAGGCGTTGATGGTGTAGTAGTTATAATAATCGATGGTGCCGGTGTAAATTTCGATGAGCTTTAGGTAATCGAAATTTTTCACGAACGGCGTGGAGAACAGGAGGATGGTCGCGAGGGCAATGATGGGGCCGAGGACGAGGTGTTTCCAGTCCTTTTGGCGGATGACCCAGAAAATGAGCACCGGCGCGAAAATGAGCATCTGCGGCTTGCTTAAAATGCCGAAGCCGTAGACGAACGCAGCGAGCGGCGTGTGGTTATACCAGAGCAGAAGCAATGTGCACAGAAGCAGGAGCGCGCAGAAGCTATCGGCCTGACCCCAGACGGAGGAATTGACGATGACCGCGGGGCAGAAAAGATAGGCGGACGCGATGAGGAGCGCGCTTTTCTCGCTGAGCTTTTTGCGGGCGAGCACCCAAAGCGCCGCGGCGCAGGCGATGTCTGACAAAATGGGCGCGAGCTTTATCATGAGCGTGTAGCTCTGCGCGTATTGGTCGATGGAGAACAGGCGGCGGAACGCTTCGATGATGTAGAGCACGTAGAGGTAGCCGGGGGGATAATCGAGGAAAAAGTCCCGGTAATACATGTTATTAAAGCCGTAATCGTGCGTATAGGCAGCCCAGGCTTTAAAGCAGGAGATGTCGGCGTCGAACCCGTTGATATTGTAGCCCAAAATAAAGCGCAGGATGAGCCCTAAGGCGAGCACGGCGCAGAAGACGGGCACGGGGGACATGCCGAAGACCGTAGTTTCTTTTTTGTGGGCGCGGCGGACGGGGGCATCCTCCGTTTCCGGCGCGGCGCGAAAGCCGAGCCAAAGCACTGCCGCAAGGAACAGGGCGGCGAGCAAGATCTGTATCGTCATGGTTTTTGTTCCTTTCTGAAAATTTATTTGGCAACGGGCTTGACCCGCACCTTTTTTTCATGTAATCTTGTAGCAGATGGGTGTGCGAAAAAAGCCCAGCTGTGTACGCTCATTATAGCATAGGTTCAGAATGTGTTCAACTGAATTTTGGTGTGCCGAATGGCGCACGGCGTGGAAACGGTTGTGTTTTCACGCGGGAAAGGAACGGTATTGAAAATGGAATTTCAGAAAATGCACGAAAACCCGGACGTGCTGCACGTGGGTACCTGCCAAAACCGCAGCTATTACCTGCCGAAAGCACCGGAGGACGGGGAAGAATCCACAAGAGTGTGCCTTTTGAACGGCACATGGTCGTTTCGGTATTTTAACTCGTTTTTAGATGTGTTCCCGGAGGGCTCCGAGGGCGAGATCTGCTTTGACGAGGAGGATATGGACGAGATAGAGGTGCCGTCCTGCTGGCAGAACGCCGGCTATGACCGCCACCAGTACACGAACATCCGCTATCCGTTCCCGTTTGACCCGCCGTATGTGCCGGACGAGAATCCCTGCGGCCTTTACCTGCGCCGCTTCTATATGAGCGCGGAAGACCTGACGCAGAAAATTTATTTAAACTTTGAGGGCGTGGACTCCTGCTTCTATCTGTGGATCAATGAGCAGTTTGCGGGGTACAGCCAGGTTTCGCACTCGACGAGCGAGTTTGACATCACCGATTTACTGAACGAGGGTGAAAACTCCGTGGCGGTGCTGGTTGTAAAGTGGTGTGACGGCTCGTACCTGGAAGATCAGGACAAGCTGCGCATGAGCGGTATTTTCCGTGACGTGTACCTCATCCGCAGACCTTTGGCGCACATCCGCGATTACTTTGTAAAGACGACGGTGAGCGATGACCTTTCCCATGCGGATATCCGCGTGGAGATGGACTTTATCGGGCTGCCGGACGTGACGGCGGAGCTGTATGACGCCGAGGGCGCTCTGCTCGAAAGCACGGCGGGCGCGGAGCCGAACTTTGCGCTCGAAAACCCGCACCTTTGGAATGCCGAGGACCCGTACCAGTACACGATCGTGTTCCGCACGGCGGATGAAGTGATTGAGCAGAAGGTGGGCATCTCCAAAATTGAGATCCGCGACAGCGTTCTGTATTTCAACAATGTGAAAATCAAATTGCGCGGCGTGAACCGCCACGACAGCGACCCGGTGACAGGCTACACCATCAGCCGCGAGCAGGCGAAGCGCGACCTGTTCCTGATGAAGCAGCATAACATCAACGCAGTGCGTACAAGCCACTACCCGAACGCGCCGTGGTTCTTACAGCTTTGCAGCGAATACGGCTTCTATGTTATTGCCGAGGCGGACATTGAGGGCCACGGTGCGGCGGCGCAGACCGGCGGCTACGGCATGGACGAATATGCGGACAACGCACTGAACCCGATTTTCGACAAGGCGATTATGGACAGAATTCAGCGCAGTGTCATCCGCGACAAGAATAACGCGTGCGTGCTGATGTGGTCTTACGGCAATGAGACCGGCTGGGGCCCGAGCTTTGAGAAGGCCGGCGCATGGGTGCGCGAATATGACCCGTCCCGCTTGACGCACTACGAGAACACGTATTACGATGCGCGCGGCCACAAGAACGACCTGTCTTCCCTGACGACAGAGAGCCGCATGTACTCGGCGCCGGAGTGGATTGATGAATATATGGTCGACCCGAAGTACACGAAGCCCTTGGTGCTTTGCGAGTACATCCACGCGATGGGTAACGGCCCCGGAGATGCGGAACAGTACCAGCAGCTGATCATGAAGTATGACCGCTTTATGGGCGGCTTTGTTTGGGAATGGTGCGACCATGCCGTTTACGGCGGCACGACGCCCGACAACCGCGATATTTTCCGCTACGGCGGCGATTTTGGCGAATATCCGCACGACGGCAACTTCTGCATGGACGGCCTTGTGTACCCCGACCGCACACCGCATACGGGTTTACTCGAATATAAAAACGTCATTCGCCCGGTACGCGCGGCGCTTGTGAACCGCGAAACGGGGGAAATTCAGCTGACGAATTACCGCGATTTTACGAATACGGAAGAATTTTTGACGCTTTCCTGGGAGATTCAGCAGGACGGCGATACGGTGGCCTGCGGCGTGATGGACGACATCAAGATTGCCCCGCACGAAAGCGGCGTCATTACGCTGCCGGATGCAATTCCGACGGAGGGCGACGTGGCGGTGCTTCTGCAGTACAGCGCGAAGAAGAACGACAGCGTGTTCTTTGAGAAGGGACACCCGCTCGGCTTTGACCAGCTGATCGTCTCCCGCGCGGTGCGCGAGGAAGAAGCGCTCGAAAAGGGTGCGGTATTGGCTGTGGAAGACAGACGCTCTGTGGTGATCACGGGCGACAGCTTCCGCTATGTGTTCTCGAAGACCGAGGGCGTGTTCACGGCGATGGTGAAGAACAACGTGAACGTGATGACCCGCCCGATGACGTGGAACGTGTGGCGCGCGCCGACGGACAACGACCAGTATGTGCGCAAGGAATGGGAAGCTGCGGGCTACAACGAGGCCGCCACGAAGGTTTATACCTGCGACGCGAAAGAGGAAGACGGCGTTGTTGTGATCGATTGCAAGCTGAGCCTTGCGGCGGTGTACCGCAGACCGTTCCTGCACCTTGACTGCCGCTTTACGGTGGACGCCGAGGGCAAGGTAAGAGCGGAGATCAACGGTAAGCGCGACATGGAGCGTCCGTTCCTGCCGAGATTCGGCCTTAGAATGTTCCTGCCGAAGTCGTTTGACACGGCGGAATATTACGGCTACGGCCCGTATGAATCGTACTGCGACAAGCACCATGCGTCTTCGCTGGGTCACTTTGCGCAGACGGCGGACGACCTTTTTGAGGACTACGTGAAGCCGCAGGAGAACGGCAGCCACTTCGGCTGTGCGCGGGTGACGATCACGGACGGCGCGGGCGCTGTGACCGTGACGAGCCCGGAGGACTTCTCGTTCAACCTTTCGCACTACACGCAGGAGGAAATGACGGAGAAGATGCACAATTACGAGCTTACGGAAAGCCCCGACAATGTGTTCTGCTTCGACTGCAAGATGAGCGGCATAGGCTCCAACAGCTGCGGCCCGCGCCTTGCGAAGGCGATGCAGTTTGACGACGAGACGTTCACGTTTAAGTTTGACCTGACCGTGGAATAAGACGGGCAAAATTTGATAAATCAGAGCCGCCGTGTGGGAGTTTTTCCGCACGGCGGTTTTTCTGTGTAGTGGCGTGCAAACGGGCGAATAAAGTTTTGCTCAAGCTTTTTCAAAGGGTTTGACCGCTGCGGCGCGATGGAAGACGGCGGTTTGCGCAAAATTTTTGGCTTTTTGAGGAATTTTGCAAAATATCTTGAAAATAAGTCCGTACAAATTTTGCGAAAGGTCTTGCAAAAAGTTGTACGGCTTTTTATAATAAGGTTGTATTGAACCTGTGCGAACAGGTATCCTTTTTGAAAGGAACGATGACATGGCAGACACAGAGAAGAAAACTGCGAAATATCGCTTTCTGGTGGATACCATCAAGGAGAAGATCAAAAACGGCGAATATGAGCCCGGCGAGCGCATGGAATCTGAAAATACGCTTTCTGAGCAGTTTGGGTACAGCCGCCAGACTGTGCGGCAGGCGCTTTCTGTTTTAGAGCAGGAGGGGCTCATTGAGCGCAGGCGCGGCAGCGGCACGTATATCAGCTCCGAGAGCCGACGCACGCCGCGCGGCAACAGCATCGCCATTGTGACGACGTATATTTCCGATTATATTTTCCCGACGATTATCCGCGGCATTGAGGAGACGCTGACGAACGCGGGCTATGATTTGACCCTGAACGTGACGAACAACCACGTGGAGGAGGAAGCGCGCATTTTGCAGTCGCTCATCTCCCGCCGGGTGGACGGGGTGATCGTGGAGGGCACGAAGACGGCGTTCCCGAACCCGAACGTGGAGCTTTACCGCAAGCTTGAAAAAATGGGCGTGCCGGTGGTGTTCTTTAACAGCTACTACCGCGACCTGCCGGACTCCATTTATGTGGTGACGGACGACAGAAAAGCCGGCTTGCAAGCGGTGGACCTCTTGATTGAAAAGGGGTGCCGACGTGTTGGCGGCGTGTTTAAATCTGACGACATGCAGGGCCACGGGCGCTACGCGGGCTTTTCTGAGGGGCTCATCCACAACGGGTGCGCGCTTGGCGACGACAACGTGGTTTGGTACACGACGGCCGAGCGCAGCAGGCTTTTCCGCCCCGACAACAGCGACTACATGTTTGAGCGCCTGCGCGGGTGCGACGGCATTGTGTGCTACAATGACCAGATCGCCTATGGAGTCATTGATCTTTTACAGAAGCACAACGTGCGCGTGCCGGAGGATGTGCTCGTCATCGGGTTTGACGACTCGAGCATTTCGGAATATTCGCCGGTGAAGATCACCTCTTTTGCACACCCGAAGGTGGAAATGGGCAGAGCCGCGGCGAATAAGCTCATCCACATGCTGCGCAGCAGCGACCCGGAGCAGCCGCTTGTTTTAGACATGCCGCTGCACGAGAAAGAATCGACAAGACGATAAATTAAAATAGAAAAACAGTTTGAAAGGAACGAGTGAATATGAAAATCGAAAAATTATCCCCGGCGTTTAAGGACTATCTGTGGGGCGGCACGAAGCTGCGCGACGTTTACGGCAAAAAGTGCGACTATGAAAAGGTTGCCGAGAGCTGGGAGCTTTCTACGCACCCGGCGGGCCAGAGCGTGATCAACGGCGGCGAATATGACGGGCTGAAGTTCGGCGAGTACCTCGGGAAAGTCGGCGCAAAGGCGCTTGGCACGAACGGTGCGAAGTTTAAGGAATTCCCAGTGCTCATCAAGTTCATCGACGCGAAGCAGCCGCTTTCCGTGCAGGTGCACCCGAGCGACGAATATGCGCTGCGCGTGGAGGGCGAATACGGCAAGACCGAGATGTGGTACGTTGTAGACTGCGAGCCGGGCGCTTCGCTGTACTTCGGCGTGAACCGCGAGCTGACGAAAAAGGAATTCAAAAAGCGCATTGAGGACAACACGCTGACGGATGTGCTCTATAAGGCCGACGTGAAGAAGGGCGACGTATTCTTCATTCAGTCCGGCACCATCCACGCGATCGGTGCGGGTATCCTCATTTGCGAGATCCAGCAGAACTCCAACACGACGTACCGCGTGTACGACTACGGCCGCCGCGGTGCGGACGGCAAGCTGCGTGAGCTGCATATTGATAAAGCGATCGATGTTTCCAAGCTGACCCCGAGCGACACCTCCGACAAGCAGGGCAAGCCGGAGGAGATTCCGGGCGGCACGAAGTGCGCGCTCGCTTCCTGCCCGTACTTTACGACGGAGAAGTATGTCATCGACGGCGAAGTCGAGATCGACGTGACGGACGATTCGTTTGCGTCGCTTGTGGTGACAGAGGGCAGCGGCAAGGTCGTCGGCAGCGAGAACGAAGTGGCGTTTAAGCCGGCGGACAGCCTGTTTGTACCGGCGGGCAGCGGCAAGATTAAAATCAGCGGCCACTGCACGGTGGTGAAGACGACGGTCTAAAAGGGGAAACGCTATGAAGATGGAGTTTGTAGACGAAAGTGAACTGAAAAAAGCAGAGGAAGAGCCGGAAGACGAGGTGCGCGGCCGCATTGTGTTGGTCGGCGAGCCGATGGGGCTTTTCATTGCAGAGGAGCTCGGCGAGCTCGAAGACGTGACGCATTTTTCGGCGGCTGTGGCCGGTGCGGAATATAACGTGGCGGTGGGGCTTTCCCGCCTTGGACATGAAGCGCTGTACTGTACGCGCCTCGGCGACGACCCGATGGGTAAGCGCATTTTAAAGAGCATGAAGGGCAACGGTGTTTCCGACGCGCTTGTGACCGTGACGGACACGGCTTCCACCGGCTTTATGATGAAGGGCAAGACCGAGGTTGGCGACCCGAAGATCGCGTATTTCAGAAGAAACAGCGCGGCTTCGCAGATCTCGACGCACGACATCGATAAGCTCGACTTATACGGCTGCGATTTTCTGCACGTGACGGGTATTTTCCCGGCGGTGTCGAAATCGGCATTGGACGCGGTGAAGCGCTTGATGAGCCGTGCGAGGGCGCTGGACATGTTTATTTCGTTTGACCCGAACCTGCGCCCGCAGCTTTGGAAGGACGAAAAAGAGATGGTGCGCACGTTAAACAGCCTTGCGCAGGAAGCCGACCTGGTTTTGCCGGGGCTTAGTGAGGGCAAGATTTTAACGAAGCGCGACACGCCGGAAGAAATTGCGGCGTTTTACCACGAGCGCGGCGTAGACAGCGTGATCGTAAAGCTTGGCGCGGACGGTGCATACTGGTCCACGGGCGGCGAAAGCGGCACGGTGCCGGCGTTCCCGGTGAAAAAGATCGTGGACACGGTGGGCGCGGGCGACGGCTTTGCGGCGGGCGTGATCTCGGCTGTGGCGGAGGGCATGTCCTTGCAGGAGGCTGCGGCGCGCGGCACGGTGATCGGCTCGATACAGATCACGCACCAGGGCGACAACGAAGGTCTGCCGACGCGTGCGGAGCTTGAAGCCATCACAAAAGCGGGCATTGTGTAAATTCTAATAAAAACGGTGCCGCGCAGGAATTGATGGTTTGTTCTGCGCGGCATTGTGCTATTTAAGGAGTGAGAAAAATGGGCAGAAAAGAAACGGTGGAGCTGACAAACATGTGCATGGTGGAGGATGGCAAGGGCAACGTACTCGTGCAGAACCGCCTTGACCCGAACTGGCCGGGCATCGTTTACCCGGGCGGGCATGTGGAAGCGGGGGAATCCATCACAGCTTCGGTCATCCGCGAAATCAAGGAAGAGACCGGACTGACGATCGAAAACCCGACGCTGTGCGGCGTGAAGCAGTTTTGGCTTGATAACGGCGTGCGGTTTATTGTGTTTTTGTACCGCGCGGACAAATTTACGGGCGAGCTGCGCGGCTCCGAGGAAGGCGATGTGTTCTGGCTGCCGCGAGCAGAGCTATTCCAGCACCAAACGGCGCCGAGCTTTGAGGGCTTAGTACATGTTTTTGAGACGCCGGAATGCAGCGAAGCGCTTTACAAGGACGATGAAACGTATTTTTACTGATTTTAAGGAGGAAGCTTTATGACACCGCATAACGAAGCAAAAAAGGGCGATATTGCAAAGGTGGTACTGATGCCGGGCGACCCGCTTAGAGCGAAATTTATTGCGGAGACGTTTTTGGAAAATGCCGTGTGCTTTAACACGGTGCGCGGCATGCTGGGTTACACGGGTTTGTATAACGGCAAGCGCGTTTCTGTGATGGGCAGCGGCATGGGTATGCCTTCGATGGGTATTTATAGCTATGAATTATACAATTTCTACGATGTGGAGGCGATCATTCGCATTGGAACCGCGGGCGGCATTGCGGACGGCGTGGAGCTGCGCGATTTAGTGCTCGCGATGGGCGCGTGCACGGACTCGAACTTTGCGCACCAGTACCGTTTGCCGGGCGTGTTTGCGCCGACGGCGAGCTTTGAGCTGCTTGAAAAAGCGGTGCAGGCGGCGCGGGAGAAGAACATGCGCTATCGTGTTGGCAACGTAGTGACGAGCGACATTTTCTACGGCGATGCGGAGAATGAGACCTCCGAGTGGAAGAAGATGGGCGTTTTGGCCGTGGAGATGGAGACAGCGGCGCTGTACATGACGGCGGCGCGTGCGGGCAAAAAAGCGCTTTCCATCACGACGGTTTCCGACTTGCCGCTGAAGGGGGAATCGACCTCGAGCGAGGAAAGACAGAAGACGTTCACACAGATGATGGACGTGGCGCTGACGGTTGCCGCTGAGGTGGCGGACTGATATGACGGATGAAGTCATTAAAAAGCTTGCGGAAGCGGCGCTCAAGGTGCGGAAAGACGCGTACTGCCCGTACTCCGGCTTTGCGGTGGGTGCGGCGCTGCTTGCAAAAAGCGGTGAAATTTACACGGGCGTGAACATTGAAAACGCATCGTTTACGCCGACGAACTGTGCGGAGCGCACGGCGTTTTTCACGGCGGTCGCAAAGGGCGAGCGGGAATTTGCAGCCATTGCGATCGCGGGCGGTAAGGCGGGCGAAGAGCCCGAGGACTTCTGCGCGCCGTGCGGCGTATGCCGGCAGGTGATGCGGGAATTTTGCGGGGATGCGTTTGAAATTATCCTTGCAAAGCCCAATAAAGAAAAGGTTTACACGTTAAAGGAGTTGCTGCCGCAGAGCTTTTCGCCGAGAGATGTTTTGGATGAGAAAGCAAAGCGGTAAAAGGCGGTGATTTTTATGCTGCATATGTTGGATATTATCCGCAAAAAGCGGGATGGCGGCGTTTTATCAAAAGACGAGATCGAATACTTTGTGCATGGGTGCACGGACGGGAGCATCCCGGACTACCAGCTTTCGGCGCTTTTGATGGCAATTTATTTAAACGGCATGACGCACGAGGAGACAGCGGAGCTGACGCTTGCGATGGCGCACTCCGGCGACATGGCGGATCTTTCTGCGATACACGGCGTGACGGTGGACAAGCACTCCACGGGCGGCGTGGGCGACAAGACGAGCATGGTGATCGTGCCGATCTGCGCGGCGTGCGGGGTGAAAATTGCCAAAATGAGCGGCCGAGGGCTGGGACACACGGGCGGCACGGCGGATAAGCTTGAAAGCATCCCGGGCATGCGGATCGACCTTTCGCCCGAAGAATTTACGGCGCAGATCAACAGAATCGGGTGCGCGATGATCGGGCAGACGGGCGAACTGTGCCCGGCGGACAAGAAGCTTTATGCCTTGCGCGACGTGACCGGGACGGTGGAGAGCGTGCCGCTCATCGCTTCGAGCATTATGAGCAAGAAAATAGCCTCCGGGGCGCAGCGGATTTTGCTCGACGTGAAGACGGGCAGCGGCGCGTTTATGAAGACGACGGAGGACGCGATCACGCTTGCGGAGGAAATGGTGGAGATCGCGCGGCTTTCCGGCAGGCGTGCGGCGGCGCTCATCACCGATATGGACAGGCCGCTTGGGCACGCGGTGGGCAATATGCTTGAAGTGTTGGAAGTGCTTGAGACGCTGCACGGGCGCGGGCCGGAAGACCTCACCGAAGAATGTTTGGAGCTTGCGGCGAACATGATATGGCTCGGCGAGCAGGCGGAGAGCGTGGAGCACGCGCGGAAGAAAGCGAAAATGGCGCTGGAGACAGGCAAGGCGTTCGAGAAATTCTGCGAGATGGCCGAGGCGCAGGGCGCGGACGTGCGGTATTTGAGAGAACCCGAACGGTTTGCGCTTTCGCCGGTGAAACAGGACGTGTGCGCGCCGTGCGGCGGGTATGTGGCACATATCAACGCGGAGCAGGTGGGCAGAGCGAGCGTGCGGCTTGGCGCGGGGCGCGAAAAGGCCGACGACGTGCTGGACTACGGCGCAGGCATCGTGCTGAAAAAGACGGTGGGCGACGCGATGCAAAAAGGCGAGGTGATCGCCGAGTTGTACGGCGCGAGCGCAGAAAAGTGTAAGGACGCGGAAAGTGTGCTGCACGGTGCGTTCCGCTACGGCGACGAGAAAACAGAAGAATGTTTACTTGTACTGGCAAGGGTAGAGTAAAATAAAAAACCGCACCTGAAAAGGTACGGTTTCTGTGCGTTCGGTTTTAACGTTTGCGATTAAAATCAGCCGCGCTCGGGGCCGGTGACGGGCTCGTCGTAATCAACGCCGAAGGTCTCGACGGTGACTTTCGTCATGATCTGATCTTCGCGCGGGCGGTCGGACCAATCGCGCGGGGAGGAAACGATGGCCTGTGCGACATCGATGCCCTCGGTGACCTTGCCGAATGCGGCATACTGGCCGTCGAGATGCGGAGCGTCATCGACCATGATGAAGAACTGGCTGCCTGCGCTGTTCGGGCGCTGGCTTCTTGCCATGGAGAGAACGCCGGTGGTGTGCTTCAGATCGTTCTTGAAGCCGTTCATAGCGAACTCACCCTTGATGCCGTAGCCGGGGCCGCCCATGCCGGTGCCTTCCGGGTCGCCGCCCTGGATCATGAAGCCAGGGATGACGCGGTGGAAGATGGTGCCGTCATAAAAGCCCTTCTGAATGAGGGAAATAAAGTTGTTGACCGTGTTCGGCGCAATCTCGGGGTAAAGCTCCGCCTTGATGGTGCCGCGGGTGGTCTCGAAAGTAACAATAGGATTCTGCATACCGAATAACTCCTTTCATAGAGGTCTTTCGGGAAGAAAGACCGTTCGTAAAATTCAGTATACCATATTTAATTTGAAATTGGAAGTGATTTTGCTTTGAAGTTGATTTCTTGGAACGTAAACGGGTTGCGCGCCTGCATGACAAAGGGTTTTAATGACTTTTTAGCGGCGGAAGACCCCGATGTTATCTGCTTGCAGGAAACGAAAATGCAGCGCGAGCAGGCGGATTTTGATTTTGCGGGGTACACGGAATTCTGGAACTCCGCCGAGAAAAAAGGGTATGCCGGCACGGCGATCTTTACAAAAACAGAGCCGCTTAATGTGACGTATGGCATCGGCGACGAACAGTTTGACTGCGAGGGGCGCGTGATCTGCGCGGAATTCCCGGAGTTTTACCTTGTGACCGTGTACACGCCGAACGCTCAAAAAGAGCTTGTGCGCATTGATTTTCGCATGGCGTTTGAGGATAAGTTCCGCGCGTATCTCGAAAGGCTGCACGAAACGAAGCCGGTTATTGTGTGCGGCGACATGAATGTGGCACACAGGCGCATCGACATCAAAAACGCAAAGCCGAACATCGGCAGCGCGGGATTTTCGTACGAAGAAAGAGGGAAGTTTTCCGAACTGCTCGCGGCGGGTTTTGTGGATTCGTTCCGCGAGCTGTACCCGGATGCGGCGGACGCGTACTCCTGGTGGTCGTACATGGGCAAGGCGCGCGAGAAAAACGTCGGCTGGCGCATTGACTATTTTCTCATCACGGAGGAGCTGAAAAAGAATTTGGCGGACAGCAAGATCCTCTCCGACGTGATGGGCAGCGACCATTGCCCGGTGGAGCTCATCTTGAATTTTAGCGAGGAAAACGCATGATTTTTAAGGAGAAAAAGACACCGACGCTTTTGATGATGCCTTTGGCGAACGGCTGGCGCGCGGTGCACAAGAAATATAAAAACGAATACGGCACGGTGATCTGCACCGAAAAGGGTGGTACGGTGGAAGTCGTGGCGGACTTCGGTGAATTTTCCACCGAGCGTACGGAAGCGGTGGAAAGCGCTGCGGCGATGATTTTTGAAAACAGCGGCGTGAAAGAGATTACGGTGGACGGAGAGAAGCTTACCCGCGAAGCGTGGCAGGAAAAAGAAGATGCGCGCCTAAATGCGCTGCACAGGACGCGGGAGGATTACAAAAATGTGCTCGGAAAGCCCGTGCACTGCGTGACGGACAGGCCGCTTGGCTCTGCGCACCCGCGTTATCCGGAGATGATCTACCCCGTGAACTACGGCTATGTGCCGGGCGTGATGGCGGGGGATAACGCCGAGCAGGACGTGTACATTTTGGGTCCAACGGAGCCGCTTAAAACCTTTGACGGCGTGGTGATCGCGGTGGTGCATCGCTTTAACGACGTGGAAGACAAGTGGGTGGCAGCGGAAAAGACCGGCGTTTACACGGCGGAGGAAATCCTGAAAATTCTCGATTTTCAGGAAAAATACTACGAAAGCGAGCTGATCCTCTAAATGACCGAAGAACTCATGCGCAGGCTACGGGTCATCACGCCGGAGGAACAGCGCATTTTGGACGGCGGTGCGGTGGACAAGGCGGCGTACACGGCGCGGGCGGTATTTACGGTGGACAGCGAGAAGCTTTTGGAGCGCGGGCGGCTCATCTCCGTGCGCGCGCACACGCGGTTTGCACCGTTCCCCAGACACGCACACAGCTATATTGAAATCATGTACATGTGCTCCGGCAAGATGGTGCACCGCATCAACGGCGGCGAGCCCATCACCGTACATGCGGGCGAGCTGCTGTTTTTGGGGCGCGGCGCTTCGCATGAGATAGAACGTGCGGAATATGAGGACATTGCGGTGAATTTCATTGTGCTGCCGCAGTTCTTTGATACGGCGTTGGAGCGCATCGGCGCGGACAACGCGCTTGGGCGGTTCATCGCGAACAGCATCAGCCGCGCGGGGGGCTCGGATTTTTTACTGTTTAGAGTTGCGGATGTGCTGCCGGTGCAGAATCTCGTTGAAAACCTCGTTTGGACGCTTGTGAACGACACGAAAAACCGCAGACGCATTACGCAGAACACGATGGCGCTGCTGTTTTTGGAGCTTTTGAACTGCACGGATAAGCTGGCGGCGAGCGAAAACGAGGGCGATCACAGCGCACTTGTGATGACGGCGCTGCGGGAGATTGAAGAAAATTACCGCACGGCGAGCTTGACGGACATTGCGGAAAAGTACGGTGTGACGATTTCGTACCTCAGCGCGGCGGTACACAGCACGACGGGGTTCACGTTTAAATCGCTTTTGCGGCGCAAGCGAATGGAGAAAGCGGCGGCACTGCTTTCCGGCACGAGGCTTTCCGTGAGCGATATTATCATGGCGGTGGGGTATGAGAACACGAGCTATTTTTACAGGGCGTTTTCGGAAATGTACGGCGTGACACCAAGGGAGTATCGGTTGAGGCAGAGAGGTTAGTACGCATAAAATAACGCCGCACGCTCGATGAGGAAAACGAGGGTGCGGCGCTGCTTTATTTCTGAGAATTTGCCGCCTTTGAAAAGGCGGGCGAAACTTTTAACTACGCTTTTCGGAAGCTCGGTTTACTTCACGAATCTCAAAACATTCCACGAGGTTTTCGTGAGGTTCGCTTTATAGAGGTTGCCGTCTTTTTCGGTTCTGTCCGTATGGAGCTTCGGGGTGACGGCGCTGTGCTCGGCGGTGTTGACGGCCTTCATATCCGGGTTTTCAAGGACGATGTGCTCTGCGAGGCGGTAATCGCCGAAGGAGCGCAGGTCGAGATCGAGGACGATGTCATCCGTCAGGCTGCGGTTGACGGCGAAGACGGTAACTTCGTCCTTTTCGTCGTTCCACACGGCGATGGACTCGACGTCGGTGACATCGGTGAAATCGATGGTATCGTGCTTTGTGGAGGTGAGCACCGGCTGGAGCGCAATGCCGCGGCCGTATTTGGAGGCGTGGAGCAGCGGATAATAAATCGTCTGGCACCATGCGGGGCCGTTTTCTTCGGTCATAATGGGTGCGATGACGTTGACGAGCTGTGCCATGCACGCCATTTTTACGCGGTCGGAGTGCTTCATCAGCGTGATGAGCATGAGGCCGACGAGCAGGGCGTCTTCAAAATCGTAGTGGTCTTCGAGCAGGTGCGGCGCGATCTGCCACGGGCGGTTCTTCATGGTGTCGGCATCGGTGGCATCGGCGTGGAACCAGACGTTCCATTCGTCGAAGCTGAGGTTGATGTTTTTCTTTGCGCGCTTCTTCGCTTTGACGAAATCGCATGTGGCGATGACGGTACGGATGAAGTGATCCATGTCGTCGCTCTGGGCGAGGAAGTTTGCGGTATCGTTGAAGCGGTTGCCGTAGTACTGGTGCAGGGAGATGTAATCGACGCTGTCATACGCCCAAGAGAGCGCGGTGTTTTCCCACTCCGGGAATGTGGGCATGCCCGTGCTGGAGCTGCCGCAGAGCACGAGCTCGATGGACGGGTCAATCTGCTTCATGGCTTTGGCGGTCTCATCGGCAAGGTGGCCGTATTCGTCGGCGGTCTTGTGGCCGGTTTGCCACGGGCCGTCCATTTCGTTGCCGAGGCACCAGACCTTGATGTTGTGCGGGTCCTTGACGCCGTGCTGGATGCGCAGGTCGCTGTATTTGGTGCCGGACGGGTGGTTGCAGTATTCGAGCAGGTTGCACGCCGCTTCGATGCCGCGTGTGCCGAGGTTGACGGCCTGCATGATCTGCGTATCGGCCTTTTTCGCCCACTTTGCAAACTCGTTGATGCCGATGTAGTTCGGCTCTGTGCTGCGCCATGCGAGCTCGAGGCGCTTCGGGCGCTCCTCTACGGGGCCTACGCTGTCTTCCCAATAGAAATTGGAAACGAAGTTGCCGCCGGGGTAACGGACGATCGGCACCTGCAGCTCGCGCACGAGGTCGAGTACGTCGCGGCGGAAGCCGTCTTCATCGGCAGAGGGGTGGCCCGGCTGCCAGATGCCGCCGTATACCGCGCGGCCGAGGTGCTCGATGAACGAGCCGTAAATGCGCTTATCGATTTTGGAAATTTGGAAATCCTTTTCAACGGTGAGTTTTGCCTGTTTTGCCATAGACTTGATCTCTCCTCAAAAGTTGTATGTACAATTTATGTGTTCATTTTAGCTTGATTTTTTTGGAATGTCAACGCTATTTCGGCGGAATTCTTTTGCTGTGTGCCGAAAAGTGAAGCGCGGATTTGTGCAGTTTTGCGGAATAGACTTTTTTATAGCGAAAAAGTTAAAATAAAGACAGTTTTAAATGAAAACAACGTCCTTATTTTTTAGCGCAGTTCCTGTTATACTGTTGCTGTAAACGAAAAACGGAGGCGGCGTATATGAAAACGTATTTGGCGGTGGACATTGGGGCTTCGAGCGGGCGGCACATTTTGGGGTGGCTTGAGGACGGCAAGCTGAAGCTGAAAGAGATCTACCGCTTTAAAAACGGGGCGGAAGACAAAAACGGGCACTTGTGCTGGGACATTGACCGCCTTGAAAGTGAAGTCATGAACGGCATTGCGGCATGTGACGCTGCGCCCGAGAGCGTGGCGGTGGACACGTGGGCTGTGGACTACGTTTTGCTGGACGAAAACGGTGAGCGCATCTGCCCGGCGGTGGCGTACCGCGACGGCCGCACGGAGACGGTGCCGGACGAACTTGAAAAAACGATTCCGTTTGCGTGGCTGTACGGGAGAACGGGCATCCAGATGCAGAAGTTCAACACGGTGTATCAGCTGGCGGCACAGAAAAAGGAAACGCCGGAGGTATTTGAAAAGGCCGAAAAGTTTTTGATGATCCCGGAGTATCTTTCCTATAAGCTTTCGGGCGTGGCGGTGAACGAATACACGAACGCGAGCACGACGGCGATGGTCTCTGCGGAAAATAAGACGTGGGACAAGGAAATTTTGGCGCGGATAGGGCTGCCGGAGGAAATTTTCGGCACGCTGCACATGCCGGGCGAAGCGCTCGGCGGGCTGACGGAAAGCGTGAAGGAGAAGGTCGGGTTTGATTTGACGGTGCGGCTTGCGGCTTCGCACGACACGGCTTCCGCGTTTCTGGCAGTGCCGGCGAAGGATGAGAACGCAGTGTTCCTTTCGAGCGGCACGTGGAGCCTCATTGGCGTGGAGCTGAAAGCGCCGGTGACGAACGACGAGAGCCGTGCACAGAATTTTACAAACGAGGGCGGGTATGAGTACCGCTATCGGTATTTGAAAAACATTATGGGCCTTTGGATGCTGCAGAATATGCGGCATGAGCTTGGCGACGAGAACAGCTTTGATAAGTTGACGGAGCTTGCGCAGAGCGCGGCGGATTATAAGGGCCGTGTGGACGTGAACGCAGAGTGCTTCTTGGCGCCGAAAAACATGTGTGCGGCGGTGAAAAACGAGCTTATGAAGCAGGGCTTCAAAGAACCGACGGTGCCGGAGATGCTCTCCTGTGTATACCACAGTCTGGCGGAAAGCTACGCCGAGACGATAAAGGCACTTGAAAAGCTGACGGGCAAAGTATATACGAGTTTAAATATCGTCGGCGGCGGCAGCCGGGACGAATATTTGAATAAACTCACGGCGAAAGCTTGCAAATTACCTGTATATGCGGGCCCGACAGAGGGCACGGCCATCGGTAATCTCATCGTGCAGATGATCGCGGACGGCGAGCTTGCGAGCGTACAGCAGGCGCGCGACGTGATACGGGACAGCTTTGAAATTAAAATTTACGAACCCTGAAAAGTGTATTATAATAGAGTAAAAACCAAACGGAAAGGACGATAAAATGCTGAAAGGTAAAACGGTTTTACTGGGCGTGACGGGCAGCATTGCGGCGTACAAAATTGCGGGGCTTGCGAGTATGCTGAAAAAGCAGCACGCGGATATTACGGTGCTGATGACGCAGAACGCCACGAATTTTATCAACCCCATTACATTTGAGACTTTGACGGGCAACAAGTGCCTCATCGATACGTTCGACCGCAATTTCCAGTACAGCGTGGAGCACGTTGCGCTGGCAAAGCGCGCGGACATTGTGCTCATCGCCCCCGCGAGCGCGAATGTCATCGGCAAAATTGCGAACGGCATTGCGGACGACATGCTGACGACGACCGTGATGGCGTGCCGCTGCCCGATTTTGATTTCGCCTGCGATGAACACGAATATGTTCTTGAACCCCATTGTGCAGGATAATCTTGCAAAACTGAGACGCTTCGGGTACACGGTGATCGAGCCGGACAGCGGGTATTTGGCTTGCGGTGATATAGGCGCGGGCAAGATGCCTTCCGAAAAGACGCTGTTTGACTGGATCATGCAGACGATCGGTGCGGAGAAAGATCTTGCAGGGCAGAAAATCCTCGTGACGGCGGGCGCAACGGCGGAGAAGATCGACCCCGTGCGGTTCATCACGAACCACTCGACAGGTAAAATGGGCTGCGCGCTTGCACGCCGTGCGGCGATGCGCGGTGCGGACGTGACGCTCGTCTGCGCGAACATGACCGTGGAACCGCCTCCGTTTGTGACGGTGGTGAAGGCGGAATCTGCGGAAGACATGTTCAACGCGGTGACGAGCCGTGCGCCGAAGATGGACGTCATCATCAAAGCGGCGGCGGTGGCGGATTACCGCCCGAAAACGGTCGCCGAGGAGAAAATCAAAAAGCACGACGGCGGCATGAGCATTGAGCTTGAGCGCACGCAGGACATTCTGGCGTACCTCGGCGCGCACAAGCCCGCGGGGCAGTTCCTCTGCGGCTTTGCGATGGAGACCGAAAATCTCATTGAAAACGCGCGTGGAAAGCTCGAGCGCAAGAACCTCGATATGATCGCGGCGAACAGCCTGCGCACGAAGGGTGCGGGCTTTGCGGGCGATACGAACGTGGTGACGCTGCTGACAAAAGACGAAACAGAGGAGTTGCCGATGCTCTCAAAAGACGAGACGGCAGATCGCATTTTAACAAAAATCAACACGCTTAGGAAAGGATGAACGATATGACACAGTATGAGGCGGCAAAAAAGCGCTATGCCGAGCGCGGTGTGGACGCCGACGCTGCCATCAACACGCTGAAAAGCGTGCCGGTCTCTCTGCACTGCTGGCAAGGCGACGACGTGCGCGGCTTTGACGGCGACCCGAATGCCCCGCTGACGGGCGGCATTCAGACGACGGGCAACTACCCCGGCCGTGCGCGCACGCCGGAGGAGCTGATGGCGGACATCGACGAGGTGCTGCGCCTTTGCCCCGGCACGAAGAAGCTGAATTTACACGCGAGCTACGCGATCTTCACCGAAGAAAACGGCGGCTGGGTGGACAGAGATAAGCTGGAGCCGAAGCACTTTGCGCCGTGGGTGAAGTTCTGCAAGGAGCGCGGGCTGGGATGTGACTTTAACCCGACGTATTTTTCGCACCCGAAGTGCGACCCGCTGACGCTCTCGAGCCCGAACCCGGAGACGCGCAAATTCTGGGTGGAGCACGGCAAGGCGTGTATCCGCATTTCGCAGTATCTGGCGGAGGAGCTCGGTCAGCCGTGCATCATGAACATCTGGACGGGCGACGGACTGAAAGATATTCCCGCCGACCGCATGACGCCGCGCATGCTGTATAAAGAGTCTCTCGATGAGATTCTCTCTGAGCCGTACGATTTTAACCTTGTAAAGCCGTGTGTGGAATCGAAGGTGTTCGGTATCGGGGTGGAGGCGTACACGGTGGGCAGTGCGGAATTTGCACTGAGCTATGCGGCGATGAATAAAGATAAGTGCATCCCGCTGCTCGATAACGGCCACTACCACCCGACGGAGGTCGTATCCGATAAAATTCCGGCGATGCTGACATTCTTCCCGGAGATTGCGCTGCACATCACGCGCGGCGTGCGCTGGGACAGCGACCACGTGGTGCTGTTTGACGACGAGACAAAGGAGATTGCGAAGGAGATCGTGCGCTGCGGCGGGCTTTCGGGTCGTGTTAAGATTGCGCTCGATTACTTTGACGCGTCCATCAACCGTATCGGCGCGTGGGTGACGGGCTTCCGCAATGTACAGAAGGCGCTGTTGTTCGCGCTGTTGCAGCCGACGGAGGAGCTGACGAAGCTGCAGAACGAGCAGGACTTCACGTCTTTGATGATCCGCGCGGAGGAGTTGAAAACGATGCCGTTCGGCGATGTTTGGGCGGAATACTGCAAGGAACAGAATGTCCCCGCAGACGACATGGCGTGGCTTTCTGAAATTAAAAAATACGAAAACGAAGTGCTTTTAAAGCGCTGAGGAGGTATATAAAAATGATGACGGAAATTCCCGCAGTACGCGGTTTTATCCGCATGTGCACGGACGGCTGGGAGCAGGGCTGGCACGAGAGAAACGGCGGCAACCTGACCTACCGCATGAAGCTGGAAGAAGTGGAGCAGTGCCGTCCGTTTTTCACCGCGCCGCGCGAGTGGAACAGCATGGGCGTGCAGGCAGATAACTTAAAGGGCGAATATTTCATCACGACGGGCAGCGGCAAGTTTTTGCGCAATGTGCAGGATGACCCGGAGCACAACATCGGTATTGTAGAGATCAACGATGCGGGCGACAGCTGGCGCATTGTGTGGGGCCTTGAGAACGGCGCGCGCCCGACGAGCGAATTCCCGAGCCACTTTATGAACCACAGTGTGCGCAAGGCGGCGACGAACGGCGCTTACCGCGTCATTTACCACGCGCACACGCCGAATCTCATCGCGATGACGTACATCATGCCGCTGACGGCGCGCGACTTTACGCGTGCTTTATGGCAGAGCGCCACGGAGTGCCCGGTGGTGTTCCCCGGCGGCGTGGGCGTGGTGCCGTGGATGGTGCCGGGCGGCGCGGACATTGCGATGGCGACGAGCGAGCTGATGAAAAAATATGACGCGGCCGTTTGGGCGCACCACGGCTTGTTCGTTTCCGGACCGGATTACGACATTACGTTTGGCCTCATGCACACGATCGAGAAGGCGGCGCAAATTTATATGCTTGCTATTACGGCGGGCGGCGGTAAAATTCGCCAGACCATTACAGACGACAATTTGAGAGCCATTGCGAAGGAATTCGGCGTGGAACTGAACGAAGAATTTTTGAACTGATATTTACAGTTTTGTTACAAACAATCTGTGCGGACAGGTGTATAATCTACTTAGTTAAAAAATTCCCATATTTGGGATTAGGAGATGTATTTTATGGTCAGCAGAATCGTATTGAACACAATTTCTTATCACGGCAAGGGCGCGATTGAAAAGATTCCGGAGGAGCTTCAGGCGCGCGGCTACAAAAAGCTTTTGTTTGCTCGGACCCGGACCTTTTGAAGTTCGGCGTTACGCAGAAGGTGACGGATCTTCTGGACAAGGCCGGCTTCCCGTATTCCGTTTACAGCGAGATCAAGCCGAACCCGACGATTGAGAACGTACAGCACGGCGTTGAGGCCTTCAAGGTTTCCGGCGCAGACTGCATCGTGACCATTGGCGGCGGCTCCTCCATGGATACCGCAAAGGCCATCGGCGTCATCATTGAGAACCCGGAGTTCGCAGACGTTCGCTCTCTGGAGGGCGTTGCGCCGACGAAGAAGCACGCGGTGTTCACCATTGCTGTGCCGACCACTGCCGGTACCGCTGCGGAAGTGACAATCAACTACGTTATCACCGACGTGGAAAAGAAGAGAAAGTTCGTCTGCGTAGACACGAACGACATCCCGGAGATCGCGGTTGTTGACCCGGATATGATGTCCTCCATGCCGAAGGGCCTGACCGCTGCGACCGGTATGGACGCTTTGACCCACGCGATCGAGGGTTACATCACGAAGGGTGCCTGCACCATTTCCGATATGTTCCATCTGGAGGCCATCCGCCTGATCTCCGAGAACCTGCGCGGCGCGGTGCAGAACACCGAAGCCGGCAGAGAGGGTATGGCGCTCGGCCAGTACATTGCAGGCATGGGCTTCTCGAACGTTGGCCTCGGCATTGTGCACTCCATGGCACACGGCCTGTCCGCTCTGTATGACACCCCGCACGGCGTGGCTTGCGCGATCATCCTGCCGACCGGCCTCGAGTACAACAAGTCCGTTGCAGGCGAGCGTTACCGTGCAGTAGGCAAGGCTATGGGCGTTGAGGGCATTGACGCAATGACCGCTGAAGAAGCTGCTGACGCAACGATCGCTGAAGAAGCTGCTGACGCAACGATCGCGGCTGTGAAGAAACTGAGCGAGGATGTGGGCATTCCGGCAAACCTGAAGGGCATCCTGAAGGAAGAAGACGTACAGTTCCTTGCAGAGAGCGCATTTGCAGATGCTTGCTGCCCGGGCAACCCGCGCGACACCTCCGTGGAGGAGATCGCCGAGCTGTACAGAAGCCTGATGTAAGTTTGGCTTTTGCCTTAAAATAGCTGAATAAAACATAAAGCCCCCCGCTTTCGGAAGAGTGATTTTCCGGGAGCGGGGGGCTTGTGTTTTTGGGTTTGAAAAGAGGGTGAGAGGGAATTCAGTGCTCGTCTGTGACTTTTTCTTCCGGTTCGGCTTTGAGATGGGTTTCGATGAGGAAACGGGGGCGCTGCTTGACTTCGCTGTAAATTTTGCCGATGTAGCCGCCGACGACGCCGAGGCAGAGCATTTGCAGACCGCCGAGCAGCCAGATGGACGCGACGATGGCTGTCCAGCCCGCGACGGTGACGCCGCACAGGTGCGAGATGAGCGCGTACAGGAGGCCGAAGATGCTGAGGACGGAGATGAGGATGCCGAGGTTGGAGATGAGCTTTAAGGGCTTTACGCTGAACGATGTGATGCCGTCGAGCGCGAAGGAGATCATCTTTTTTAAGGGGTATTTGGATTCGCCCGCGAAACGCTCGGCGCGGTCGTAATAGACATAGTCGCTTTTAAAGCCGATGAGCGGCACGATGCCGCGCAGGAACAGGTTGACTTCCTTATACTCGGAAAGGCCCTCGAGCGCGCGGCGGCTCATCAGGCGGTAATCGGCGTGATTGAAGACGACGTCTACGCCGAGAATCTTCATGAATTTATAAAAGCCCTCTGCGGTGGTGCGCTTGAAGAACGTATCGGTCTCGCGCTTGTTGCGCACGCCGTAGACGACGTCGCAGCCCTCCATATATTTTTCGACGAAGCGGTCGATGACGTTAATGTCATCCTGCAGGTCGGCATCCATGCTGATGGCGCAGTCGCACAGCGGCATGGCGGTCATGAGGCCGGCGAGCAGGGCGTTTTGGTGGCCGCGGTTGTGCGCGAGCTTTACGCCGTCCACATAGGGAATAGCTTCAGCATATTCGGAGATAATCGCCCAGGTTTTATCCTTGCTGCCGTCATCGACATAGAGAATGCGGCTTTCGGGATCGACCTGCTCGGCGCGGATCATGGTGTGCATTTTTTCGGTCAGACGCTTGGTGGTCTCCGGCAGCACGGCTTCCTCGTTGTAGCAAGGAATGACGAGGTACAAGACCGGAATATTACGTTCAGTCGTCATTATCAAAACCTTCTTTCTTTTCCAAAGCGCGGTCGGTTTGACTGCGCGGTTTTACGTGAATAATCCCGCTGTTTTCAAAATGCGCGCCGTGCTTTTTTGCATAGTGGGAGAGCGGGCGCAGCACCATATTGTGGCGGGCGAGCGGCACGGGGACTTCTTTGAAGATCGTGCGCATGAGTACCATATAAAGTGCGAACAGAAGCACGCACACGACGGTGATTGCCATGCCGAGGAACAGGCCGGGCGTGCGGTATTTGAACTCGATCTTGACATTGGTGCCGGCGTTGACGCGGATGGCCATGAAGCCGACGTTCACCTTTTCGATATCGACCTTTTCGCCGTTGACGTAGGCCGACCAGCCGTTTTCATACGGGATGCTGAAGAACACGGGCACGTCGCGGCTTGCTGTGATGGTGGCGTTAAAGCCGGTATTTGTATATTCAAAGGTATCGCAGGTGAGCTTTGCGCGGTTTTCGCAATCTGTTTTGTAGGTTTCCTTGGTGTAGGAGAGTTCGCTTGTATCGAGCGGAGAAAGCATATCGCCCCATTTTGAAACCTGTTTATCGGTGAGGACGATGCCCTTGAGCATCAAAAGCTCGCGGTAGCTTTCGCTTGTGTTTTCGTAGTCCTTTTCGGTGACGTAGCTGTCGTAGGTGAAGCCCATGGGAATGTAATGGTCGTTTTCCCAAACGTCAAAGCCGTTTGTGTTGCCGTAGTACATCCAGCCCGGCATGGCGGGGTCGGCGTAGTCTTCGCCGGCGAAATACTCGGTATCGTGATCGTCGTCAAAAAGATACTTGACGCTTGTCAGTCCGCGCAGGCCGTAGTGAGTGGTATCCGGGCGGGAAGCGACATCGCGCTGCACGCCGATGGAATCGTAGAACTCCATGAGCGAGCCGGGGACGATGCTGTGGAACGCCTGAATGGACTGTACCTCCCAGAACATGGCGGAGTTATCGAGGCTTTCGTAGAAATCCGTACGGACGTTGTCGTCGCGCAGGTCGTCTATGGCGACATCCGCGCCGCCGTTTAAGGCGTAGGGGATGATGTGGTCATAGGTGTAATCCGACTGTGTTTTGCCGAGCGCGATGAAGAAAACAGAATACAGCACGATAGTGATGCTGAGGCAGACGGACGCGGCGCGGTAGAACGGGCGGGAGCCGCGGTTATAAAATGCAAGGACAAAGCCGGCGAGTGCAAGTGAGAGGAGCGCAATGGCGGCGTATGTCCAGAAGCGCGTGGGGTATTTTTCGAGACCGAATGTGACATCGGTAATCTCGCCGTCCGTTTTGGTGAGCGTGGGCATGAGGCCGATGACGAGCGTCATCGCGAGCGTGATGAGCGTTGTCCACTTTAAGGAGCGGCGCCAATCGATGCACGGGTTTTCGAGCGCCATCATGGTGGCGGCGGCCATCATGAGCGTGAGCATGTAGAACCAGCGGGCGTAGTAGGACGCATTCATGAGCTGGAACGACGCGTTGAGACCCGGGATGAACGCCATGAAAAGCAGGATGTAGAGCATTTTTTTCAGCCAGTGGCGGCGCTTTAACTGCATCCATCCGATGACGCCGGTCATGCTGAACATGGGCAGCCACGCGCCGAGGGACGCCCACTTGGATTCGGAATCCGGGGTGAAGTTCGGGCGCGCGGGAAGGTCCGGCGGGAAGAAGAGGCACTGCAGAATGTGAATGTAGCGCTGATTGCGGTCGTAGAGCAGGGCGCTCCAGCCGCTGATGGGGTTGGAAACGCGGTAGTTTTGAATGATGCACAGAACGCTCGGCACGAGCAGAATGCACGCGATGCCGAGACCAAGCACGGCTTCGAGCGCGAGCAGGAGGAAATCCTTGACTGTGATGTGCCAGCTGCCGGAGAGCAGGCGCACAAAGAAATAGATGACGGTGAATGTCACCATGCCGACGAAGAAATAATAGTTTACGATGCACGCCGCGGCGACCATGAGCGCGAAGATGCCGCGGCGTTTTTTGTACATGTATTCATCGAGTGCGGCTAAAAGCAAGGGGAACACGATGATGGCTTCGTGAAAATGGTTGAAGAAAATATTGTAGATAGAGTAGCCCGAGAATGCGTAGAGTAAAGATGCCAAAAGCGCGGTGCTGGGGTTCTTTGCGTAGCGGTGCAGATAAATGTAGCCTGCGAGGGACGCGCAGCCGAACTTTAAAATGAACAGCAGGCCCATGATGTATTGCAGCCATTCGCCGGGGAACGGGATGGTGAGCCAGAAGAATGGGCTGCCGAGCAGGTAGAACGAATAGGAGCCGATGAAGTTGACGCCAAGATCGGTTAAATGGTTCCAGCCGATGTTGCCGGAACGGATGGCATCGTGCGCAATGCGGTAGAACGGCACCTGCTGCACGTTGAAATCGCCGTAGAACAGGAAGCGGCCGCCGTCTGCGACCATGAAGGGTACAAAGATGACGAAGGCCAGAGCAAGACCGAAGAGGAAAGAGAAAAGGAAATAATTGCCGCGCGGCTTTTGCTGGATGCGCCCATCGCGTACGTAAGATTTTGAGGTATCCAAGTGAATGTCCTCCTGTGTATGTTAAAATTAGTAGTGTCCGTAAAGGGGTGGATAAAAGTCTTTAGTCAAGTTTTCTTCGAGAAAACTTGCGGGTTCTTAGGGCAGCGCCCTAAGTCGTCGTTCGCAAACGACGAAACCCTTTTGCCTCCTTAAAAATCAGGAGGGGAGGTTTGAGCGTCCGGTGGACGGTCAAACCCGGGGAACCCTATTCAGGGGTTCCCCGAAAGGCGTGAAGCGCCTTTTTAAAAGCGCTGTTATTTAAGCCCAGTATAACACAAATAAAGGGTAGATTAAAGGCAAATTCTAATTTTTAAGGAATTTTTATTGAAATGTGCGGGGCAGTTCGGTATTATAATATAAGTAAAATTAAAAATATAGAAAACGCAGAAGGATATAAAAATGAAAATCGGAAATCTGACTTTGAACGGTGTGGCGGCGCTGGCTCCGATGGCGGGCGCGACCGATCGGCCGTTCCGCGAGCTTTGCTGCTCGTTTGGCGCAGCGTACTGCGTGACGGAAATGGTCTCGACGAGAGCGCTGCAGTATAACTATAAAAAAACGCAGGAGCTTATCACGCTCGGCGAAAAGGAACACCCCGTCGCGATCCAGATGTTCGGCGACGACCCGCTCATCTTTGCATCTGCCGCAAAGCGCGCCGCAGCGGCCGGGCCGGATGTTATTGATATCAATATGGGTTGCCCTGTGCCGAAAATTGCGGGCAATAACTGCGGCAGCGCCCTCATGAAAAAGCCGCCGCTGTGTGGGGACATTGTCCGTGCCGTGAAAAATGCGGTCGACCTGCCCGTGACGGTGAAAATTCGTAAGGGCTGGGACGAAAACAGCGTGAACGCGGTGGAGGTCGCAAAATATTGCGAAGATGCGGGCGTGGACGCCATTTGCGTGCACGGCAGAACGCGCACACAGATGTATGAGCCGCCGGCGGACTGGGATATTATCCGTCAGGTGAAGGAAGCTGTGAAGGTGCCCGTCATCGGCAACGGCGACGTAAAATGCGTGCAGGACGCCGTGCGCATGATGAACGAGACCGGGTGCGACATGGTGATGATCGGGCGCGGGGCGCTCGGCAATCCATGGATCTTCAGGGAGATCAACGGCTATTTCAGCAGCGGTCTGCGCATTATGCCGCCGCCGACGCTTGCGGAGCGCATTGTGGTCATTAAAAAGCATATGGATGCGCTGTGCGCCGCAAAGGGAGAGGAGCGCGGCATGCGCGAAGCGAGAAAGCATGTGGCGTGGTACATGCACGGTCTGCGCGGTGCGGCGGAATTCCGGCGCATGGCGGGCGAGCTGGAAACGCTCAGCGACCTCGATAAATTGCTCGAGAAAGTGTATATAGAAAACAAAGACGTGTCTTTTGACCCGTAACGGAAAGGAAGATCAGCGTGAAGCTTTTGGTACTGGACGGCAACAGCATTTTAAACCGCGCGTTTTACGGCATTAAGCTGCTTACAACGAAAAGCGGCGAGTTTACAAACGGTATTGTCGGATTTTTGAATATTTTGGAGAAATTAAAGGACGAAACGGAGCCGGACGCGGTGGCCATCGCATTCGATATGAAAGCGCCGACGTTCCGCCATAAGGCGTATGCGGGCTACAAGGCGCAGCGCAAGGGCATGCCGCCGGAGCTTGCCGCGCAGATGCCGGTTTTAAAGGAGCTTTTGGGCGACCTCGGCTATAAGATCGTGACGTGCGAGGGATGGGAAGCGGACGACATTCTCGGCACATTTGCGGAGACATGCGAAAACACGGACAACACATGCATGATTGCGACCGGCGACCGCGACAGCCTGCAGCTTGTCTCGCCGAAGACGACGGTGCGGCTTGCGACGACAAAATTCGGGCAGTCTGCCGTGACGCTGTGCGACGAGGCGTATATCAAGGAGACGTACGGCGTGGAGCCAAAGCAGCTCATTGACATCAAGGCGATTCAGGGCGACACCTCGGACAATATTCCGGGCGTTGCGGGCATCGGCGAAAAGGGCGCGGGCGAGCTGATCCGCAAATTCGGCTCTTTGCAGTATATTTATGATAATCTCGAGACGCTGGACATCAAGCCCGGCATGCGCACAAAGCTCATAAACTCCAAGGATAACGCGTTTTTGAGCTATGACCTCGGCACGATTCGCCGCAATGCGCCGATCGATACGGAGATCACGCATTATGTTCCCGGTGCGGGCGACCCCGCGGCCGCGGCGCAGATCATGACGCGCTTGGAGCTGTTTAAGCTGATGGAGCGCCTGCACCTGACCCCCGGCGCAGCGCCGGCGGCGAGCAATGCGCAGACCGAAGAAACGGTTTTGCTGCCCGTGAAGAACTACACGGACGGCGCGGCGGTGCTCGGCCAGTGCGAGGACGAGGGCGCGGCGTACTTTGTACCGGTGTTTGAAAACGACGAATTAAAGCGGCTCGTGTTCAACGGCAAGTTTGACGCGGGCAAGCCGGCGATCGCGGTTGTGGACGCAGACGACGCGTTTTTGAGGGCGTTCCTCGGCAGCAAGGTGACGAAAAAGTACACGTTTGCGCTGAAAAAGCTGCACCGCACGGCGCTGCATCTCGGCACCTCGCTTGAAAATGCCGTGATGGACACGGAGCTTGCGGCGTATCTGTTGAATCCCTCGGGCTCGGATTACGGCGTGCTGCGCCTTGCGGCGGAATATGGCGTTGCCGTGCCCGCGTATGAAGACGCGAACGTGCAGGCGGCGGCTGTGCTGCCCGCTGTGTGCGCGGCGCTGCAAAAGGGCATTGACGAAAACGGCCAGCACGAGCTGCTGGAAAACATTGAGATCCCGCTTGCGCTTGTGTTGGGCGAGATGGAGGAAAGCGGCTTCCTTGTGGACCGTGAGGCCATAAAGACCTACGGCGAGGCGCTCTCCGAGCAGGTGGACGCACTGCAGAAGGAAATTTACGAGGACGTGGGGTATGAGTTCAACATCAACTCCCCGGTGCAGCTGGGCGAAGCGCTGTTTGTAAAGCTCGGCCTGCCGCACGGCAAGAAGACGAAAAAGGGCTACTCTACAAACGCGGACGTGCTGGAGGGTCTGCGCGGCGTGCATCCGGCGGTCGATAAGGTGCTGCGCTACCGCACGCTGACGAAGCTGCGCTCCACGTACTGCGAGGGGCTGCTCAAAGCCATTACGGCGGACGGGCGCATTCACTCGAGCTTCAACCAGACCGAAACGCGCACGGGACGTATCTCCTCGACAGAGCCGAACCTGCAGAATATCCCGGTGCGCACGCCGCTTGGGCGCGAATTCCGCCGATTCTTCATCGCAAAAGAGGGCAATGTGCTCGTCGATGCCGACTACTCGCAGATCGAACTGCGTGTGTTGGCGCATGTAGCGAACGACACGCGGATGCAGGAGGATTTCCGCCTTGGGCGCGACATCCACACCATGACGGCGGCGCGTGTGTTTGACATGCCGGAGGACCTTGTGACGCCGCAGATGCGCAGCCGCGCGAAGGCGGTCAACTTCGGCATTGTGTACGGCATCGGCGCGTTCTCGCTTTCGAAGGACATCGGCGTTTCCCGCCGCGAGGCCGAGGACTACATCCACGACTACCTGCGCAACTATAAGGGCGTTGCGGATTACATGGAGCGCGTGGTGGAGGAAGCGAAGAAAAACGGCTATGTGGAGACGCTGTTCGGCCGCAGACGCTATTTGCCGGAGCTTGCGAGTTCCAACTTCAATATGCGCGCGTTCGGCGAGCGCGTGGCGCGCAACATGCCGATTCAAGGCACGGCGGCAGACATCATCAAGATCGCGATGGTGCACGTACGCAACCGCTTGAAAGCCGAAAAGCTCGACGCAAAGCTGATTTTGCAGGTGCACGACGAACTCATCGTGGAGTGCCCGGAGGCGGAAAGCGACACGGTGAAGAAAATTCTGGAAGAAGAAATGGCGAACGCGGTGCAGCTGAGCGTGCCGATGCTGGCGGAGGCCGGAAGCGGCAAGAGCTGGTACCAGGCCAAAGGTTAAGAAATTATGATGATATTTTGTTGTCCCGCATGCGGCGGCGCACTGGAAAAAGCAGACCACGCGCTGCGCTGCGCAAACGGACATTCTTATGATATTGCGCGCCAGGGGTATGTGCACCTTCTGCCCGTAAAGCAGATGCACGCGAAAATTCCCGGCGACACAAAGCAGATGGTAGATGCGCGCCGTGCGTTTTTGGGCGGCGGCTACTACGATGCGTTCCGCGAAAAATTAGCGGCGCTGACGGACCAATACCTGCCCGAAAACGGTGTGGTTTTGGACGCGGGCTGCGGCGAGGGCTTTTACACCGCGGCTTTATATGAAAAAGCGAAGGCGAAAAACGGTTCGGTCTCCGGCGTGGACATCTCGAAATTTGCGGTGAAAGCGGCTGCGGGCAAATACAAGGGCATCGATTTTGCGGTGGCGAGCTTATTCCACCTGCCGTGCGCGGAAAACAGTGTAGATGTGCTGACGGATGTTTTCGCGCCCATTGTGCCGGAGGAGTTTTTTAGGGTGCTGAAGCCGGGCGGCGTGATGATTCTTGCGGTGCCGGGTGCGCGGCATCTTTACGGCATGAAAGAGATTTTATACAAAGAGCCATATGAGAATGAGGAGCACGACACCGTTTACGACGGGTTTGAATACCTCGGGCGTGAGTGTGTGCAAAAGTTTATCACGGTGAATGGACAAGAGAACATTGAAGCGCTGTTCTCCATGACGCCGTACTACTGGAAGACGGATGTAGAGGGCGGCGAGCGTTTACGCGCGCTCGATGTACTGAAAACCGAGATCAAGTTTGACTTTTTGGTTTACAGGAAGAAGTAGGCAGCTTAGTGGGAGTATTTAAAAGAACTCGCTGTGGCGAGTTCTTCAAGGGACCCCCTAATTGGGTCCCTTACGGTTCAACTGTCCCCCGGACAGTTGAACCTATCCTCCTGATTTTTGGTAGGCAAAGGGATTTCGAGCTCTGCGGAGCTCGACTTAGGGCGCTGCCCTAAGAACCCGCAAGTTTTCTCGAAGAAAACTTGACTAAAGACTTTATTCGTTCGGTTACCGTTTGCTTTATTTGTTGTTTATTATTGTCGTTTTGTTGCCGTTCACTGAAAATTCAAGAATACTTAGTAGAATTCTCTCCCGAACTGTGCTATGATAGGTAGCGGTCGTTCGGGAGCGTTTTCATTTTGGAAGACGAAATACGACCGATTATAGAAATATCCGAGGTTTATAATAAAGATGAAAATTTTGTTTATCTGCACCGGCAACACGTGCAGAAGCCCGATGGCGGAGGGCATTTTCCGCCACGAAATGGAACAGCGCGGCTTTGAGAACATCATGTGCCAAAGCGCGGGTCTTTCCGCTCTTGACGGGCAGCACCCCAGTGAAAACGCGGTGCTCGCCTGCAAGGAGATCGGCGTGGACATCAGCGGCCACATTGCGCGCCGCTTTACGCCGGAAGAGATCGATGTGTGGGACGTATATTTCACAATGTCGAAGACGCACGCATACATTTTGATGCAGGCGGGTGTGCCGGCGGAGAAAATTTACGTGCCGCACTACATTGACGACCCCTACGGCGGAGACCTGGACACCTACCGCAAGTGCCGCGACAAGCTCTGCGAGGAATTGCAGACGTTTGAGCAGCACCTCGGTTTTTAAGGAGTGTTTATGCAGATCGTTTCGATGACGGCGGAACACGTTTCGCGCCTTGCGGCGCTTGAAAAGCTTTGCTTTTCGGAGCCATGGAGCGAAAAAAGCTTATTGGAGGAGATTGATAACCCTGCGGCCTGCTTTTTGGTGGCGGTGCGGGAAAACGAGGTGCTCGGCTACGGCGGCATGCACACGGTGCTCGGCGAAAGCTATGTGGATAACATTGCGGTGTTCCCGGAGTTTCGCGGGCATGGCGTGGGCAGAACGCTGACGGCGGCGCTGATCGAAAAAGCGCGGGAAAACGGCGGCGTGTTCATCACCTTAGAGGTGCGGGCCTCAAATGTGCCGGCCATTGCGCTGTACCGCTCGCTTGGCTTCACAGAAGTCGGCGTGCGCCGCAATTTTTACACAGAACCAAGAGAGGATGCGCTGATCTTTACGCTCTCCTTTTGAATTTTTAGCTATACGGGGGTAAAAAGTATGCTTTTCGGAAAAATCAAGGCGCTCGTCGAATACGGCGTGCGCACGGGACTCATCGAAGAGGAGGACGCGATCTACACGCGCAACCGCTTATTGGAGGCGTTCTGCGAAGAGGATTACGTTGACGAGGAAGCGGAGCAGAGCGAAAATCTGGCGCTTTTGCTCGACGGTCTTTGCGATGAAGCGGTTCGCCGCGGCATCATGGAGGACGGTGTGACGTCCCGCGATTTATTCGATACGAAGCTGATGGGTCTTTTGACGCCGCGCCCGTCCGACGTGAACCGCGCATTCCGCGCGCTTTACAAGGAATCCCCGGAAAAGGCGACGGACTGGTTCTATAAGCTTTGCGGCGACTGCAACTATATCCGCCGTGACCGTGTGGCGCGCGATTTGAAATGGGTGTATAACGACCCGCGTTTTGGCGCGATCGACATCACCATCAACCTTTCAAAGCCGGAAAAAGACCCGAAGGCCATTGCGGCGGCGAAGAAAATGAAGGCGGCAGGCTATCCGGCGTGCATGCTATGTAAGGAAAACGTGGGCTATGCGGGCCGCATGAACCACCCGGCAAGACAGAACCACCGTGCTATCCCGATCACGGTGAACGATGCGGACTGGTTTTTGCAGTATTCCCCGTATGTGTACTATAACGAGCACTGCATTGTATTCTGCGGTGAGCATGTGCCGATGCAGATCAACCGCAGTACGTTCCGCAAGCTGTTCGACTTTGTGGAGCAGTTCCCGCACTATTTCCTTGGCTCCAATGCCGACCTGCCCATCGTCGGCGGCTCCATTTTGACGCACGACCACTACCAGGGAGGCCACTATACGTTCGCGATGGCGCGCGCCGAGATGGAGGAGCACTGCACGCTGCACGGCTTTGAAGACGTGGAGGCGGGCATTTTGAACTGGCCGGTCTCCGTTCTGCGCCTGCGCCACAAGGAGCCCGCAAGACTCATCGACGCGGCTGACCACGTATTAAAAGCATGGAGAGGCTACACGGACGAGGATGCGTTCATTTTTGCGGAGACGGACGGCGAGCCGCACAACACCATCACGCCCATTGCGCGCTGCGTGGACGGCGTGTACGAGCTCGACCTCGCGCTGCGCAACAACATCACGACGGAGAAATATCCGCTCGGCGTATACCACCCGCACGACGAGTACCACCACATCAAGAAAGAGAACATCGGCCTCATTGAGGTCATGGGTCTTGCGGTTTTGCCGTCCAGATTAAAGGATGAGCTGAAAACCCTGAAAGACGTGATCCTCGCAGGCGGCGACGTTGCGGGCGTGGAAAGCATCGCAAAGCACGCCGAATGGGCGGCGCAGGTGAAGCGCGACCACCCGGAGCTGAACGAAGAAAACGCCGAGCACATCTTGCAGCAGGAAGTGGGCAAGGTGTTCGTAAAAGTGCTGGAGGATGCCGGCGTTTACAAATGCACGGCAGAAGGCAGAAAGGCATTCAGAAAGTTCGTGGAAAGCGTACGCTGAACCGACAATAGAATAGGATAAAAAGAGGCCTCACCGCATGGCTTTGTACATACGGTGGGGCCTTTTGGTATTTGTAATGAGGCTGGTTTAAATCTCCTTGCCGCAATGCGGGCAGTATTTTCCGTTTGCGTATCGGATTTTTCCGCAGTGCGGGCATTTGTTTGTGAGGACTTTATAGACGGCACAAATGAGGATGACGCCCCAGCAAGCGGCGGCTATGTAGGCTTCGGTCAGGACATCGTAATGGCCGCTGAATAGTTTTGCGCCGATGATGCCTAAGTCGATAATAAACAGAATGAATGCGATTGCAAACGCCCATGTCGTGATCTTTTTCACACAAACACCGCCTTTTGAATTACGAGTTTTTCACTGTGTCTTTCAGGGGCTCACTTTTTGTGCCGTCTTCGTTGACCTTCTGCATGTTCGGGTAGACGAGCGCAAGGTAGTTGTCGTCTAAGTGCTTATCGAGGAACATTTGGAACGAGCTTGTAGCCGGGATGCCCTCGGCGCGCTCGTTGGCGCGGGTCAGGGCGGCGCAGGAGATGAGCCCGTCGAACAGCATAAACGCGACGAGCAAGATGGTAAGGATAGCGCCCGGGCGCTTCGGGATCTTTTCGATCATGCGCGACATGGCGGGGTAGATCTCTTTGATCCAGATGAGACCGAGCGTGCCCCAGATGAGCGCGAACATCAAATTTGTGCGGCCGTCAATGTTGAACGGCGTGCCGCTGTAATCCCACGAAACGGTGCCGAACAGCATCTCCTGTCCCCAGCTGCACAGGTACTCGAACGCCGCACCGATGATGCCGCTGGCGACGAAAATGACGATGTCGTCCTGCTTATAGAGCTTATAGAGGCACAGCGTGATGATGGCCGCGCCGCCGCCGTAAATGGGCTGGAACGGGCCGTACACGAGACCCACACGCAGCTCGATCTGATGCGCGATGAAGAACGCCCAGCATTCCTCGAGCACAAAGCCGGCAAGGCAGCCGATGAAGAAGATCCAGAAAAGCTTTGTAAAGTTCATGCCGAACGCGAACGGGCGGTCCTCCGGGTTCTCGAACGTAGCTTCGTATTCGTAACGGTTGCGCTTCCAGCGATCGGCAGAGCGTTTTTTGCGCGCTTCCGTCGTGATGCGGAACGCCTTGAGCTCTTTTTCGTACTGCTCGTTCGTCATTTCCGGCGAGGCGTTCATGAAGCGGCGCTTTAAAAAGTTCGATTTGTTGAGCAGTGCCGTGTAGTTTTCGTCGGCGGTCTTCTGCGCTTCCTGAAGCTTCTTTTGCAGGTCGAGATCGTCGATGGCTTCCGCAGCGCCAATGGCACCGCCTGTGACGGCGTTGCCGAGCGCATCCCGCGCCTCGCGCACGCGGTCGCCGAGCTCGGACAGAAGCTTAAACTGGTGGTTTAAGCGCTGCACGGTGATGGACGTGATGATGATGTCGAGCAGCATGACACCGAGGACGGCGTAGAGGATGACCCAGCCGACGGTGCGGTTCACGTAGTGTAAAAGCGAGGTGAGCACCGGCACGACGAACATCAGAATAAACGAGAAGCACACGCCGCGCACGACGGCGATGGGCACGGAAACATAGCCCCTGATGTTCCACTTGAATTTGGAATAATCACGCATGCGGATGTGCGTCGTTTTGCGCAGCAGCCACGCGAACGTGAACTCCACAAGGAAGCTTGAAAGCAGGCAGAAAAACAGCGTGGCCACAAACGACGTTTGCCAGTGCAGCGCCGTCAGCGCCGCCCACGGCAGCGCGATCATCAGGCCGTATTGCGGGCAGTACGGGCCGTTCAGCATGCCGGGGTTTTTGAATTTTCGGTATACCATGCCGATGTACCCCACCTCTGCGACCCAGCCGCAGAAGGAAGCGAGCACAAAGTACCACAAGAAAAGCCAGACCTTGTATGCCATGCGTGCATCTCCTTAATACGCCGGGCGGTCTATAAACGCCCGGAAAAGTATAGAACAGTATAGCATATTTCGCGGTTTTCAACAATACTTCTGCGAGAAAAATTGTCGGAAACCGCGGCAAAACAGGAAATTTGCAGAAACATGGGAAACGAGAATTGATTTTTAACGATATATGTGATACGCTGTTAAAAGAAATACAGGAAAGGTGCGAATCCATATGAAAAAGTTACTGGAAGAGTTCAAGCAGTTCATTGCGCGCGGCAACGTGCTGGACATGGCCGTCGGCGTCGTTGTGGCATCTGCGTTCACGGCGATCGTCAACGCGGTCGTCAGCGGCTTATTGACGCCGATCATCGGCCTGCTGCTCCCGGACACGACGTTTGCGGAATGGGCGCCGGGCGGCTTTGCCATCGGTGAAGTCATCAACGCGGTCATCACGTTCTTCATCACGGCTGCGGCGGTTTTTGCCATTGTGAAAGCGGTAAACGCCGTGTCGAACCTGAAGAAAAAGCCGGAAGAGGAAAAGGCGGCCCCCACCACGAAGACCTGCCCTTATTGCCTGATGGACGACGTGAAGATCGGCGCGACGAAGTGTCCGCACTGCGCGTCTGTGCTTCCGCCGGAGGACGAAGAGGAAAAGAAGGACGCATAATATCTCAGCTATACATACGCGGCTCTGCGGTGCTTTCATGCGCAGAGCCGCGCTTTCTTTTTATTGTCCGAAGGACTATATCATCCGGCGCAAGCCGGATATCATTGCGTAGCAATATCATTCGCCGACAGGCGAATATAATTAAGGCGCACTTTCTAAGAGAAAGTACGCCTTAAAAAATACGCTGTTCTTATGTTTTGCTTAAAGCAAAATTACCAGCCGAGGCCCTTGAGGTAATCGCGGCTCATCTTGACAGCCTCGAGAGCGGGGGTGTCATAGGACTGATCCTGCTCGACGACGACCCACTTGGAGCCGGCTTCCAGTGCTGCATCGAGCACCGGCGGGATGTCCTGCATGCCGTGACCGACCGGACGGAACTCGAACTTGCCGGTCTCTTCCTTCTTCTCGGTCTCAATGCCGATGAGCTCGTACATGTTGGCTGGCTTGCCTTCCTTGTAGAAGTCCTTCAGATGGACGACCGGTGCGCGGCCGGAGTACTTCTTGATGTAATCGACCGGCTCTTCGCCAGCGACCTTGACCCAGCAGATATCGAGCTCGGTCTGGAGCAGGTCAGCGGGGATCTCGGTGTAGATGTAATCGAGTGCATACTGGCCGTTCGGCATCTTTGCAAACTCGAAATCGTGGTTGTGATAAAGCAGCGTGATGCCGACCTTCTTGCAGGCTTCGCCGATCTTCTTGAAGGTCTCGATGTTCTTAAGGAACTTCTCGGTGCCCGGGCGATCCTCTTCCATCAGATAGGGGATAGCGATGTACTGCATGCCGATCTCCTTATACTGTGCGACCGTGCCTTCGATGTCGGCTTCGAGCTCCTGGAACGGAACATGTGCGGAAAGCGGAACAAGGTCCACTTCTTCCAAGATAGCCTTGACTTCTGCGGGCTTCATGCCGTAAAGGCCTGCAAGCTCAACGCCGTCATAGCCCATGTCCTTGATCTTCTGCATGGTGCCCTTAAAATCGCGCTCAGCGTCATCGCGGACAGAATAAACCTGTACCGCTACGGGTAAAGTTTTCATGGTGAACTCCTCCTGTGGTTTTGAAATCTGACTCCATTATACAAGGGTATTTGCAAAAAATCAATGGAATTTTCGTAAAAAGCCGAGTTTTAATTGGTTATTATCGCCCTCTTTTTCCATTTCGGTAGCGGGGTTCGTAAATTCCTTCAGGCGCGCCGCATAGGCTTCTTCAAGCGCGTTTTCAAAGGGGAGCGGTTTGACTTCGGCGCCGATCAGGTGTAATAGATAGCGCGTGAACGCGGGATTCATGGTGAGAAGCGGCCCCACAAGGTACGTGCCGAAAAAGTTGTGCGTGTGCACGCCCTCTAATTTGGAGCTTTTATTGAGCCCCATGCCGCGCTCGGCCTTGGCAAAATAGTAAGCGCTGTTGTCGCCGTAGGCCATGGTGAACTGCGTTTTGCAGCCGAGCAGCTGTATGTCTTGGAAAGTTCCGAGGAAGTTGCCATTATAGCGATGGTTGTAGTCCCGCACGGCGTAAAGGTCGAAAAGGTCAAGCCCCTGTATGGTGCGGCCGCCGTCCCGAATCTCGCGGAACAGGATCTCTACGGCGTTGCCGGTGAAAAGAAAGCAGCGCCCTTTTTCAATTTGCGCTGCAAGCTGTGCTTTGTACGGCAGCAGCTTTTCGATGACTTTTTCCTGCGTGTGCTCGGACATGGAGCCGAGGTAGACAAGGTCAACGGGATGGTTTACAAACTGCGGCGTTTCATAGAGCGCGGTCTCGATGAATTCCGCTTCGGGCAGGCAGGCCTTTAATAGCAGTACGTTGCCGTAATCGCCGAAGAGATTGCAGCACTCGGGAAATAAGATCTCAATTTTCATCGGTTGCCTCCTTGGCGCGCGCCATCAGGCGGTCGCGGGTCTGCTCAGCATCGGCGCGGGTGAACACGGCGTGCAGAATGTAAACGCGCTCAACGTTTTTCAAATCGACGAGCGCCACGGCGTCCTCCGGCTTTTCGGCGCAGCGGATTTTCTCCTGCGGAATGCCGGCGAGCAAAGCGCGCATTTGGTAATCGTAGCAGCGGCTGCCGACGTTGACAAGCTGACGCACACAATCGGTATTCAAAAATTCGTAGTCCGCTTCGTAGAGCCACGCGGTGTTTTCCGAGGAATGCGCCGCGTCGTGCTGGTCGTAGTTCATGAGCACGACGGCACAGGGGATATTCTGCTCTGCGATGAACTCGAACACGCGCGAGCTTGCGATGGGGCTTTGGCCTTTGGCCAGGCAAAGCACGATCTCTTTGTTACCGGCTGTTTGAATGTCGTAGCGCGTGCGGGTGAGCTCCGCTTTTTCGAGCGAGGACGCGATCTGCTCCATGGAAAGCCCGAGCGTTTTCAGCAGCGTGACAGCGGTGAGCTCGTTATAAAGATCGGTGATGTTTTTGCCGAGCAGGCGGTAGGTCTCCTCCCCCTGCGGCGCGGAAAGCGTAAAACGCATGGCGGTTTGGTCGACGGCTTTCACCTCATAATCGATGCGCGGCGAGCCGTAATCGCAGTTTGGGCAGTGCGCGCGGCCAATGTGGTTATACCGCAGAAAGCGATAGGAAAGCGGCGCGCCGCACTGCGGGCAGGCGGTGATGTCCCGCACAAGGTTTGGGCGGGCGGCCTTGTCGCGCGGGAGTTCGTCAATGCCGAAATACACGCGCGGGTTCTGCGGCTTCAAATGGCTCGTGATGAGGTCGTCGCCGTTTAAAATGAGCGTGGCTTTGTCGTTCAGGTTTTTGTTTAGAAGGTCGGCGATGAATTCCACGTTTGCGTTGCGGTCCAGTGCATCGCGGCAGAGATTGGTGCAGACGAAGTAATCCGGCTGAATGTAGGAGAGGATCTTTTCCGCCGAGCGTTCGTCAAACTCAAAAATAGCCAGGTCGTGCTTCGGGTCGCCGAAAAAGGTGGAATCCGCAATGAGCGCCGAGGCGATGCCCGTGTTGACGTTTGCGCCGAAGCGGTTGCAGACGTATTCCACATGGTTATCCGTTAGAATATCCTCCGTCAGGTTGCAGACCGTGGTTTTGCCGTTTGTGCCGGCCACCATGACGACGGTTTTCGGGCGCGGCATGCGGCCCAAAAAATCCGGGCACAAAATAATGGCCCAAGAACCCGGCATGGATGTGCCCTTTCGCCCGATGAGCTTTAAAACGCGCGCCGTGCATTTGGCAAAAAACAGGGCAAAATAAAAGCGAAATGATTTTTTCAAGGGTTTCCTCCAATTTTGAATGTGAAGATGTAAAGGCGTGCCGCACGGCGAGAAACACAAGGTGCGGTATCGGCAAAAATTATAGCACTGCATGCACAAATAGTCAATACTTGCTCTTTTTGCCATTAAGAATGCAGCACAGATTGGGTATAATGAAAACAAAAATCGGGAAGTGCGGAAAAAGAGGAAGCGAATGAAAAATTTTTTGGGTGAAAAAATCAGACAATATCGCGTGGAAAACGGGCTGACGCAGCGCCAGTTTGCGGACCGGTGCGATTTGGATGAGTTTTATATCAGCCGCATAGAAAACGGAAAACGCACACCGGGCAGAAAGGCGCTGATTCAAATCGCGAATGCCATGCAGATCTCGGTGGATTCTTTGCTGCAGACGGAATCAAACGCCGCTTTTCAAAGCGAATACGCACGCTTTATGCAGGAATTTGAAATTTGCTCCGCAGAGCTTTCAGCCGAAGACAAGGAGTATATTCTGGATACATTAGAGCTGCTGCGCAGACGCTTTTTTAAGATCGATCGGAAGGAATGAAGAAAATGAAACGAAATTTACGCTTTTATTTTGCGCTGATGTTCGCCCGCGGCACAGCGCTTGTTTTAAAGCTCATCGGCAGGAAGGGTACGTCCATGCCGGGTTCTTGGGCTATTATTTTGTGCCCGGACTTTATCGGGCGCATGCCGAAGCCGAAGAAGATCATCGGCATTACGGGTACAAACGGCAAAACGACCGTCTCGAATATGATCGAGGACGTTCTGGAGGATAACGGCATTGAGTTTATGTGCAACCGCTCCGGCACGAATGTGGCGACCGGCGTGGCTTCCACGCTCATTGCGAACAGCCATTTCTTCGGCAAGCCGAAGTGCGACCTTGCGGTGTTTGAGCTGGACGAGCGCTCCTCACCGAACATTTACCCCTACATGCAGCCGGACATCGTGCTGTGCACGAACATTTTTCGCGATTCGTATAAGCGCAATGCGCACGCGGAGTTCATCCTCGACATTTTGAATAAAGAGATCCCGAAGGGCACAAAGCTCGTCTTAAACGGCGACGACCCGCTGTGCAGCTCCATTAAGCCTGAAAACGACCGCGTGTATTTCGGCATTGACCACCTTGACACGGACAAAAAAGCATGCGACAATATCGTAAATGATGTGCCTGCCTGCCCGGTTTGCCACGGCCCGCTCGTGCACGATGTGGTGCGCTACCATCATATCGGCCGCGTGCACTGCGAAAACTGCGGCTACCGCTCGCCGGACATCGACTACCTTGCAACGGATATCGACACGAAGAGCATGAAGATGAACGTGGAAGAGGGCGGCAAAAAATCGGAGTATCCGCTTTTGAACAGCACGAATATCAATATCTACAATTCCCTTGCCGCCATTGCGACGCTGCGCGAATTCGGCCTTTCCGAAGAGAAGATCCGCCGGTCCATGGAGAAAATGGGCATCAGCGAGACGCGTTACTCCGAAAAAGAAATGAACGGCAGAAAGTACATTCTGCACCTTGCAAAGGGCCAGAACCCCATTGCGTGCTCCCGCGCGTTTGAGAATATCCGCAATGCGCCGGGCAAAAAGTCTGTTGTAATGTTCCTTGACGACTATTTTGATGCGCGCCACACCGTGGAGAACACCGCGTGGTTCTACGATACCGATTTTGAATTTTTGAACGACCCGAGCATCGTGCAGGTCGTCATTGCCGGTGCGCGCCACCACGATACGTATGTGCGCACGCTTTTGGCCGGTGTGCCGGCGGAAAAAATCGTGCACATGCGCGACGAAAACGATACGCCCGCGGCGGTCTCGAAAGAAGCGGACACGGTGTTCATTTTGTATGACGTGTATACCATCCGTTTGGCGAATGACATTCGCGATAAGATGATCGAGCGTGAAAAGGAGGGCGAAGCGAAATGAAAATAGAGATCCTTTTCCCGGAATTCTGCAACCTGTTCGGCGACGCGTATAACATGGTCTACCTTGAAAAAACGCTGCCGGAAGCGGAGTTTATCCGCACGAAATTCAGCGACGACGTGCGCTTTACCGAAGAAAAAATGAACCTTGTGTACATGGGCCCCATGACGGAGCGCATGCAGGAGCAGGTCATCCGCAAGCTGATGCCGCTGAAAGAGAAGATCAAAAAAGCCATCGATGACGGCACGGTGTTCCTTTTCACGGGCAACGCGCTCGAGATTTTCGGCGATTACATTGAAAACGAAGACGGCAGCCGCATTGAGTGCTTAGGGCTTTACCGTCTGTATGCCAAGCGCAACATGATGCACCGCCACAACAGCGACTTTGAGGGCGAGTTTGACGGCAACGTCATCATGGGCTTTAAGACGCAGTTCACGATGGCCTATACGCCGGATGAATCGCACGGCTTGTTCGTAAAAAACAAGGGCGTGGGCCTCAACAAAAAGGCAAAGTATGAGGGCATCCGCGTGAATAATTTCTTAGGCACATACCTTGTAGGGCCGATTTTGGTACTGAACCCGCCGTTTACAAAGTACATTTTGAATTTGATGGGCGCAGGCGACGTGAAGCTTGCGTTTGAAGCGGAGAACATGGCGGCCTACGAGCAGCGCAAGAAGGATTTTGCCGAGAAGGTGCACTGATGGTGCAGCATGAGATCCCGCCGGTGTTCGACGAAAACAGCCGCGTGCTCGTTTTGGGCTCGTTTCCGTCCGTGCAGTCGAGGAAAGCGGCGTTTTTCTACGGGCACCCGCAAAACCGATTTTGGCGCGTGTTGAGCGCCGTTTTCGGTGAGCCGGTGCCGGGGGATGTTCCCGAAAAGAAGGCATTGTTATTGAAGCATCACGTGGCTTTGTGGGACGTTATTGCTTCGTGCGACGTGACGGGTTCGTCCGACGCGAGCATTAAAAACGTCGTGCCGAACGACCTTTCCGTGATCTTATCGGCAGCGAACATCACGCATGTGTTCACAAACGGCCAGACGGCGCACAAGCTGTACCGGAAATACCTTGCAAATGAGATCAATTTGCCGGAAACGGTTTTGCCGAGCACCAGCCCCGCAAATGCCGCGTGGAGCTTGGAACGGCTGACGGAAGCGTGGAAGGTTGTTAAGCAGAGTGTACAGCGGAGCGACGAATAAGGTCTTTGTCCAACTTTCTTCGAGAAAGTTGGCGGAATCCAAGGGCAGTGCCCTTGGTCGCCATTCGCAAATGGCGAAATCTTGTTGCGTTCACAAAAACTAGGAAGGTAGGATTAAACGTCCAGTGGACGTTTAAACCGTAGGGAACCCAGTTGTATGGGTTCCCTGAAAGGGCGGCAGGGCCGTCCTTTTTTATATAGCTATTTGTTTGCATTGGTGCGTATTATCTCTCCCTTTCTTTCATCAGAGGAAGCCTATATTTTTATATGTGCAGGTATAAAAGAACGCCGCATCCTCGGAGAAAAACGGGAGTGCGGCGATTTTCTTATTCTACGGTCGACGGCTAAACAGTCCGCCGGACTGTTTAGCCTATTCTCCTGATTTTTATGTAGGCAAAGGGTGTTTCGAGCTCTGCGGAGCTCGACCAAGGGCTTTGCCCTTGGAATCCACAAGCTTTTGAAAAAAGCTTGTGCAAAACTTTTAACAGGCGTTGCCGTGAGCGCGGTGCGAAGCTTTCACCCATTTTGTCCCCCTCCATATAATAAAATCAGGAGGGCTGAAAATGGATGGTATTGTAGTTTATGCGCTGTTGGCGACGCTGGGGACTTGGCTCGTCACGGCGCTTGGCGCTGCCACAGTGGTGCTGTTTAAATCGCCGAACCCCAAAATTCTCAATTTGATGCTTGGCTTTGCCGCCGGAGTGATGATCGCGGCAAGCTTTTGGTCGCTTTTGCAGCCGGCCATCGAGCGCGCGGAGGCGGCGGGGAACATGCCTGCGTTTTTAGTGGCGACGTTCGGGTTTCTCTGCGGTGCGTTGTTCATGTGGGGCTCCGACAAATGCGTGACCTACGCGCAGCGGCGCTCCGCCCTGGCGCAGGGCGAGAAAAACGCGCGGCTGAACCGCATCATTTTGCTGGTGCTTTCCATCACGCTGCACAACATCCCGGAGGGGCTTGCCGTGGGCGTGGCGTTCGGCGCGCTGAAAAACGGCGGCTATACGCCGGAGGCGCTCATGGGTGCGGTGACGGTTGCGGTGGGCATCGGTCTGCAGAATTTTCCGGAGGGCGCGGCGGTCTCACTGCCTTTGCGCCGTGAGGGGTGCTCCAGAAGAAAGAGCTTTTTCATCGGGCAGGCTTCCGGCTTTGTGGAGCCAATTGCGGGCGTTTTGGGCGCTTTGCTTGCCGTGTACATTGAAGCCGTTTTGCCGTTTGCGCTGTCTTTTGCGGCGGGCGCGATGATCTTGGTTGCGGTGCACGAGCTCATCCCGGAGTGTCAGCGTAACCAGAAGGCGCAGCCGTATGCGGCGACGATGGGCATCGTGACGGGCTTTGCGCTCATGATGCTTCTGGACGTGATGCTGGGGTGAAATTTTGAGGTAAAGAAAAAGTCCGAAACACGGTTTAAGTGCTTCGGACTTTTGGCATTTTGTTGTGTTTTACGCTTTTGCAGGCTCAGGCTGCGGGGCGGTGAGCAGCTTTTTCCAGCGGTCGCTGTAATAGTAGATGAGCAGCGGGATGATGCCCAGAATATAGCCGATCGGCGCGGCAAACCAAATGCCGGTGGTGCCCATCCAAATGGGCAGCAGCAGCGAAAGGCCGATCTTGCTGCACAGCTCCACAACGGAGGAGACCATGGAAATGTTGATCTTGCCCATGCCCTTGACGGTGCTGTTATAAAGCCAGATCCACCCGAGGAACGGGAAGAACCACGCCTGAATGCGGATGAATTCGAGCGAATACGCAATGACCTCGGTCTCGTTCGCCTTGACATACAGCGAGACGAGCGGCTCGGCGAAAATGAGCGTCAGCGCGCCTGCGAAAATGCTCAAGCCGCCGACGAGCAGGAAGATCTGGCGCACGCCAAGCTTAATGCGTTCTGCGTTTTTTGCGCCGAAGTTCTGTCCGACATAAACAGAAAAGCCGAACGAGAAATTACTGAAGAGCATCACGGCTAAATTCTGCACGTTGCTGCCGACGGTGAACGCCGCGACGACGTTGGAGCCGTCACCGTTGATGACGCGCGTGATGACCATCATGCCGACGGACAAAAACAAACTTTGCAGCGCCATCTGCGCGCCCATGCCGAAAATTTTAAGGCTGACGGGCATATCCGGGCGCATGGTGTGGCGCTTCGGCATGAGATCCGGGTATTTGCGGAACATAACGATGATGCAGATGACGGCGGAAATGGCCTGCGAGCCGACCGTTGCAACGGCGACACCCGCAACGCCCATGTTGAGGCCGATGACGCTGATGAGGTCGAGAATGACGTTTAGAATGGAGCACAAAATGAGGAAATAAAGCGGCGTTTTGCTGTCGCCGAGCGCGCGCAGAATGGAAGCCGCACCGTTATAAGCGAACTGTGCAATGCCGCAGCCGCATACAATCTGAATGTATAAAACGGACATGTCGATGACGTCTTCCGGCGTTTTTAAAAGCTGCATGAGTGGCCGCGCGGCGAAAACGCTGATGAGACCCAGAACAACGCCGAGCAAAAGGGTGATCCACCCGGAGGCGACGATGCCCTTGCGCACGCGGTCGGTGTCGTTTGCGCCGACGTATTGCGAAAGCACGATGGAAATGGCACTCGTCACGCCGGTTGCAAGCAGCAGGATGAGGCCCGTTGTGGACGTGGTGGCACCGATGGCGGCCAGCGCGTGCGAGCCGACGAAGCGGCCGAGCACGGCGGAGTCCACCATGGAATAAAGCGACTGGAAAATACTGCCGATCATCATGGGCAGCGCAAAACGAAGCATCAGGTTGATCGGTTTGCCCTGCGTCATGTCGATGGCACCGGACGGTTTGGACATGATACAACAACTCCTAAAAAAATAAGATTAAGGTAAACCGTTCCGTAGAAAATAAGGGTAAACCGTGTTTGTAGAACCTCTTCGCTGCGTGTTAGTTTACAAGTATCATTGTACCAAGAAAGCAACGCGAGTTCAATGAACGGTTTACCCAAATCAACAGGAAAAATATTTGGCTATTTCTGCCAATAATTAAATGTTAAACGATGGAATAGGTGAACATTTCGTAATGCAATGCGGTGCCGATATCGATCTCTTCCGGCAAAAGCGCGCGGGCGACCAGAATTTCATCGTGCGTGTCGTTATCTGTGCGGCGCAAAATGGCGTAGTCGCCGTCGATGGAAGCGACTTCGTATTCGTAGGGGCCCATCACACCACCGTGCCTTCCTTGACGAACGTGGCGGCGTGCTCGCGCGCGGCCTCGTAGTCCTGCGCCAAAATGAGGTAGGCCTTTGTAAAGCGTTTCGCATTCGGGTCTTCGGGCTCGATGGCACGCTCCATTAAAAGCACGCCGTCCGTTTCAGAGACCTCGTGAAAGCCCATTTTTTTGTGGAACGCCACGGCGGCATCGTTCGGCAGGTTGATGTGCGCCGTCACGCGGCGGTAGTTCGCGTGGTGCATGATGTCGAGCATCAGGCTGTAAAGCGAGGTGCCCACGCCGCTGTGTAAGCATTTTTCGGAGACGTACAGCTGTGCGTCGGCGGAGAACAGGTCATCCTTCGGAATATCGCGGTCGGTCAAAAAGCAGAAGCCTGCCGTCTGGTTGTTGATCTCCGTTAAGATCCACATGCGGCCGTATGTATAGGTGTCGATGCGCTGCACGTATTCAGCAAGCGTCGGCACTTCGGTGTCGGGCGTGTAGTGGGTCTTTTCCACATAAGGGGTGTAAATTTTGAGCATGGACGGGCCGTCCCACTCGTTCGTTCTGCGTACTGCAACTCTGAAATCACTCATATTTTTAAATCCTTTCGTTCGTAACTTCTGCATACAGGGGGATAGACGGCGCGGCGCCGGGGCGCGAGACCGCAATGGCAGCAGCTCTTGCCGCGAGGGTCAGCGATTTTTTCGGCGAAAGGCCGTCCAGCATGCCGCGCATGAAATAGCCGGTGAATGTGTCGCCGGCGGCGGTGGTATCGACCGCGCGGACAAGCTCTGCCGGGGCAAACGCGCGCTTATCTTCCTTGGCGTACCAAGCGCCCTTGTCGCCGAGCGTCAAAACTGCGGCGGCGTGCGGGTATTTTTGAAGGAGCTTATCCAAAATAGCGGTGGGGATCTTTGTGCCCGTCAGCTGTTCGCCCTCGACTTCATTTAAAACGAACACGGAGACGAGCGACAAATTGCACTTTAACACGTTTTCGTTCATCGGAGAGGGGTTGAGCCAGATCTCCATGCCGCGCGCATGTGCTTTTTCAATAATGTACGGCAGCGCGCTGATCTCGTTTTGCAGCAGGAGAATGTCGCCTGCGCCGAATTGCGCAAGCACGCGGTCGGCGTATGCTTCATCCACAGCCCCGTTGGAGCCGCCGAAAAGCAGAATGGCGTTCTGTGCCTCTCGGCTGACCTGAATGACGGTGTGCCCGCCCGGCATATCGCGCGTTTCGATGAGGGAGGTATCTACGCCGTTTTGGTTCAATAAATCGCGCAGGTGCTCGCCGTCCGTGCCGATGAGCCCCGCATGGCAGACGGAAAGCCCCGCCCGCACAAGCGCAATGGACTGGTTTAACCCCTTGCCGCCCGGGAACACGGTGCGGCTTTCGCTTTGAATGGTCTCACCGCCCTGCAGAATGTGGTCGACCTTATAAACATAGTCTGTATTGAGTGAGCCGAAATTCAAGATCCTCTTCAAGGTTTTGCACTCCTCTGTTTCAAAATCAATACAAGAATAGCACGAACAAAGCCCGCCGTCAAGGAAAGCAGGACAAAAGAAAAAACGCAAAAACCCAATATTTCAGCGGTTTCGCCAAGGCGGAACATATTCACAAAACGCGCGAAAAGTGGTATAATATTTCGGTTAATGAGCAAACCGAGTTTTTAATCCGTTTTTTGCCGTATCCCGCGCATGCAAAACGGCGCGGCCGGTTTTGAATTTTTTGAAGCAGTTTGAAGTTAAGAACGATAAAGAAAGGGATTGATAAAGATGGGAAAAAGAGAAAATTTGCGCAACGTAGCCATTATTGCACACGTTGACCACGGCAAGACCACCCTTGTGGACCAGCTTCTGCGCCAGAGCGGCGTTTTCCGCAGCAACGAAGCCGTAACCGAGCGCGTCATGGACTCCGGTGATTTGGAGCGTGAGCGCGGCATTACGATCCTCTCCAAAAACACAGCTGTCATGTACAATGGCATCAAAATCAATATTGTTGATACCCCGGGCCATGCCGATTTCGGCGGTGAGGTGGAACGTATTCTGATGATGGTAGACGGCGTTCTGCTGCTTGTCGATGCGTTTGAGGGATGTATGCCGCAGACGCGCTTCGTTTTAAAGAAGGCGCTTGGTCTTGGCAAAAAGCCGGTCGTTGTCGTCAATAAGGTCGACCGTCCGGGCGCACGTCCGCTTGAAGTCGTGGACGAAGTGCTTGACCTCTTCATTGAGCTTGGTGCAGACGAAGACCAGCTCGATTTCCCGGTGGTCTACGCTTCCGCACGTGACGGCTACGCCATGAACCAGCCGGACGAAAAGGGCACGGACATGAAGCCGCTGTTTGAAGCCATTATAAACGATGTTCCGGCGCCGGAGGGTGACCTTGACGGCCCGACGCAGGTGCTGTTCTCCAACATTGACTATGATGAGTACGTCGGCCGTATCGGTATCGGCCGAGTGGAGCGCGGCTCCGTAAAGGTTGGCCAGACCGTTACCATCTGCAGCAGCACAAGCGACGAAAAACGCAACGCGCGCATTACGAAGCTCTACCAGTTTGAGGGCCTCAAGCGCGTGGACGCAGAGAGCGCAGAGCTCGGCGACATCGTGGCCGTTTCCGGCATGGCAGACCTCAACATCGGTGAGACCGCCTGCGACCCGGAGCACGTGGAGCCGCTGCCGTTTGTCAAGATCGACGAGCCGACCGTTTCTATGATGTTCATGGTCAACAATTCCCCGTTTGCGGGCCGCGAGGGCAAATATGTCACCTCCCGCAACCTGCGCGACCGCCTGTTTAAGGAGGTCGAAACGAACGTTGCTATGCGCGTGGAAGAGACGGATTCCGCCGATACGTTTAAGGTATCCGGCCGCGGCGAGCTGCACCTCTCCATTCTTATCGAGCAGATGCGCCGCCAGAACTACGAATTCCAGGTCTCCCGCCCGAGCGTTATTTTCAAGGAAGAAAACGGCAAGAAGCTGGAGCCGATGGAACTTTTGATGATCGAAGTTCCGGATAACTACGTCGGCGCGGTTATGGAAAAGCTCGGCACCAGAAAGGCAGAGCTGCTCAACATGGGTACCCGCGACAGCGGCACCACACACCTTGAATTCAAGATCCCGTCCCGCGGCATCATGGGCTACCGCTCCGAGTTCCTTACGGACACGAACGGCAACGGCATCATGAACCACGTGTTCGATTGCTACGAGCCGTATAAGGGAGACATTCAGCAGCGCAGCACCGGTTCTCTCGTTGTACACGAGACCGGCGAGTCCACGGCTTACGGCCTGTTCTACGCACAGGACAGAGGCCGCCTGTTTATCGGGCCGGGCGTACCGGTTTACGAGGGCATGATTGTCGGCAGCAACCCGAAAGGCGACGACATCGTCATCAACGTCTGCAAGAAGAAGCACGCGACAAACACCCGTGCTTCCGGCTCCGACGACGCACTGAAGCTGACCCCGCACACCGTGCTCTCTCTGGAGCAGTCCCTCGAGTTCATCGCGGACGATGAGCTTGTGGAGATCACGCCGAAGAGCATCCGCATGCGCAAAATGGTGCTGAGCAAAGAGCTGCGCATGAAGCAGGCTGCAAAAAAGAAGTAATTTATAAACCTGACCAACGGAAAAGACACACGGAGAGCCAATGAATATCGTTATTTTGGATCTGGAGTGGAACGGTGCGTACAGCCGCCGTCTCCACGGCTTTATCAATGAGATTATCGAGTTCGGCGCTGTCAAGCTCGATGCACAACTGAATATCACAGACCGGTTTTCCTGCTTTGTCAAACCGCAGGTGACAAAAAAGATCAGCGCGATTATCTCGGACCTCACCAACATTACGGATGCGAATCTTTTGGACGCGCGCCCGTACATGCAGGTGATGAGCCGCTTCAAAAAATGGGCGGGCGACTGCGTGATTGCCACGTGGGGCACGTCGGACATTCTGGCGCTGATTGAAAACTGCCGCTATTTCGGCGGCGGGGAGACCGTTCCGTTTTTGCAGCGCTATGTCGATTTACAGCAGTACGTGGAAAAGCGCCTTGGCGAGGACGGCAAGGAGCAGCTTGGGCTTTCCAAAGCGGCAGAGCTGCTTTCCATTGATGACGGTGCGCTCGACCACCACCGCGCGCTTGACGACAGTGTGCTTTCCGCCATGGTGCTGGAGCGCATTTACACAAAGGATACGTTCCGCCCGTTCATTCAGGACTGTAAGGACCCGGAGTTTTACAGACGCATCACGTTTAAAACGACGTATATCTGTGACGTGAACAGCCCGTTGATCGAAAAGGAGCATCTGCATTTCACGTGCGAAAAATGCGGCGGCGAAGCAAAGCGCCGCGGCAAATGGACTGTGAAAAACAAGAGTCTGCGCAGCACATTTAAGTGCGAAAAGTGCGGCTACGAATTCTGCGGTCAGCTGCGCGTGAAGCAGAAGTATGAGGGCATCATCGTCAGCCGCAAGTCCATTCCGCTGCCGAAGATCGAAAAGCCGCGCCGCGCCGAAAACGCGGACATCGCCGATATGCGCTTGACGATCAAGGACAACGGCGTGGGACTGCTGACGTTTAAGGCGTGGGAGAACATCCCGTACCTCACACACTGCTTCTCCACGCGTATCGGCGGCGTGAGCGAAGACGAGTTCGCCGCCATGAACCTCGGCTTCAACCGCGGCGACAGCGACGAAAACGTGAAAGAGAACTTCCGCCTGATCGCTCAGGCGGCGAATATCCCGGTCGAGAACATCACGGCGGGCGCGCAGGACCACCACACGAACGTGCGCCGCGTCACGATGCAGAACGCCGGCACAGGCATTTGGAAACCGAAGGATATGGAAAGCGTGGACGGCCTTGTGACGGACGAAGCGAATCTGCCGCTGCTCATTTATGCGGCGGACTGCGTACCGCTTTATTTCTACGACCCCATTCACCACGCCATTGGCCTTTCGCACGCCGGTTGGCGCGGCACGGTAAACGGCATGGCGAAGGCCACCGTCGAAAAGATGGAGGAAGAGTTTGACACCCGTCCCGAGGATCTGCTTGTGGCCATCGGCCCGTCCATCGCGAAGGAGTGCTTTGAGGTGGACGCCCCGTGCGCGGAGGAATTCCTCGCGCTGCCCGGCAGCGACGCGTTCGTCACAGACGACGGCAACGGTAAATTCCACGTCGACCTTTGGGCGTGCAACCGTGCATTCTTATTGGGTGCAGGCGTGCTGCCGGAGCACATCACAACGGGTGGCGTGTGCACCATGTGCAACAGCGATCTGCTGTTCTCGCACCGCGTGACGCGCGGCAAGCGCGGTTCTAACGCCGGGTTCCTGATGCTTCAGGGTCAAAACGCATGAGTGCCTGTACCCTGTGCCCGAGAAAGTGCGGCGTTGACCGCGAAGTCACGAATGGTTACTGCCAAAGCGGCAATAAAATGCACATTGCACGCGCAAAGCTCCATTACTGGGAGGAACCGCCCATCAGCGGTATGCGCGGCAGCGGCACGATCTTTTTTACGGGCTGCTCGCTGCGCTGCGCGTTTTGCCAGAACAGCGAGATCTCCGGCGAAAGCGTACACGGTAAGGATTTTACGGTCGAAGAATTCATCGAGACCGTGAAAAGCCTCGAAGCCATGGGCGCGCACAACATCAACCTCGTCACGCCGACGCACTTCGCGTCGCAGATCGCCGAAGCGCTGCGCATCTATAAACCGCACGTGCCGGTGGTGTACAACTGCGGCGGGTATGAATCGGTCGAGACGCTGCGCATGTTAGACGGGCTCATCGATATTTATCTGCCGGACTTTAAATATGCAGACGACGACCTTGCTGTGCGGCTTTCGAATGCGCCGCACTACTGCGAAACGGCGCTCAACGCCATTCATGAAATGGTGCGCCAGATGGGCGAAAACGTGTACGATGAAAACGGCATGCTGCAAAAGGGCATCATCATCCGGCAGCTCATTTTGCCCGGCCACACGCGCAACTCCATGCGGGCGCTGGAGCTTATCCAGCAGCATTTTCCGGGCGTGCCCGTGAGCCTGATGAGCCAGTACACGCCGATGGGCCGCGTGCTGCACGAGCCGGAATTTGCGGATATCAACCGCCGCATCACCCTGCGGGAGAGCCGCAAGGTACAAAATTATATGTTGGAACTGGGTTTGCCCGGCTTCTGCCAAAAGCGCAGCGCCGCCGGCGAACGTTATATACCGGATTTTACACAGTTTGACACGGTCAACTTAGGGGAGGAAAAATCCATGCAGACAACGATCCAGCTTCTTTCACCGATGGAAAAAGTCATGGCGCAGGAAGAAAAGACCTTTGCGCCGTACCCGAAGGCGAGCGCTTTGCGCAGAGAAGAGACCGCGTTTCAGGCCATCGTCACGGGCGAGGGCGAGCACTACATTGAGGTGCGCACCGATGCACCTGTTAAAGTGGCGGTGTACCGCGAGGGCTATGTGCCGTGCACGCTTTCCGCGTACCCGAACAGGTTCGATGATGACTACATCACAACAGAGCCGAGCACGTTCCCGGATGTGCTGTATCCCGTCACGGACGGCGCGGTGAACGTTCATGGCCGCGAAGTGCTGTGGGTGAGCCTCAAAGTCAAAGACGATGCCGCGGGAGGCGATTACCCCGTGGAGATCAGCGCAAACGGCAAAAGCGAAATTTTCCGCCTGACGGTCGTGCCGGTCGCATTGCCGGAGCAGAAGCTCACGTTTACGCAGTGGTTCCACGGCGACTGCATTGCAGTGCGCTACGGCGTGGAAATTTACTCGAAAGAACACTGGGCTTTGCTCGAAAAGTACATGCGCACGGCGGCGGAGCATGGCATGAACATGATCTTGACGCCGGTGTTCACCCCGGCGCTCGATACCGAGATCGGCAAGGAGCGCCCGTGCACGCAGCTTGTGGAGATCACAAAGGACGACGCAGGCTATCATTTCGACTTTGCAAAGCTCGCCCGCTGGGTAGAGACCGCGAAGGACTGCGGCATCAAGAAATTTGAAATTTCCCACTTTTTCACACAGTGGGGTGCAAAATGTGCGCCGAATATCTACGTTACCGAAAACGGCGAACGCACATTGAAATTCGGCTGGCATACCTCTGCGACCGACCCGGAATATGCGGCGCTGCTGCACGCTTTGCTGCCGCAGCTGCTTCAGTTCTTTGAAGAAGCAGGCGTCGAAAAAAATGACCTCATGTTCCACATTTCGGACGAGCCGAGTGAGGAGCACAAGGCGGATTACTTAAAGGCGAAGGCGATCGTGGAGCCGTATCTGCCGGGCTGCATCCTGCGCGATGCGCTCTCGTCGTACGATTATTACACAGAGGGTCTTGTGCAGCACCCGGTGGTCGCGACAAACCACATTACGCCGTTCATCGAAAACAATGTGCCGGATCTTTGGGCGTATACCTGCTGCAGCCAGTGCATCGACGTAGGCAACCGTTTCCTCGCAATGCCCTCAAACCGCAACCGCATTTTGGGCGTGCAGATGTGGAAGTATCACATTACAGGCTTCCTGCATTGGGGCTACAATTTCTGGAACACGCAGCTTTCCAAGGCTGTTATCGATCCATTCAAGGTGACGGACGCAGGCGGCGCGTTCCCGGGCGGCGACGGCTTCTCTGTTTACCCCGGCGAAAACGGCCCGCTGCCGTCGCTGCGGCAAAAGGTTTTCGCCATGGCGCTTTATGACATGCGCGTCTTGTCGCTCGCTGAAGAAAAGCTTGGGCGCGAAAGCGTTTTAAAGCTGCTTAAAGACGGCGAAAACATGACATTTGCGGCGTATCCGCGTGAAGCAGAGTACCTGCCCGCCATGCGCGAGCGCGTAAACGAAGCCATCGGAAACGCGTGCAAGTAAATAAACTTTCTAAAGGCTGTCGTATCGGTTTCGGTGCGGCGGCCCTTTTTTCTGAAATTTACTCTACCCATATTTGTCATTTTGTGCTATGATGGATGAAAACAGAGAAAGGAATGACCGAAATGGTAAAGACTTCTGAAACGACAAAAAAGCTGCTGAAGTTCATCGACGCTTCTCCGTCGTGCTTTCATGCGGTGAAAAATATATGTGCAATGCTGGAAGAGGCAGGCTGCGTGCGCCTGCTCGAAAACGAAAATTGGACGCTTGAAAAGGGCAAGCGCTATTTTACAACGCGCAACGGCTCCTCCGTTTTGGCGTTCTCCGTGCCGGAAAATTACAACGGCATGCAGATTGTCTCCGCGCACAGCGATTCCCCGACGTTCCGCGTAAAGAGCGGCGCGGAGATCACCGTAGAGGGTCACTACAAAAAGCTCAACACCGAAGGCTACGGCGGCATGATCCTTTCCACGTGGTTTGATCGTCCGCTGTCGCTTGCCGGCCGCGCCGTGGTGCGTACCGAAAGCGGCGTAAAGAGCGTGCTTTTGAACATCGACCGCGACCTGTGCATCATCCCAAGCCTTGCCATTCACATGACGCGCGGCATGGCAGACCACAAGTTAAACCCGCAGGTCGATCTGCTGCCCTTGCTCGGCGGCGAAAACGCCGATTATAACGCGCTCATCGCGGAAGAGGCAGGCGTTAAAAAGGAAGACGTCATTTCGAGCGATATGTTCCTCTATCCGCGCCAGCACGGCGTTGTATTCGGCATGGAGAACGAATTTATTGCATCCCCGCGCCTCGACGACCTCCAGTGCGCGTTCTCCGCAACGGAAGCGTTTTTGAACGCGGAAAACAAAGAAAAGCTGCTCATCAGCGCCGTGTTCGATAACGAAGAAGTCGGCTCGCTGACAAAGCAGGGCGCAGATTCCACGTTCCTCACGGATACCGTGCGTCGCATCGCTTCCGCGCTCAATATCCCCGAAGCGGAGTGGCTGCGCAAAATGCCGGATAGCTTCATGCTTTCCGCCGATAATGCCCATGCCGTGCACCCAAACTACACGGAAAAGTGTGACCAGACGAATCGCTGCTACTTAAACGGCGGCATCGTCATCAAGTACAGTGCAAACCAGAAGTATACGACGGATTCTGTTTCCGCCGCCGTGTTTGGCGAGATCTGCCGTAAGGCTGAGGTGCCGGTGATGATCTTCCACAACCGCTCCGATATGGCGGGCGGTTCAACGCTCGGCAATATCTCAAACGGTCATCTGTCGCTCAACACGGTCGATATCGGCATCCCGCAGCTCGCGATGCACTCCTGCGTGGAAACGGCGGGCGAAAAGGACACTGCGTACATGGTAAAGGCCATGACGGCGTTCTATAACGCGGATATCCGCCAGACGGCAGACGGCATGTACACGTTTTAAGTTGCAATCGGCATAACTCTCTTGAAAGGAACGAATATAACAATGTGGGCAGATGAAGCGGTGTTTTACCAGATCTATCCCTTGGGCTTTACCGGTGCGCCCATGCCGAACGACGGCGTGTGCGTGAACCGCATTCAAAAGGTCAAAGGGTGGATTCCGCACCTGAAAAAGCTGCATATCGGCGCGGTGTATTTTTCCCCGGTGTTTGAATCGGACAACCACGGCTACGATACGCGTGATTTTACAAAAATAGACTGCCGCCTCGGCACGAATGAAGACTTCAAAGCCGTGTGCGATGCGCTGCACGAAAACGGCATCAAAGTTGTGCTCGACGGCGTGTTCAACCACGTGGGACGCGGCTTTTTTGCGTTCCGTGACGTGCAGGAGAAAAAGTGGGACTCTCCGTATAAAGACTGGTTTCACTTGAATTTCGACGGTAACAGCGCCTATAACGACGGCTTTTGGTACGAGGGCTGGGAGGGCCATTACGAGCTTGTCAAGCTCAATCTCTATAATCCCACCGTTGTCGAGTACCTTTTAAACTGCGTCGGCAGATGGATCGACGAATTCGGCATCGACGGCCTGCGTCTTGACGTGGCGTACATGTTGAATGAAGATTTCATGCGCCGCCTGCGCGCGTACTGCGACGGCAAAAAGCCGGAGTTTGTGCTCATCGGCGAGATGATCCACGGCGATTACAACCGTATCACCGCAGACGGCCTGCTGCACAGCGTGACGAACTACGAGTGCTACAAAGGGCTTTACTCTGCGTTCAATTCGATGAATCTCTTTGAGATTGCGCATTCGCTCGGGCGGCAGTTCGGCCCGGAGCCGTGGACGCTGTACCGCGGCAAGCACCTGATGAATTTCGCCGATAACCACGACGTAACGCGCATCGCGAGCATTTTAAACGACGAAAAGCAAATTTACCCGCTGTACGGCGTGCTGTTTGCCATGCCGGGCATCCCGTGCCTCTATTACGGCAGCGAGTGGGGCGCAAAGGGCGAGAAGCATGAGGGTGATAACGCCCTGCGTCCGTGTTTTGATGCGCCCGTTGAAAACGAGCTCACCGCGTTCATCGAAAAGCTCGCAAAGGTGAAAACCGAAAGCCGTGCGTTAAATTACGGCGATTATAAAAACATCACCATTCAGAATAAAAATCTGCTTTTTGAGCGCCATTGCGACGGCGAAACGGTGTTCGTTGCCGTCAACGCGGAAAACGCGCCGTGTTCTATCGATGCCCGCAGCGACTACAAAGCGGTCGACCTTTTAACGGGTGAGACGCTCGACATCCACGGCAGGATAGAGCTGCCGCCGTATGGGGTTCAATATTTAAAGCTCGTCTAACCGAATAATCCACAAACCGGGGACTTTGCCTTTGTGCAGGTCTCCGGTTTTTTCATGTTTGATTGACAAAAAACTTAAAAAGGATTATGGTATAAGAAATTTTAGCAGAGGAGGAACGTTATCATGAAAGTCAGAAAGATCACACGCAAAGCCATTATGCAGAGGGTGATCGAAGTATAATTTTGCCCTCTGTAACCATTTACGGAGGATCGAATGAAGTCTCAGTTCACAAAAGAAAGATTTAAAAAATTCCTGTCTTATTACAAACCGCACCGCAAAATCTTCATCATGGATATGTTTTTTGCGGGGCTCAGCTCGCTGACGGTCGTGCTGTTCCCGCTCGTTTCGGGTTACCTCGCCGGCGAAGTGCTGAGCGAGTGGGATGAAAACACCATGCGCCGCCTTGTCGTCTGCGGTATAATTTTGGCGGCCCTGACCGGCGTGAAGGTCATCAGCAACATCATTTATGCGGCATACGGCCACGGCATGGGTGCCAAAATGGAAGACACCATGCGCCGCGAGCTCTTCACGCACTACGAAGCGCTGTCGTTTGATTTCCACGCGAAAAACAGCGCGGGCCGCTTGATGACGGTCATCTCGAACGACCTGACGAACATGACGGAGCTTTTCCACCACGGCCCGGAGAATATCCTCATGATCGCGATCAAGCTCATCGGTGCGTTTGCCGTCATGTTCAGCATTGACGTGCAGCTTGCGCTTATCGTGTTTTTGGCGCTGCCTGTTTTGGCGGTGGCGGCATATTTCACGGATAAGCAGATGGAAAAGGGGCTGCTGAAAAGCCGTGAGAATTTGACAGACATGAACGAATATGCGGAAGACGCGCTTACGGGCATCCGCACCGTGAAGGCGTTTGGACAGGAAAAAACACATGCGGCGCGCTTTGCGAAAAAGAGCGAAAAATACGCGGACAGCATGTGGTGGTTCTACAAGGTGGAGGCCCTGTTCTACGAAACGGTGGAATCTTACCCGCAGTTTCTCACGATGCTCGTCGTTGTTTTCGGTTCGCTTTTCATCACGCGCGGCAAAATGAACGCGGCAGTGCTCGTCACGTTTTTGCTGTACGCTGGCAGCATTTCGGAGCCGATCGGCACCATGCTGACATTCATCAAAATTTATGAATCCGGCAAAACGAGCTTCATCCGCTTTATGGACATGCTGGAAACAAAGCCGGAGATCGTAGACAGCGAAAACGCCAAAGCGCTCAAAAACCCGCGCGGCGAGATCACGTTTGAGCATGTCGATTTCCGTTATAAAGACATGACAGAAAACGTGCTTGAAAATGTCGTGTTTACGATTCCGCAAGGCACGAGCGCCGCGTTTGCGGGCGCTTCCGGCATCGGCAAAACGACGGTCGCGTCGCTCATCGCGCGCTTTTACGATGCAACGGGTGGCCGTGTGCTCATCGACGGCGTGGATATCCGCGACATTCAGCTCGAATCGCTGCGGAATATCATTGGCATCGTGCAGCAGGAGGTCTACATTTTCAATGGCACCGTGATGGAGAATATCCGCTATGGCAGACCGAATGCCACGGACGACGAGGTGCGTGAGGCCGCAAGGCTCGCCGATATCGACGATTTCATCTGCTCGCTCGAAAAGGGGTACGACAGCATCGTCGGCACGCACGGCATTTTGCTTTCGGGCGGTCAAAGACAGCGCATCAGCATCGCAAGACTGTTTTTGAAGGACCCGAAAATCCTCATCATGGACGAAGCCACCAGCGCGCTCGATTACGAGAGCGAAAAGGTCGTGCAGCAGTCCATTGAAAAGCTGAAGCACGGCAGAACGACCGTGCTTATCGCGCACAGACTGTCTACCATCCGCAACGCAGACTGCATTTACGTGCTCGCCGATAAGCATATCGTGCAGCAGGGCAAGCATGAGCAGCTCGCAAAAGAAAACGGCGAGTACGCAAGACTGTGTAAGATCGGAAAGCTGTAAAAACAGCAAAGCGACGCTAAAAGTTTTTGATCGACCTTTTTTCAAAAAGGTCGTGGAATCCAAGGGCAAAGCCCTTGGTCGAGCTCCGCAGAGCTCGAAATCCTTTTGCCTACCCAAAAACTAGGAATGGTAGTAAGCAATGCTTCGCATTGCTACGAAACGTCCGGGGACGTTTAAATCGTAGGGAACCCAGTTGCATGGGTTCCCTAAAAAGGCGTAGCCTTTTAGAAAAAACAAAAGCAGGTGTGTCACCAGAATCGGTAGGTACATCTGCTTTTTGTCGTGTTTATGACATGTTTAAAACCGCTAGTCTGCTTTCTAAAGGCTTGTTTTGCAAGCCTTTCAAGGGACCCCCTAATTGGGTCCCTTGCGGTTAAATGTCCACCGGACATTTAACCTATCCTCCTGATTTTTGGTAGGCAAAAGGATTTCGTCGTTTGCGAACGACGACCAAAGGTTTCACCTTTGGAAATGCAACCGAACGTGTGCGTTCGGTTTAAGCTTCTTGTCCGCCTTCAGGCGAAACAAAACCCCTGGTTCTACCAGGGGTAGATAAAAAACCTTGGTAAAAATAAAGCCTCT